>CAYSZZ010000004.1:0-163167 GCA_964435735.1 uncultured Propionibacteriaceae bacterium
CCGTAATGTATCGCGTAACGATATACATTACAAGAATGACCTCGCTCACATCGGCTACTTGTTTCATTGACGTCAGGGTCGGTCCTGGCCAAGGCTCGATCTAGGTGCCTGGGGCTGTCGCTCTCATTTCGGCTGCTGGCCTGGGTGGGCGGTGACGTCTGTCTTGGTTTGGCTCTCATTTGGCCTGCGCAGCCTCGGGCTCCGCTCTGATGAGCGGGAGTGGCTCAAGAGGGGTTTGCCCAGCTCGAAGTAGCGTTGCCCTCCCTGCTCGAACAGCTCGAGATGGGAGCACGGCAATGGATGAGTCCGTGGTTGTGATCGGGATGGATCCCCACAAGCGGTCGGCCACGATTGAGGTGATGGACGGCGACGAACAGATCCTGGGCCGGGGCCGGTTCGACACCGACACGGCTGGGTTCACGGCGATGGTGCGCTACGCCAAGAAGTGGCCGGCACGGACCTGGGCGGTGGAGGGCTGTCAGGGCGTCGGTGGTCACATAGCGCGCCGGCTGGTGATGGCCGGGGAGACGGTGGTCGATGTGCCGCCGAAGTTGTCGGCCAGGGCCCGGGTGTTCGCCACCGGCCAGGGCCGCAAGACCGACGCCACCGATGCCCACTCGATCGCGCTCGTCGGGGTGCGGATGGCCGGGTTGCGGCCGGTCGCGAACAACGACCAGCTCGCGATCCTGCGGATGCTGGTCGACCGGCGCCGCTCGATCGGGGAGGACCACACCCGGATGACCTCCCAACTTCACCATCTGCTGCTCGAGCTGATCCCTGGCGGGGCGAAGAAGGACTTGTCCGCCGCCCAAGCCAAGGTCCTGCTGGCCAGGGTCCGACCGCGCGACGAGGTCGGCAAGACACGCCGACGGATCGCCGCCGAGCTCATCTCCGATCTCGAACGGTTGTATCAGCGCAAGAAGGCTGCCAACAAGGAGCTCCTCGCACTCCTCAAAGCCACCGGCACCACACTGACCCAGCTCAACGGCATCGGGCCGTCGTCCGCGGCGCGGCTCCTGGTCGAGGTCGGGGACATCACCAGGTTCCCCGACCGGAACCACTTCGCGTCCTGGAACGGCACCGCACCCATCGACGCGTCCTCCGGAGAGCACACCCGCCACAGGCTGTCCCGGGCGGGGAACAGACAGATCAACCGGGCCATCCACATCATGGCCATCGTCCAGCTCCGCAACCCCAGCGAAGGCCGGAGCTATTCCGACCGGCGCAAAGCCGCCGGGAAGACCTCGATGGAAGCCATGCGCAGCCTCAAACGCCGGCTCTCCGACGTCGTGTACCGCACCATGCTCCACGACGCCATCGCTGCTGGAGCGAGCCCGGGAGGGCAACGGGGCAACGACTCTGACTCCAGCGCGGCCGGACCAACACCCCACACCGGCACTTCGGAACAGCCACAACCCGGACCCGCCAACGCCAGCCTACGACCAGCCCTCCCCGCCGCCTCTTGACACAGAGGGGAGCCATGAGCGAGTGGATTCCAGAAAGCCAAGACGCCCACCTCGACTCGCGGTCCGAGTACCTGCCCTTGCTATGTAGCAGGACTTCGGTGACACTTTCGGGGTCCTTGGTAGTGACCCTCCCACCGCCTGAGACCGGGATCCTTCGTTGCGGATCTTCTGGTCCCGGCGTAGCCGGGCTAGCAGGTTGGAGATCTTGTTGGCCTTCTGCTCGTCGGTCAGGGCATCGGACAGGATCGGCTTCAGGAGCACGTCGATGTCCTGCCTGGAGGCGCCGCCGCTCCGGGTGAGGAAGTCGGTGATCAAGGTCAGGTAGTGGGTGTCGGTCTGAGGCCTGGTTCGCACGTAGTCGGCCAGGTTCGGCGGTGGCAGCTGCGACGTGGGCCGAAACTGGGATAGTGCGGACGCCTTCCCTCGATCAGCCCTTGCCGGCGTAGCCGATCCGCAACCTCGCGCGGTACCGGACATCCCTTCTTTACTCGATCGAGTGCCAGCACGTCCTCCAGTGGCATATCGGTGGAGGCCATGAGCAGGTCGGTGTAGTGCTCGTCGATGACCGCGCCGTGGATGGTGAGCTTCACGGCGTTCGGCTCGGACTCCGGTCCTCCTGACTATCGTCTCGGCTCAGTTCCAGTGGCCCTCTGGAACCCAGTCAGCGTCACCCGGCAAGGCTCGGCCTCGTGGGCATCCAGCCTTGTCCGAACGGCTACGAACAGCCAAAATCGAACAGCTGCCGAGACCGGAAATGGACTCCGGTTGAGACTAGATCCTGAGATGACGAGGAAACGCCCCTCCCGATGATCGTTCAGGAGGGGCGTTTCCCCTTGTCACAGCGGAGGCGGCGAGATTTGAACTCGCGATCGGGTTAACCCCGAAACCCGCTTAGCAGGCGGGCGCCATAGACCGGACTAGGCGACGCCTCCAAGTGCGCGGCAAGCCTACCGGGACGGCGACGCGGCAGCAAAGCGGGCTTGCTCCCCCAACCTGGGGTCGAGGGTGGCAGGCACAAGACTCGTGGGCGTTTCGGGCCGGAGGGTAGAATCTGCCTGCTCGTTCGTGATAGGGGATCCATGTCAGCCGACCTTTCCGCTCCTGGTGAGGCCAACGGGGCTGCCCAGCCCCGCCGCGCAGCCGGAGACGAGGCGTCGGACGCCGCTCCCGCGGCCGGCGCTCCCCGGCGAGCCCTCGCACCCGAGCCCGCCTCGGCGGGCATGGGTGGCGCGGCCGGATGGACGGTGCTGGGCACCATCCTCCCCGGGCTCGGCCTGTGGCGCTCCGGGCGCAGGGTCGCGGGCTCACTGATCATGGCGGTGGTCCTGCTGCTGGTCGGCGGGCTGGTGGGATTCGCGGTCACCCAGCGCCAGGCGCTGGTCTCGCTCGCCACGAACCCACAGGTGCTACGAGGTGCCGCCATCGCGCTGCTCGTCGTGGCCGTGGCCTGGGTCATCGTGATCGGTGCCACCCACCTCGCGCTGCGTCCGTCCGGTGCCACCGCGGGCCAGCGGATCGCCGGTGCCGCACTGGTCGGCGGGCTCTCCTTCGTGGTCGCGGCACCGCTCGCGCTGGGGGCGAACGTCGCCTATTCGGCCAGCAGTCTGGTCTCCACCGTGTTCGCCCCGACCGGCGACGACCACGAGAGCGAGACGGTACCGACGATCACCAACTCGGTCGATCCCTGGGCGGAGAAGGAGCGTCTCAACGTCCTGATCCTGGGCGGTGACTCGGGCACGGGCCGAAGCGAGAAGGTCGGCATGCGCCCCGACACCGTGATCGTCGCCTCGATCGACACCGCCAGCGGCGCCACCACGCTGTTCTCGATCCCACGCCAGACCGCCCGGATGCCCTTCCCCGAGGACTCCAAGCTCAGCAAGTACTTCCCCTACGGCTGGTACGACGGACGCGACCCGAAGAACCCCGACTACTGGCTGAACGCCATGTACCGGTTCGCCCCCAGGTACGTTCCCAAGGACATCCTCGGCAAGACCAAGTTCCTGCCCGAGGACATCATGAAGATCTCGGTCGGCGAGGCACTCGGCCTCGACATCGACTACTTCGTGACCGTCAACATGGACGGCTTCAAGGACATCATCAACGCCCTCGGCGGCATCACCGTGAACGTCAACTCGCCGATCCCGATCGGCGGGGACACCGACCGCAACATCCCTCCGAAGGAGTGGATCGAGCCGGGAGCGGATCAGCACCTGGGTGGACGCAAGGCGCTGTGGTACGCCCGTGGACGCTGGGGCTACGACGACTACAACCGGATGAGCCGCCAGCGCTGCGTCATCAACGCCGTCGTCCAGCAGGCGAACCCGCAGAACGTCCTGATCAACTTCGAGAAGATCGCCGCCGCCGGCGAGAAGACCGTGATGACCGACATCCCGGACACCATGGTGGCTCCCATGCTCACCCTCGCGAACCGGGTGCAGGGGACGAAGTTGCGCAGCATCGTCTTCATCAACGGCAAGGACGGCTTCAGCACCCTCAACCCGGACTGGGCGAAGGTCCAGAAGCGGGTCAAGACCGCGCTGAAGGAAGCGACCAAGGCCAACACCGAACCCTCGACCAGCGCCAGCCCGAGCAGCACGCCCACCGCGTCCGGTTCGGCCTCCCCGTCGGCCACGCCGACCAAGTCGTCCAAGCCCAAGAGCGACGACCTCACCAACGAGTGCGCCTACAACCCGACCGACTTCATCCCCAAGGGATACAAGAAGAGCCGGTAACGACTGCTACCCCGGATCGGGCCCACCCAGCGGGACGCTGCCGTAGCCACGATGGGCGTCGAGGTGGCGGGCGATGTCGGCACCCAGGGCGTCCAGGTCACCGGCGCCACCGCGGGGCATGGCGATCACGGTGCGACGCTGGTCGCGTCCATAGAGCACGATCTGGCCGGTGGCCCGGGTGACCCGGGTGACGTCCGCCCAACCGCCGGTCCGGGAACCGAACGGGCCGATCACCCGGTAGCCGTCGTCGTCCAGGATAACCTCGACCTTCATACGTTGCATGGCGACGATCGCCAGGGCCAGAATGCCGAAGCCGAGCACGATGAACACGATCCCGATCGCCCGCAGGAGGTCGTGCCAGCCGAACAACTCCGGGGCCATGAAGAAGCCCACGCCCACCAGCGCCAGCACGGCTGCGATCCCGAAGGCGCGGACGGGCGGACGCGGCTTCATCAGGTGGGTGCTCGGCACGGAACCTCCCGGGTGTGGATGACGCTGGCGGCGAGGGTGGGATTCGAACCCACGGAGCTTTGACACTCGGCCGCTTTCAAGGCGGCTGCACTAGTCCACTATGCGACCTCGCCCGGTCGCCCCATCGTAGTGGCAACCGTCGTTCCGGACGTACCGGGCCGGGTCGGACGAACCGGGCCGCCGGCTGCCGGGTACGGCTCCCGGCGTCCCACCTCGTCAACCCGATTCTGACGTCCCCCCGCCCAGCTCGTGCCAAGCTGGGGGCATGCGGATCGTTGACGTCATTGCTCCTGGCGGGCCGGAGAACCTGGTGCTCGCCGACGCCCCCACCCCCACCGCCGGACCGGGCGAGATCGTAATCGCGGTGACGGCCGCCGGCATCAACCGGGCCGACCTGCTGCAGCGGCAGGGCTTCTACCCGCCGCCGCCCGGGGCCAGCGACGTGATCGGGCTGGAGGTGTCGGGGCACGTCCACGAGCTCGGCGCGGGAGTGACGAACTGGACGGTCGGTGATCCCTGCGTGGCGCTGCTGGCCGGCGGCGGCTATGCCGAGTACGTGGCGGTGCCGGCCGGACAGGTCGTCGCTCCGCCGCCGGTGGTCGACCTGGTGAGCGCGGCCGGCGTGATCGAGGTGGCCGCCACCGTCGCGTCCAACTTCGAACGGGTGCACCTGGCCGCCGGCGAGAGCGTGCTGATCCACGGCGGCGCCGGGGGCATCGGGACGTTCGCCATCCAGTACGCCAAGGCGCTCGGCGCCCGGGTGCTGACCACCGCGGGGTCGGCGGCCAAGCTGGACCTGTGCCGCTCGCTGGGCGCCGACGTGGCGATCGACTACCACGACGACTGGCCGGCCGCGGTGAAGGAGGCGACCGACGGACGCGGCGTGGACGTGATCCTGGACGTGATGGGCGCGAAGTACCTGGAACCGAATGTGGACGCCCTGGCGCCCGACGGCCGGCTGGTGGTGATCGGTCTGCAGGGCGGACGCAAGGGTACGCTCGACCTGAACCGCCTGCTGACCAAGCGCGCCACCGTCACCGCGACCAGCCTGCGCGGACGTCCGGTTCAGCAGAAGGCGGAGATCGCCCAGCTGGTGGTCGAGCGGGTCTGGCCGATGATCGCCTCCGGCCAGATCAAGCCGGCCCCCGAGACCCGCTTCCCGCTCGACCAGGTGGCTGACGCCCACCGCTACCTTGCCTCAGGCGACCACACCGGCAAGGTGATCCTGGTCGTCTGAACTCTGCCCCGAGGAGCCCGGCCTGCCGCTGCACGAGTCGGAACCGGACCTCGCGACGAGCACACACCAGCCGTCGAGGTGCCCTACGGCTACTTCTTCTACACCGGTTGGTAGCCCGACTCGACTCGACCGGTTCGTGCGCCGGCCGAGCGGTGCTACCCGGGCTGGCACACCAGCCGGGCGGGGGATCACACCTCGTTCAGGCGCCCGGTGGCGACATCGAAGACGAAGCCCCGGATCGCGTCCTTGTGGACGATGAACGGGCTGGCCTTGATCCGCGCGATCGACTGCCGCACGTCCTCGTCCAGATCCTTGAACGACTCGGCCGCCCATTCCGGCTTGATGCCGGTCTCGTCCTGGATGCCGCGCTTGAACTCGTCGTCGGTGAAGGTGAGCATGCCGCAGTCGGTGTGGTGGATCAGGATGATCTCCTTGGTGCCGAGCAGTCGCTGGCTGATCGCCAGCGAACGGATCTCGTCGTCGGTGACGACACCGCCGGCGTTGCGGATGACGTGGGATTCGCCCTCGCCGAGACCCAGGATCGCGTAGACGTTCAGCCGGGCGTCCATGCACGCGATCACGGCGATCTGGCGGGACGGCGGCAACGGCAGCGGGCCGGAGAAGCTCTCGGCGTAGCGGGCGTTGTTGGACAGGTACTCGTCGGTGACCGACATCGGGAACCTCCAGGTGTGGGTTGGGGACGCCGCAGCAGCGGCTGTTGTGGGATGAGTCACCGCACTCAGGCGGCGTGAGCAAACCGAAGCCGGAACGGCTCAGCAGGTGCTCAGGACAGACAACAACAACAGGCGACGTGGCGCGTGATCCGGCGCCCGGCCCAGGTCTGCATGGGCGGAATCTACGCGGAGCCATCCGCCCAGGTCAACAGGCTCGGCCCCACGATGGGACGGGACCCGTCCGGCGTGTCACTGCTTGCCAAACGATGAATTGCGCCGGCTCCGCCGGCAACCGAACGCCCGAGATCAGGCCCCCGCCGCCCGCGTCCCCATCGAGGGCCAGGCATCGGCATCGAGAGCCAGGACCCTGTGCTGGCCCTCGACCACTGTGGCTGGCCCTCGGTGAGTGGGAGCGCTGAAACCGGAGTCGGACGACCGAGCTGGCGGCCGGGTCAGCTGCGCCAGGTGCGCCAGAGGCGGGCGTACTCGCCCTCCTGGGCGAGCAACTCGTGGTGGGAGCCGAACTCGGCGATCCGGCCGTCGATCACCACGGCGATCCGGTCGGCGTCGTGGGCGGTGTGCAACCGGTGCGCGATCGCCACCACCGCGCGTCCGTCCAGCAGGGTGGCCATCGAGCCTTCCAGGTGACGGGCGGTGCGCGGGTCGATCAGCGAGGTGGCCTCGTCCAGCACCAGGGTGTGCGGGTCGGCGACGACCAGGCGGGCGAGCGCGATCTGCTGCGCCTGCGCCGGGGTGAGCCGGTGCCGGCCGTGGCCGAGCACGGTGTCCAGACCGGACGGCAGCTTCTCGACCCATTCCCAGGCGTCGACCGCCTGCAGCGCGGCGATCACCGCGGGATCGACCTCCTCGGGCTTCAGCTGCACGTCGCGGGCCAGCACGATGTTGTCGCGCACCGTCCCGACGAAGACGTGGTGCTCCTGGGTGACCAGCGCCACCTCGGTGCGCAGCACGTCCAGCGGCAGGCCCATCACGTCCACCCCGCCGACGTCGACCTCGCCGGTCCGGGGACGGTTGATGCCGGCCAGCAGCCGCCCCAGCGTCGACTTGCCCGAGCCGGACGGACCGACCACCGCCAGCCGCTCCCCCGGCTTCAGGTCCAGGTCGACCCCGTGCAGCACGTCGGTGCCCTCGCGGTAGGCGAAGCGCAGGTCACGTCCCTCCAGGTCGGTGCCGGCGGGACGCTCGTGGCCCGGGGTCCGGTCGTCCGGGACCTCGGCGATCCCGAGCAGGCGGGTGGTTCCGGCCATGCCCACCTGCAGCCGGTCGAAGACCTGGATCAGCCGGTCCATCGGCTCGATCAGGCCCTGGGCGTAGATCGCGGCGGCGGTGATCTGGCCGATCGTCACCCAGCCCTGGGAGTAGCCCCAGGTGCCCAGGATGACCACCGCGATCAGCGGGAACTGGAACGAGATGTCCAACCAGATGAAGAACAGGTTCCGCAGGCTCATCGTGTAGCGCTCGGCCTGGTTCGACTCGGCGATGTCCTCCTCGACCGCGTCGATCCGCCGGTCCGCCAGGCCGAGTGCCTCCACGGTCCGGGCGCCATCGACGGTCTCGGTCATGGTCGAGTTGATCCGGCTGTAGGTGCCGCCCTCGGTGATATAGCCCTGCATCGCATGCTTGAGGTAGTGCCGGGTCGCGAAGAACAGCACCAGCAGCGTGATGAACACCGGCAGCGCCAGGAACCAGGAGTTCAGCAGCAGCGCCACGATGGTCGCCGCCACCATCACGACCGAGATCATGAACTGCGGCAACGCCCAGCGGATCGACTCGCTCATCTTCGACACATCGGAGGTGATCCGGGTCAGCAGGTCGCCGGACGAGGCCGCCTCGACCTTGCCCAGCGGTAGCCGCAGGACGGTTCCCACCACCTCTTCCCGGGCGGACGCCAGCAGGTCGTAGCCCAGCACCGCGGACGCCCGCCGCGCCGCGAAGGTGAGCACCGACTGCAGCAGGACGATGCCGACCACCGCCAGGATGATCCCGTCGACGACCGCCGCGGCACCCTCACCACCTGACACCAGGTCGACCAGGTTGCCGAGCATGCGGGGTACCAGCAGTCCGGTGATCGCCGCTGCCGCGTTGAACGCGATGACGCCGGCCACGCGGGCCCTGCGGGTGGTGAGCAACCGTCCGAGGAAGCGGGCGGCGGAAGCGTTGCCGGCCACCGGCAACCCCTGCTCGGGGTCGCGGGACTGGGCGTAGTAGGTCTCGGCGCGCTCCTGGCGCAGGCGATGACGCAGCCGCCACGCCTGCAGCCGGGCACGCGGCGACAGGCCGCGGTCGATCATCAGTTCGGAGGGCACCCGCGGCGCGGGTGGTTCGCTCCGCCAGGTGTCGGCGGAGGTTGCCAACAGGTCACTCACCGCTCCTCCTCGCCCTGGGTGCGTGCACTAATTGCCACATACTCGACCTGTGCGACGTATGCGTCGCGGAGAGCGGCTATTTGGCAGTAAGTGCCGACAGGTGCCGGCCACGGGGCTTCGACACCCCTTCTCAGCGCCGCCCCGCGTTGCGCCTGCGCGGGCCTGCGCGATGGATTGCCGGCGGCGGGAAGCACGCGGGCAGCTCCGGCGATCCAGCTTGTCGAGCGCCCGCCGCGGCCCGTGGCCGCAACGGGCTCGACGGTCGAGGTCGGCATCGCCGGGGATGGCGAAGGGGGAGTCATTCGTCCTCCTCCATGCCTCGGGCGACGACCTGGCGGTAGCGCGGATCGGTGGCGAGCAGGTCGGCGTGCCGGCCCCTGGCGACGACCTTTCCCTCCTCCATCAGCGCGACCTCGTCGGTGTAGTGCAGCAGCAGCGGCGAGGCGGTGATGGCCACCGTGGTGCGCCCGCGCCGGTGGTCGGCCAGTCGTTCGGCGATCCGGGCCTCGGTGTGGGCGTCCACGGCCGAGGTCGGCTCGACCAGCACCAGCACCTCGGGGTCGAGCAGCAGGGCGCGGGCCAGCACCACGCGCTGCCGCTGCCCACCGGACAGGCCCCGGCCGAGTTCGTCGATCCGGCCTTGCCAGCCGCCGGGAAGGCCGGCGTAGACGTCTTCGGCGGCAGCCGTCCGCAAGGCTGCCTCGGCCTGCCCGCGGGTGTGGGAGCCATGCGGATCGATGGCGGTCTGCAGGGTGCCTGCGAAGAGTTGGCTGCTGGTGTCGGAGACCACGATGCGGCGCCGCAACTCGGCCAGCGGCAGCCGGGAGTAGTCGACGCCGTCCGCCTCGACGCCCCACTGCGAACGCCCGGTCTCGGCGTCGGCGGCCGCCGCTGCGGCCCGGCGGGCATCCCGCTCGGCGCGGGCGCGACGGGCCGCGCGACCCTTCAGATCCTCGTCGAGGTCGACCACCGGGGCGGCGCCGGGCAGGTAGCGTCCCAGCCGGTCGGCCAGGGCGGCGGCCTCCTCCGGGTCGGCGCTCACCACGGCCAGGTAGCGCCCCGGCTCGACGATCAATCCCGAGGCCAGGTCGTGCAGTCGCGGGGACGGCCCCAGCGGCGCGGCGCCCTCGGCCAACGGCAGGTCGGTGTCGAGCAGGGCGATCGTCTTGCGGGCCGACACCAGCCCCCTGACCCACTTCTGAGCGAACTCGAAGAAGGTCTGCAGCGGCCACACCATGAAGACGGCGTAGCCCACGAACGAGATCAGCTGGCCCACGGTCAGCTCGCCGGCCATCATCTGGTGCGAGCCGAGCCACACCAGGGTCACCAGCAGCAGCCCGGCGAGCAGCACGCCGAGGGTCTCGGCCAGCGCCTGCCAGGTGCCGGTGACCACCCCGAGCCGGCGGACCCGCTGGGACTGCTGGGCGTAGTTCGAGCCGAAGGTGGCCTCGCCGCCGATGCCGCGCAGGATGCGCAGCCCGGAGACGATGTCGGTGGCCATCGAGGTGAGTTCACCGTTCTGGGTGCGCTCGGCCGTCTGTGCGGCGTTCAGCGGACGCAGCACCGGCGAGGTCGCCCCCACCAGCAGCGGCGCGGCGATCAGCACCACCCAGCCCAACTCCGGCGAGGTGGTGAACATCAGCCCGCAGATCAGGAAGAAGGCGAACAGCGCCGAGATCCCCCGGCAGAAGACCTCGAACACCGCGCCGAAGGTGTCCGAGTCCGAGGACGAGATGCTGAGCACCTCGCCGGTCGGCAGCCGGCGGGAGAGGACGTGGCCCAGCTGGCCCGCCTTGCGGACGACGAGCTTCTGCGTCCCGTAGAGCGCGATCAGCCAGCCCCGCACCGCCATGGTGTGCTGAGCGATCCCTCCGACAGCGCCGAACAACACCACCACGGTGAGCAATCCCGCCCAGCCGAGGGTGGAGGTGAGATCCCCACGCAGAATGCCGGTGTCGATCACCTTCCCGAGTAGAAAAGGGCTCAGGGTCCCCGGCAACATCCACAGCAACCCGAACAGCACATTGACCGCGATCACGTCCGGCTGCTGCCGCAGCATCCACCACAGGAAGGCGGAGGGACTACGGGTATCAGGCCGTGAGGTCGCGGTCGCCGTATAGGCGTCGACGGTGGGCGGGAAGTCATGCATAGCCGGATCACGTTACGCCGATCTGTGGCCGCCGTCATATCCGGAAGAACCCTGATCTTCCGGCCCGGGTCAGATCGACTCTCCGACGCACCCTGGACGCCGCAACCACTACTGTGTCGGGCGTGAAGCCCTTCCTCTTGCTCGCCACCCGTGATCACGACCAGGCCGCCGCCGCGGAGTACCAGTCGGTGCTGCGGCACGCCGGGTTGACACCCGACCTGCTGGAGCACCGCCGGGTGGAGAGCGAACCGTTGGGCCCGGTCGAGCTGGAGAACTACTCCGGCATCTTCCTGGGCGGCAGCTCGTTCAACATCTCCGACGAGATCAAGTCCGAGACCCAGCGCCGGGTCGAGGCGGAGCTCGCCGCGGTGGTCGATCGCGTGGTCGACGCCGACTTCCCCTTCCTGGGCATGTGCTACGGGGTGGGGACGGTCACCACCCACCTGGGCGGCGCGGTCGATCGCACCTACTCCGAGCCGGTCGGAGCGGTCCCGGTGACGCTCACCGCGGCGGGCCGGGAGGACTCCCTGCTCCAGGGCATCGGCGAGACCTTCCACGCCTTCGTCGGCCACAAGGAGGCCTGCAACGGCACGCCGCCCGGGGTCGAACTGCTGGCCACCGGAGTGGACTGCCCGGTCCAGATGTACCGGGTGGGCGCCAACGTCTATGTCACCCAGTTCCACCCTGAACTGGATGCCGACGACCTGGCCGCCAGGATGCGGATCTACCAGCACGCCGGCTACTTCGCCCCGTCCGAGCTCGACGACCTGATCGCCATGGCCCAGTCCTCGGCGGTCAACGGTGAACAGCACCGGGTGCTGTCCAACTTCGTCCGCCGCTTCGCCTCGTGACCGCCCACCGTCCGTAGCGGCGGATCCGCTGGGGGACAGCTCGAAGCCGGGGAGCCGGCGCACCGGAGGCGATTCCCGGTGTCCACTCACACGAGGACGGGCGTCCGCGCTGGTCACGACCGCGTCCAGGCTCAGGTCTCCCCGCACGACGGGGGGCGTCGGCTAGCGTGTGCGGATGCCCAGTTCGCGCGCCGCCGCCGGACGGGTGCTGCGCGCCGCGAGGGCGCTGGCGCGGCGGGTCACCGACGCGACCGGACTGCTGCAGCGGGCACGCGCCGCGATCCCGGCGCGGCACGCCGAGGTGCTGGCCGGGCTGGTCGACCAGGCATTGGCGGGGATGCCGCTGGAGACCCTGCGCGGCGCCTCGCAGGGCAGGCTGAACCTCGCTCCCCTGCTCACCGCCGGCTACACCACGATCGGCCAACTTCCGGACGAGACCGCGCTCACCAGGCTGCCCGGCATCGGGAAGGCCTCCGCCCGGGCGCTGCGGGCCGCGGCGGACGTCGTCCGGGCCGGCGTCGCGGAGGAGACCCGGTTCCGGATCGCGCTCGATCCCTCCAATGCCGCCGCGACGGCGTTGCTGCGGGCGCTCGACCGCTACGACCTGCTGCGGCGGGAGTCGGCCGGCCTGAGCGATCAGCTGCAGGACCTGGTGGTCCGGCTGCCCGCCGAGCTGGCCACCGCGCGTCCGGCCGGAAACCCGGTGCGGTGGTGGTTCACCGGGAACCAGCATCGCGACGCGGCGCTGGCCGCGACCGACCGGCTGCGCTCCCTGCTCACCGAGGCGGACGACCGGCGCCTGGCCGCGCGGATCGACCGGCTGCAGCAGGCGGCACGCCAGCCGATCGCCGACCCCTGGCCCGGCTTCGAGCGGCGGGCCGCCGACTACTACGCACTGCTCAGCGAGTTCGTGGCGACCGGCGTCCCCGCCGACGCCGGCCGGGGGTTCCTCACCGCCGACGTGGTGGCCGATGTCGAGGCGCAGCCGCTGGACGACCGGCTGCGCAATGTCGATCTGCGCGGCTACCAGTCCTTCGGCGCGCGCTTCGCACTCGCCCGCCGCCGAGTGATCCTGGGCGACGAGATGGGCCTGGGCAAGACGATCCAGGCACTCGCCGCCGCCTGCCACCTGCGGACCTTCGACGGCGGACCTGTGCTGGTGGTCTGCCCGGCCTCGGTGATGGCGAACTGGGAGCGGGAGGTGGAACGCCGGACGTACCTGCCCGGGCTCACCCTGCACGGTCCCGACCGACAGGACGAGGTCAGCCAGTGGTTGGCCGAGGGCCCGATCGGCATCACCACCTACGACACCCTGCGCCGGCTGGAACTGCCCTACGACCTCCGGCTGGCGGCCTTGGTGGTGGACGAGGCGCACTACGTGAAGAACCCGGCAACCGCGCGTTCCCGCAGTATCCGGCGGCTCGCCGGGATGGCAGACCATGTCTGGTTCCTGACCGGCACCCCGATGGAGAACAACGTCGACGAGTTCGCGAACCTGATCCGCTACCTGCAATCGGATCTGGTGCCCCCGGACGGGCTGCCCGCCGGCTCGGTCACCTTCCGGCGTCAGGTGTCGCCGGTCTATCTGCGGCGCAACTCCGAGGACGTGCTGATCGAGCTGCCGCCCCGGCAGGAGATCGCCGAGTGGGTCTACCTCACCGATCAGGACGAGGTGCGCTACGCCGCGGCCGTCCGGGGCGGGAACCTGATGGAGATCCGTCGCGCCGGGTTCGGAGAGCCGGCCTGCGCCAAGCTCGACCGGTTGCGCGAACTGCTCGCCGAGGCGGCCGCGAACCAGCTCAAGGTGGTGGTCTACTCGTTCTTCCTGGACGTGCTCGGGTGGGCCGGGACGGTCGCCGGCAACACGGTGTTCGGGCCGATCACTGGTGCCGTGCCACCCACTCGACGCCAGGATGTCGTTGACGCGTTCACCGCACACCCCGGGCCCGCCGTCCTCCTGGCGCAGATCCAGGCCGCCGGCATCGGTCTCAATCTGCAGGCCGCGTCCGTGGTCGTGCTGTGCGAACCACAGCTCACTCCGACCAGCGAGGAGCAGGCGATCGCCCGCGCCCACCGGATGGGTCAGGTGCGTCCGGTCCAGGTGCACCGGCTGCTCGCCGTCGACACCGTGGACGAACGGATCACCGATCTGCTGGCCGGCAAGCGCGCCGACTTCGACGCCTACGCCCGACGCAGCGACCTCGCCGAGGCCGCGCACGCCGCGGTCGACGTCACCTTCGGCGACCTCGGCAAACGCCTGGTCGCCGAGGAGCAGGCCCGCGCGCTGCGCTGACCCTGGAAACGTGGGACACCGGAGACGGTTCCTGGTGTCCCGACCGTGTCCCGACCGCGCGCCGGCAGCCGTCAGGTCTTCGGACGCCAGACCCAGCTCGCCACCAGGGCGGTCCAGCCCATGGCGCTGACCAGGTAGACCCGCTGGGCCAGGCCGAAGAGACCGACACCGTCTCCGGCCAGCACCAGGACGGAGGTCACCACGAGCAGCCAACCGGCGGCGGCGGGCAGCCAGACCGGAGTCTCCCGTCCGGTGGCCCGGGCCACCGCTCGCGTGACCAGCACGGCTGCCACCGGCAGGACGAAGAAGGCAAGATTCCCCAGCAGGTTATGGGTGGCACCGGTAGCGGTCGACTCGCCAGGGGCATCGATCGGGAAGAAGCCCTGGACGAGCTTCGCGAGGCCGAAGAGCAACAACAGTCCGGCCCCGACCCTGGCGGGGATCGCCGATGCGAGGCCCCAGACCGCGACGGCGAGCGCCACCGCGCCGATTCCGACCGCGATGCTGGCCACAGCCGAGGCGAACCCCAGGGCACCGTGCACATAGGCGCTGGTCGGTTCGCGCAGGAGGTTCACCTCGGGTTGGGCGATGTGTAGCGCCACGAACGCGACAAGGTCGATCAGCGCGGTCACCAGCGCCACCATCGCGAGCCGGCGGCGCCAGCCGGTAGTCACCATCGATAGCCCCCGTCCTGGAGATGTTGGGCAGAGCCTAGGGCCGGCGATCGTGTGCTGCCAGCTGGCCCGGTCCTGGACGCGGCCCGACCGGGAGACCGCCCGAGCCTGCTACAGGTGCGGGTGGGCGGCGACGACGGTCTCGCGCAGCCGGTGCAGCATGGTGCGGAGCTGGACGAACTCCGCCGCGCTGAACCCGGTGGCCGCCTCCACCCGGGCGCGGGCGACGGCAGCGCGGGGTTCCAGCTCGCGTCCCAGCCGGGTGACGAACACCCGCACCACCCGCTCGTCGACCGTGCTGCGCTCGCGGCGCAGCAGACCGGCGGTCTCCAGCCGGCGCAACAGCGGGGAAAGCGTTCCCGAATCCAGTTCGATCGCCCGGCCGAGTTCGGCGACGGTTCGTCCGTCCGACTCCCAGACGGCGAGCATTGTCAGGTACTGGGGGTAGGTCAGGCCCAGCTCGCCCAGCGCCTGGCGATAGGCCGCGGTCAACGCCTTGGACGCGGAGTACAGCGCGAAGCAGAGCTGATCGTCGACCCTGGCCGGCTGTTCAACTGCGGTCCGTCCCATCGCCACCCCCTGAGGAACCGCTGCTCGGCTCCCTGATCGTCATCCCGGCGAGCCCGCGCGATCCCGCCGCCTGAGCTTCCGGCCCACGCCGGAGTGAGCACAGGCGCACACCTGTCGAGCATCTCCCGGGCTTCAGCTTAGCGCATTAGTTGTGTACAGTTAGATTGTGCACAATCAAATCTGAGCGAAGGAGAATCACCATGAGCATCGCGGATCGCACCGCCGAAACCACCTGGACCGGTTCGCTGCCCGGGGGAGCCGGAACCCTCCACTCCACCAGCAGTGGCGTTCTCGACGGGCAGGCGGTCACCTGGGTCTCACGCACCGCGGCACCCGGCGGCAGGACCAGTCCTGAGGAGTTGCTGGCCGCTGCCCATTCGTCCTGCTTCTCCATGGCGCTGACGCTGAAGCTGGGCGAACGCGGCGTGGAGCCCACTGAGCTCACCGTCTCCGCCACCGTCACCCTGGACGAGGTCGACGGCGTGCCGACCATCACCACCTCCAAGCTGAGCGTGAAGGCGCGGGTCGACGGTCTCGACGTCACCAGCTTCCGGGCCGCGGTGGACGAGGCGGCCAAGCTCTGCCCGGTCTCGAGGTTGTTCGCCGGCGCGAAGGTGACCGTCGAGGCGGAGGAGTTGCTGCCGTGACGATCGCGGCGGCCCTGGAGCGCGAACACCGCGACATCGACGGCTGCCTGGAGGCATTCCTCGACGACCCGGCCGGCGCCGGCGACGTGCTGCGCACCGGCCTGGCCGCGCTGCGCCGCCACATCTACCTCGAAGAGGTCTACCTCTTCCCGCCGGTGCGGGCGGCCGGTCTGGAACTGCCGATCCAGGTGATGCTGACCGAACACGGGCAGATATGGCGCCTGATGGATCAGACATCCGCGGCCCTGGATTCCGGCGATCCACAGGCGGCCGTCACGGTGGTCGAGGAGATGCTGGGACTGCTCGATCGGCACAACGCCAAGGAGGAGCCGGTGATCTACCCGCACGCCGATACCGACCTGCGGCCCGATCAGGCCGATCAGCTGGATCTCTTCATCGGCATGGGCGGCATGCCCCACGACTGGGTCTGCGAGCGCGCCCGGTCGTGACGCGGCCGGACGGCTGATCCGGTTCTCTCCGGCCAGGCCGATTCGCCGATGCGGCCCGACCGCCGAAAGGGTCGTCACGAGCCGGCATCCGGGCTCGACAGCGACCGCTTCGGCAGTTGCGTTCGTGCGGCGGGAACGACGGGCGCGAGAGCGACACCCTCGGCGGTCGCGCGGGCGCGGCGTAGGCTCTGGTCATGGAGACAGCCGGCCCTGAGATCCTGCCCGACCAGGAGTTCCGTCGCGTGCTCTGCGTGGTCGCCCACCCGGACGACGTGGAATACGGCACCTCCGCGGCGGTGGCGGAATGGACGGCTCGCGGTGTCGAGGTGGCCTACCTGCTGCTGACCTCCGGGGAAGCAGGCATGCAGCGCCCGCCCGCCGAGGTGGGACCGTTGCGCGCCGCGGAGCAGCGGGCGGCCTGCGCCGTGGTGGGCGTCACAGACCTGACGATCCTGAATCATCCGGACGGCATGCTGGTCTACTCGCTCGATCTGCGGCGCGACATCGCGCGAGCGATCAGGCAGTTCCGTCCCGATGTGGTGATCACCGGATCCTGGGAGATCGAACCGGGCTGGGGCCTCAACCAGGCCGACCACCGGGCAGCCGGGCTGGCCACCCTGGACGCGGTGCGCGATGCCGACAACACCTGGGTCTTCCCCGAACTCGCCACTGACGAGCACCTGCCCAAGTGGGGAGCCACCTGGCTCCTGGTCTCGGGTGACAGCCGGCCCACCCACGGGGTCCCCGTCTCGCCGGCGTCGGTCGCCAAAGCGGTGGCGTCGCTGGAGGCCCACGCCGCCTACCTGGCCGATCTGCCGTGGCATCCGGCGCCCGCCGACTTCATCCCGGGCATCCTCGCCGAACAGGGCAAGCCGCTCGGGGCCGAGGCCGGGGTCCTGTTCCGCGCGCACCGGCTGCGGGACTAGGTCCCGCCGGGGATCTCGCGGCAAGTAGTCTTCGCCGGGTGATCAGGGGCAGGCCGAGCGTGGACGATCTCGTCCGGCTCACCGCGGGCGGGCGCGACAGCGTCACGATCTACCAGCCGGTCCCCGCACCCGCGCCGTTCACCGGACGCCGACGGCTGAAGGAGACGCTCGACGAGGCGATGACCACCGCGGTGCACCGGCTGGTCGGACGTGGCGTCAACCACGACATCCACTGGGCGATCCGCCGGCAGTTCACGAGGCTGTTGAAGGGGGTACGGGACGAGGGGCAGTCGGTCGCGCTCTTCCTCACCGCCGAGTCGGCGACCGGGTTCCTGCTGCCGGATCGCATCGAGCCGGCCGTTCGAGTCGGGGACTACTTCGACCTGGGACCACTGCTGCGCGCGACCACGATGGCGCGCCACGTCTACGGGGTCACGCTCACCGAGCACGACTGGGGGCTCTGGGAGGCCACCGGCGCCGAACCGGCACGACTGCTCGCGGGGAACGCGCGCGATTCCGCTGCCGCCGCCGCAGATCCCCTGGCGATGCTCCGCCATACCTTCCGGCGGATCGCCGGGGGATCGGCCTACCTCCGCTCGCGGCGGGATCTCCCGCAACGGGTGCTCGTCAGGGTGCGGAGACGACTGGCGGTGCTCGATCCGCAGCGTTCCGGCCTGGTGGTGCTGTTCCCCGATGACGACGTCTTCGTCGGCCGGCGGTCAGCGGTGGCGGAGGAAGCCGGCCTGGGCCGTCCGGTGGAGATCGTGATGGGGGATGCCGACGGCCTCACTCCCGGCCGGATCGGACGGGAGTTGCGCCGGCACGGGCGCCGGCTCGTCCAGCAGGAACTCAGCGCAAAGCTGGCCCTGCTGCGGGCCGAGCACGCCGACGGCTACCCCAGCACGGATCTGACCGAGATCGCGGTGGCCGCCGCGGCGGGCCGCGTCCGCAGCTTCGTCTATGACTCGACCGTCGCCCGCTACGGCCACCTCGATCGCCGCACCGGCCGGTTCGAGCCCGACCAGTGGGGCTACGACACCCTGGCGCGGATCGCGATCGACGTGCTCGCCGCAGGTGGCCAGGCGTACGCCATCACCCCCGACGAGGTACTGGCCGGCACCCTGGACAGCCCGGCCCTGGCGGAAGTCGCCTACCCCGCTCTGCGCTGAGCCGGGACCGTCGAAGGGTTCCCGGCCCCCGCAGCCCGGTGGCTTCCTGGCCGCCCCTCACGAACCGGAGTGGTACCCGGTCACGCCGGGTGCGGGCCCGGCCGAGCGCCTGCTCGACGGCCGGCCCGGAGGATCGGAACACCCCTGGCGCACCGGGAACAAACCCGGCGCGGCCGCGGTTGGGATACATGCACACGCATATATCTCAGGAGTAGTCATGCAGTTCGGGATCTTCTCGGTGAGCGACATCACGCGCGATCCGATCTCGGGTACCACGCCCAGCGAGGCGGAACGGATCCAGGCGGTGGTCACCATCGCCAAGCACGCCGAGGAGGTCGGGCTGGACGTCTTCGCGATCGGCGAGCATCACAACCCGCCCTTCTTCTCGTCCTCGCCCACCACTCTGCTCTCCTTCATCGCGGCGCAGACCGAGCGGCTGATCCTCTCCACCGCGACCACGCTGATCACCACCAACGACCCGGTGCGGATCGCGGAGGAGTACGCGATGCTGCAGCACCTCAGCAACGGACGGATGGACCTGATGCTCGGCCGCGGCAACACCGCGCCGGTCTACCCGTGGTTCGGCCAGGACATCCGCCAGGGACTGCCGCTGGCGCTGGAGAACTACAACCTGCTGCACCGGCTGTGGCGGGAGGACGTGGTCGACGCCGAAGGCAAGTTCCGCACCCCGCTGCAGGGCTTCACCTCCACCCCCCGGCCCCTGGACGACGTCCCGCCATTCGTCTGGCACGGTTCGATCCGTACGCCGGAGATCGCCGAACAGGCCGCCTACTACGGCGACGGCTTCTTCGCCAACAACATCTTCTGGCCCAAGGAGCACTACATCCGGCTGATCAACTTCTACCGGCAGCGGTTCGAACACTACGGGCACGGGACGAAGCAGCAGGCGATCGTGGGGCTGGGCGGCCAGGCCTACATCGCCGCTCGCTCCCAGGACGCGAAGGCCGAGTTCCGTCCCTACTTCGACGAGGCGCCGGTCTACGGCAACGGCCCGAGCCTGGAGGAGTTCAGCGACCTCACCCCGCTGAGCGTCGGCTCGCCGCAGGAGGTGATCGAGAAGACCCTCACCTTCCGGGAGTACTTCGGTGACTACCAGCGGCAGCTGTTCCTGGTCGACCATGCCGGGCTGCCGCTGCCGATGGTGCTCAAGCAGCTCGACCTGCTCGGCGGCGAGGTGGTCCCCGTGCTTCGTCGCGAACTGGCCGCGAAGCGGGAACCCGGCGTCCCGGACGCACCCACGCATGCCTCCCTGGTGAAGGCGAAGTACGGGGACGCGGAGCCGCGCCAACCGCGTCCCAACGCCAACCGGGGCGACAACGTCACCGGCCAGTCGCCCTACCAGGACAGCGACGCCGCGCTGCAGGCGAGCTACCCGCAGTTGTGATGTCCGATCGGCCGGCCAACGAGGCCTGGGAGGCGTTGATGACCGCCCACACCCGGCTGCTGCGTCAATTCGCCGACGACGACTGGGAGGATCTCAGCATGCGTGAGTACGACGTGCTCTACACGCTGTCGAAGTGCCCCGGGCCGGTGCGCATGGGGGAGCTCGGCCAGCACGTGCTGCTCAGCCAGCCGGGGCTCTCCCGGCTGGTCGACCGGCTGGCGGAGCGCGACCTGGTCGAGCGCTCCGCGGACCCGGCGGACGGCCGCTCGGTACGAGTCGCCCTGACCTCGGCAGGCGCCGCCTGTCAGAAGAAGGTGGGACGCCGCCACGCCCGATCCGTCGCTCGGGCGATGGCCGTGCTGACCCCCTCCGAACTGGAACAGCTCCGGACCCTGGCCGGCAAGCTGATCTCCTCGACCAAGCAGGCGAACCTTGCCTGACAACCCCCGACGCCCGGAACCGACTCGGCTCGAACCCGAGGCATCCTCACCCGACACTCTCCCGAAAGAAGCCCAGGCCATGACCTCTCGAGCCTTCCGGCTTGCGATCGTCAGCGCCGGCGCGTCCGACCCCTCGTCCACCCGGCTGCTGGCCGACCGGGTCGCCTCCACCGTGACCCGGCGCGCGTCCCAGCGCGGGCATACGGTGAGCACCAGCGTGATCGAGCTTCGTCCGCTCGCGGCCGAGATCGCCACCGCCATCACCTCGCAGCTGGTCGGCCCGAAGCTGACCGAGGCGATCGCCGCCCTGGCGGCCGCGGACGGCCTGGTCGTGAGCACGCCGGTCTACAAGGCCGGGCCGAGCGGGCTGCTCACGTCCTTCTTCCAGGTGCTGGAGAACGACCTGCTGATCGCCAAGCCGGTGGTGCTGGCGGCGACCGCCGGCACTTCTCGGCACGCGCTGGTGGTGGATGAGCAGTTGCGTTCGCTGTTCGCCTTCCTACGGACGCTGACCACCCCCACGTCCCTGTTCGCGGCACCGGAGGACTGGGGCGATCCGGCCCTCAGCAAGCGGATCGACCGGGCCGCGGTCGAGCTGGTGCTGCTGCTGGAGGCCGACCTCGCCACCGCGGTGCGGGAGGAATCCTGGAACAGCTATCAGCATGAGTTCGGCGGCACCAACGATGCCGGAATCGACTTCGACTCCGACCTGATGCGGCTCGCCGCGGGCGGTTCGCTGGGCTAGCGTTGTCGCCATGACGTTGCCGGACGACTACCTCGATCTTCTCGCCGACGAGTTGGCGCCGTTCGGGCTCGAGTTCGAGTCGTCCTCGCCGGATGACGAGGGCGTCTGGCAGATCCGCTTCGAGGCCGAGCCGGAGAACTTCGTCCACCACTATCCCTGGACCGACATCGATGCCAGCTACGGCAGCAACTGGCCGCCCGCCGCGCTGCAACTGCTGATCGCCGTCGAGGACCAGGACGTGGTCGAGATCAGCTTCGAGATCTATGACGTGCTGTTGTGGGCACAGGGGGAGTCCCCCGAGCTGGCCGGAAAACTCTCGACCCTGGCCGATCCCGAGGATCAGGCCGAAGCGCTGGGCCAGGCCTTGGCCACCCTGTTGCGCCGGCCGGACCGGGAATTCGACTCCCTCAACTGACCCGATCGGTGCCCTCGGCCCAGGCCCGCGCGTTGGCAGCGTTGGTCTGCAGCCACCAGCGCCACGCGAAATGCCCGACGACGGCGAGCGCGGCGGTTACGATCAGCAGCTTCTTCATGGCTTCAGCCTAGCCACCCGCCGGAGCCGGCTCGTGGCCGAAGCCCTCGCAGCCCCGGCTCAGCGCGGCGCGAGGGCGGCGATCGGCTCCCCCAGGGCGTCGACAGTGTCGTCCTGCAGTGCCTTGCGCAGCTTGGCGAGGTGATGCGGGACGGCCCGGCGTCCCGACTCGGAGACCGTCGTGGCCAGCGTCACCGCGCGGATCTCGTCGGCGCGCACGCTGGATTCCAGCAGGGTGGACTCGAACTCGGACACGGTCAGGTCCGAGTCGACCAGCGTGCATTCCTCCAGGGCGCGCAGCACCCGGTCGAACTGGCCCGGGTTGGTCATCGCGTGCATCATGCCCAGCTCCTGCATGGTGGAGCGAACGATCTCGGACACCCGGGAGACCCGGGTGGGGCCGTCCTCGCTCTCGGCGACGTAGCGCAGCAGATCGCGTCCGTCGGCGGGGTGCCCGTCCCAGCCGTCCAGCCCGCCGAGGGCATCCACCACCCCGGAGAAGCCCTCCAGACCGATCCGCACCTGATGATCGGTCGGGACGCCGAGCAGCAGCTCCACCTGCTGCACGAGAGCGCCGGGAGCCTCGGCGTAGTAGGAGGCCAGAGGGCGTTGCTGCTGGCCGGGACCGTAGGGCACCAGCAGATCGGAGGGCAGGCCGACGATGGTCAGATCCCGGCGGGAGGCCGACAGATGCGCGACATGAGCGGAAAGAAGCTCACCGCGCTCGTCCGTCACCAGGACCAGGAAGTCCAGCGCCGGGTTCTCGGTCGCGAGCGCGGCGGTGGCCTTCTGCGGACGTCCGTCGTAGCCGCCGACCGGTTCGGCACGGGCCATCGACTCCACGGTGGAGCTGACCCGGGAGAGATACAGGGAGACCGCGGTCACCGTCCCGAAGGCCACCACCAGCACGACTGCGAGCAGGCCCAGCGAGGCGGAGTTGCCGGTCGGCGAACGTCGGCTATGCGTTGGCATGTGCTGCTGTCCACCTCCCTGGATTCTTCTCCAGCGTAGGGGGCCGGGACAACTGAGGTTGCCCCCGGGTGAAGGTTCAGCCGGTCTCCCGGACAACTCCCCCCGCCAGACCGCCGTCGCGCGCGGGCGCGGCGCCCGGATCGGCCATCCAGAGCTGGTTCTGGTTCACAACCCGGCGTGGAATCCGGTGGCGGCGCGGCGGCAGGATTGGCCGCTGGCTCTAGGCTGAACGCGATGGAAATGCGCGACCTGCTGTTTCCGCCCGGCGCGACCCGCCACGACTGGGCGATCGACGCGGCTATGGCGACCGGCCTCGCGCTGCTCACGATCCCGACCTCCCTGACCACCGGCTCGGTCTCGACGTCGGCACTGATCAGTTCCGGCCTGCTGGTGCTGCCCCTGGTGCTGCGGCGTCACTCGCCGCTGATCACGATGGCGCTGGTGTCTCTGGCTGCCTTCCTGCAGTTCCTGGTTTCGCCGCTGCCGTTGCCCTCGCTGGTGTCGATCCCGATCGTGGCCTATTCCGTGGCCCGCTGGGTTCCCGGTCACCCCGCTCGCAGCGTGGTGGTGATCGGGGCGATCGGGGCGGTGCTGGGGCCCTGGCGCTGGGTGGCGCCGGAGCTGGGGCACCTCAGCCTGCGGGAGCTGGTCTGGCTCTCCCTGGCCTGGTTCGTCTGCATGGGTCTGGTGGTCACCCCGTACGCGATCGGACGCCGGGCGCGGGAGGAGTCGACCGCGCATGCCCACCTGGTGGCAAGCGCCGAGGAGCGCTACCGGGCACTGATCACCGAGCGCGACCAGCAGGCACGACTGGCCGAATCGCGGGCCCGCACCCAGATCGCACGCGAGTTGCACGACATCGTGGCCCATTCGCTGTCGGTGATGATCGTCCAGGCCGAGGGCGGCCGGGCACTGGCGGCCAAGAAGCCGGAAGCCGCCACCCAGGCACTCACCACGATCGCCGACACCGGACGCGAGGCGCTGGTCGAGATGCGCCGCATCCTTGGGGTGCTGCGGGACGACCCGGGCGACGCCGACTTCGCCCCCGCTCCCCGGTTGGAGGACATCCCGGAACTGGTGCACCGGGCCAGCGACCGCTTCCAGCTCACCGTGAACGGACAGCCGCCCCGCGTCTCGGCCGCATTGGAGCTCACCGTCTACCGGGTGGTGCAGGAGGCGCTGACCAACGTCCTCAAACATGCCGGGGCGGACGCGCGCGCGTCGGTCACCCTGACCTACGCTCCCCGCGAGATCATCGTGGACGTGCTGGACAACGGCAGCCCCAGCGGCGAGCAACCCACCGAACCCGGGCACGGCCTGCGCGGGATGACCGAGCGGGTCACCTCGATGGGCGGACGGATGGTCGCCCGTCCCCGGCCCAGCGGGGGCTTCCAGGTCACCGCCGTCCTGCCGTTGACCCGCTGATCCGCCCATCGAAGGAGTCCGATGAACCCGATCCGCGTCTTCCTCGCCGACGACCAGGAGCTGGTGCGCAGCGGCTTCCGGATGCTGATCGAGGCCGAGGACGACCTGGTGGTGGTCGGGGAGGCCGCCGACGGCCTGGCCGCCCTTCAGCAGCTGATGGCCACCCAGTCCGATGTGGTGCTGATGGACATCCGGATGCCGGTGATGGACGGTGTCGAGGCCACCCGCCAGATCATCGCCCGGGATCTGGCGCGGGTGCTGGTGCTGACCACCTTCGACCTGGACGAGTACGTGTTCAGCGCGCTGAAGGCCGGTGCCAGCGGCTTCATGCTCAAGGACGCCAAGCCGGTCGACCTGCTGAACGCGATCCGCTCGGTGGCCGCCGGTGAGGCGGTGATGGCGCCGTCCGCCACCCGCCGGCTGCTGGACCACGTGATCCCCACCCTGCCTGCCAACCCCGAGGGCAACGACCCCCGGCTGGAGGTGCTGACCGACCGGGAGCGCGAGGTGCTGGTGGAGATCGCCGCCGGCGCGACCAACTCCGAGATCGCCAGCAAGCTCTACATGGCCGAGGGCACCGTCAAGACCCACATCGGCCGGCTGCTGGCCAAGCTCGAGGCCCGCGATCGCGTGGGGCTGGTGCTGATCGCCTACGAGACCGGCCTGGTGCGCCGCTGAGCAGGCGCTCCGACCGCTGATCTCCAGCCCGACCGACGTGCCGCCGGGCGGTCCGCTCGCTCGTGGCCTCGGTCCTCCCCGCGACCATCACCCGCACTTCCGCGGCCGATTCGTCCGGGGCGCCGAGCTCAGGCCCGGACCACTCCCGCGGTATCCCCGCGGAGCCCTGACGTGCAGATGGGAGGATGGCCGGCATGGTGAAGCTGCCCACTGCGACCTCCCTGACCGGACGCTTCGTGCGACTCGATCCAGTGACGGCGGACGATCTGCCCGCCCTGGCGGAGATCCTGCTGGAGCCGGCCGTCTACGAGTCCGGCTACGTGATGCGGCGGCGTCCGGAGACCGCGGACCAGGCGCTGGCCGCCGCACACGAGCAGTACCTCGACGCCCCACCCTGTGACGGCAGAGGTCAGGGACGGGTGGTCTTCGTCGTGCGGCTGCAGGCCGACTCGCCGCTCGGCCCGGCCGGTGAGGTGGTGGGCACCACCTCTCTCGGTGAGGCGGTGCTCGCTCACGAGCGGGTTCACCTGGGCTGGACGCTCTACCGGCCGCGGGTGTGGGGTTCGATGGTGAACCCGGAGACCAAGCTCCTGCTGCTGGGTCACTGCTTCGACGATCTCGGCTTCGGCCGGGTGAAGATCCAGACCGATGCGCTCAACGCGCGATCGGCGGCCGCGATCGAACGCCTCGGCGCCACCCGCGAGGGCGTGCTCCGTCGGCACAGCCGCCGCGAGGACGGCAGTTTCCGCGACACGGTGGTGTTCAGCGTGATCGCCTCCGACTGGCCCAGGGTCAGCGCGGCCCTGCTGGCACGCCTGGATCCCGACCCTCAACGCTGATCGGCCCCCAGACGCCCTTGACTCCGAGTTTGTGCACTGAACTCGGTGCACAGACTCGGAGCGAAGGGTCGCCGATCAACCATCGATCGACCGTGGGGTGCCGGGCGGCTCGGGTCTGAACCGGCAGGCCCCGGGGGTAGGCGGCAGGGACGCGTGAACGTAAGGTCGAGTCATGTGTCGCAATATCCACGCCCTGCACAACTTCGAGCCGGCGGCCACCTCGGACGAGGTGCATGCCGCGGCGCTGCAGTACGTCCGCAAGATCGCCGGGACCACCAAGCCGTCCAAGGCCAACCAGGCGGCCTTCGACCGCGCGGTCTCCGGAATCGCGCACCTCACCCAGCACCTGCTGGACGACCTCGTCACCACCGCGCCGCCGAAGAACCGCGAGGCTGAGGCGGCCAAGGCCCGCGAGCGCGCCGCCCGCTCCGGCCGGTACGCCACCGCGAGCTGATCGCGGCCCGGCGACCCGCAGAATCCGGGCAATCCGGCGCCACCGACTGGATATGACGGGCAGCGGTCCCGATTCACCTGGTTTCTGCGGGAGAGGTGGCGGCGGGAGATGAGCAGCCCGCCGCGGAGAACCAGGCGCCGCTAGTCTCGCCTCGTGGCAGCCGGGTTCGACGCCTTCATCTCGTACTCGCGCCAGGCGTCGAGCACCCTGGCGGTGGCGCTGCGCAACGGCATCGAGCGTTTCGCCAAGCCCTGGTACAAGCTGCGCTCCTCGCGGGTCTTCCTCGACGACGCATCGATGGCGGCCAACACCGGCCTGTGGTCGAACATCGAACGCGGGCTGACCGAGGCGGGCTGGTTCATCCTGCTGTGCAGCCCGAAATCCGCCGCCTCGCAGTACGTCACCACCGAGGTCTCCTGGTGGCTGGAACACAAGAGTTCCGATCGCATCCTCCTGGTGCTCGACGAGGGCGAGATCCTGTGGGACGCCGCGGCCGGCGACTTCGACTGGGACCGGGCGACCGCGGTCAACCCGGCGCTGTCGAAGGCCTTCGGCGAGGAGCCCCGCTGGGTCGACCTGAGCTGGTTCGAACTCGACGGCAGCCTGCGGGACGCCGACCCCCGCTTCCCCGAACGCGTCGCCGATCTCGCGGCCGCTATCCGGGGTCAGGAGCGCGACGAGCTCGTGGGCGAGAACGTCCGGGAGCGTCGCCGCGCGTTGCGGCTGCTGCGCAGTGGGGTGATCGCGCTCTCGCTGCTGCTCGTGGCGAGCCTCATCGCCACCGTCTTCGCCGTCAACAACGGCAACGCGGCCGCCGAACAGGCCCGCATCGCGCTCGCCCGCCAGCTCGCCGCGCAGGCCATCACCCTCAGCAGGACCGACCTGCAGACCGCCTCCCTGCTCGTCGTGGAGGCCAACCGGCTGAGCGACGACGCCCAGACCCGGGCGGCCCTGTTCCAGCTCGCGACCGCGAGCCCCGCGCTGGCCCGCGCCCTGCCCGTGGGGGCGACCGTGACTGCGACGGCGGTGACGGCCGGCGGCGACGTGCTGACCGGGGATGCCGCCGGTGAGGTCGAACTGTGGCAGCGTGGCGGACCCTCCGAGGTCGTGCTCACTTTTCCCGACCGGGTGATCGCGGTCGCGATGTCGACCGACCATCGGACCATCGCGGGGGTCGCCGGGACGCAAGCGGCGGTGCGGCTCGCCGGCCGTCGCGTGGAGCTCGACCTCGACGGCGCCGGCTGGGACGGCTCGATCCCGACAGCGGTGTCGGTGTCTCCGGACGGACGCCACATCGCGGTCAGCAATCCGAACACCGCGACGGCGGTCTTCGAGGTGGTCGGCGGCGGCTATGCCGGCCTCGGAACGATCCCCCGGGGCGGACAGGTGGGGTGGGCCGCCGACGAGCTCACGGTGCTGGATCCCACGGGCGAGTGGGCACGCGTGGCCCTGAACGGACTCGCGATCATCGACTCGGGCTGGCACGCCATCCCGATGTCCCTCGGCGGCAGCGCGGTCTCGGCGGACGGCCGGGTCCTGGCCGGGCAGACCGTCGCGGGGGTGAACTACTCGCTGTGGTACGCCCAGGGATCGGTTTCGGGCGGCGGCTCGGTGGACGGCGATCCACCCGACCTGGTGGCGACCAGCCAGGTCAGCGCACCCCTGGACCTCGAACTCAACGAACACGGCACGCATCTGGCCATGCTGGTCGACGGCGCCATCTACGTCGCCGAGGCCCGCGACCCCACCGCTCTTCCCGAGCAGCCCCTGGTACTGGACGGCGCCGGCAGGGCCACGCCGTCGACGCTGTCGTTCGCGGGTGACCACCTGGCCAGCGGATCGGGGGAGTTCGCGCTGCTCTGGGATCTGCGCCAGGCGGGCCGCATCGTCACCGAGGCCGAAGCCCCCGTGGCCGAACCCTGTCGTGCCTGCGGACCGCCCCTGCTGCGCGTGAGTCCGGACGGCACCCGCGTCCTGACCACCGACATCTCGGGCAACGACACCTACGTCACCGAGGTGGCCACCGGTGCGACGGTGCGACTCGAGGATCCGGACGGCGGCTACTCCGGCGCCGAGTGGATCGGCGACGACCGCCTCATCGCCTACTCCCGCGACGGGCATGAACTGCGCGTTCTCTCCGGCGCCGGGTTCTCCGTCGTCGACGCGACCGTGCCCCTCGACCTCGGCAGCGGCGCGTACGCGGCACTCGCGATCCGGAGCGACGGCGAGGCGAGCGCGACCGTCCTCGACGAGGGCGGTCTGGTGCAGCTGGTCGACCTCACCTCCCACACGGTGACGACCTCGACGGTCGCACTCCGGGAGGTGTGGGACACCTCGGCGCCGTTCGCCTTCGGCATCGCCCCGGACGGATCGACCGCGTTCGTCGTGTTCAGCACGACCGCCGGCTACCTCGACCTCGCCACCGGACAACTGATCTACAGCGGCGCGGTCGACGGCGCGGCCTACGACAGTGGATCCGACCTGCATGTGTTCGTGGACGGCACGGCGTGGATCGTCGATCGCGCCACCGGCGAGCTCGTCACACCGCGCCCCGCGGCGGTCGAGCCGATTCCGGCGCCGGTGCTGAGCCCCGACGGCCAGATCGTGGTGACCGGCGGGCAGACCGGCACCATGTCGCTGGTGGCCCTCGACGGACGAGGGTCCGTCTTCGGCCGCATCGGCGTCCCGGTCGAGAGCGACCGGTTCGCGGTGTCGTCATTCACCGCCGACGGCTCCGCCCTGCTGACCGCGGTTCAGCCGATGGGCGGACGGGCCGCGACCATCCGCCGCCTCGATCTCACCCGCGAAGGCTGGCGCACGGCGGCATGCGACCTCGCCGGGCGGGACCTCGTCCCCGACGAGTGGCGGGCCTACGTCGGTACCGAGCCGCCCGGTGATCTGCGATGCGATCGATGATGCCGAAAGTGATCACCTGATGAATGCCGGGTCACCGGTGGTCGAGAGCCGACTAAAGTAGTTTTATAATCAACTACTCATGCTGTGGAGCTCTTCGTGACCAACCTTCTTATCGTCAACGGCAGTATTCGTGAGGGACGCATCGGCGCCCCGATCGGCGAGTGGGTGAAGAGCGCAGCCGAAACGGATGGCCGCTTCAGCGTCGACTACGCCGACCTCGCCCAGCTGCAACTGCCCCTGATGGACGAGCCGAACCACCCCAGGCTGAAGAAGTACACCCACGCGCACACCATCGCGTGGAGCGAGCGGGTCGCGGCCGCGGACGGCTTCATCTTCCTGTTTCCGGAGTACAACTACAGCTACTCCGCGCCGATCAAGAACGCCATCGACTACCTGCACAGCGAATGGAACCGCAAGCCGGTCGGCTTCGTGAACTGGGGCGGCAACTCCGGCGGAACCCGTGCCCAGGTGGCGCTCCGGGTCGTCGTCACCGCGCTGGGGCTGGTGCTCACCAAGGGCAACGTCGAGATCAACTTCCCGCAGCGTCAGGTGAGCGACGAGGGGACGTTCGAGCCGAACGAACAGCAGCGGCTGGTGCTGGGGTCGCAGTTGAGCGAGATCGTCAAGCTGAGCGAGGCGCTCGCGCCACTGCGCTGACCGCAGTCGGAGCTCCCGACGAGTGGGGATCCCGGCAGCGGTGTAGCGTGGAAACGGAGATCACCACCCGTCAGGGGGCAGGACGATGTCACTGTTCGATCAGCAGCCAATGGGCCCGATACCGGCCCGCAGGCCGATGCGGTTCGCGCCGGATCCCGAACTCGAGGCGATCGGGGTCGATCCCGCTACCGCCGAGATCGAACTGGTGGAGCCCCGGCCGGCCGAACTCACCGATCCGGTGAGCCGACCGCGTCGTCACCGGGTTCGGGATGCCATCGCCTGGCTGCTTCTGATACCGATGCTCCTCTCCCTGGGTGTGTCCGCAGTCACACTGATCCGCCCCGAGGCGGCCGGGGACCGGATGACGGTGCCGTACCTGAGCTCCGCAGGCGCCGTCCTGGCCATCATCGTGGGCGCCTACCTGCTCTTCCGGCGTTCCCTGCAAGCCCCAGGAAAGCGCTGATTGTCGACGGCCGAGCCTGTCCAGACCACCAACCACCTACCGGCGGCAACGAGCTTGGACTGTTCCGAGGACCGCTGACGCGCCCCTCATCGAGACTCGTTCGCCTAGCTCAACCATCGCTGCAGCACGTTGATCAGTGCACCCCTGAACCGTGAGCTGAAGCCTCACCGGACCTGCGCCGCGGGCTACGCCAGGCGCTCGCCGCGCGATTGCCGCGGACCGAAGACCGAGGTGACCACCTCGCCACCGAACCAGGCGGTGAGCCGGACGGCCTCGTGATCGAGCGCCGCGCGGGCCTCGCGTCCCGGGTCGTGGCGCAGCACCACGCGTACCCGGCCGTCCGGCTCCTGCACCCAGCAACCCACGATCCGGCCGTTCCACCAGGCGGTGGGCCCGGCGTTGCCGACGCTGTCGAACAGGTAGGGCACGTCAGCCGGATCGAGATAGAAGTCACGCTGCTTCCAGCCCATCGTGGTGGCGTCCAGGGTCGGTAGCAGAGCGGCCCACGGTCGCGGCTCCGGCACCGGTTCGACGTCGTCGGGCAACACCCAGCCGACGTCGCCGGAGTCGAGCGAGACCCGCTGGGCAGACACCTGCGCCAGTGCGCGCCGGACACCCGTCTTGGTGGCGCCGAGCCACCAGGCAAGGTCGGTCTCGGTCCCCGGGCCGAAGGTCCACAACCAGCGACGGACGAGTTCGGCGTAGCCGGCAGCCTCGTCCCAGGCCGGCGGCAGCTCGCCGAGCCAGTCGCCCATCGCCGTCCAGCGTGGCTTGGAGATCCGCCAGTGGCCGCCGTTGCGTCCCCGGACGATCGCGCCGCGGGCCCCCAGCAGGGTCAGCAGATGCGGGCCGAGCGGCTGTTCCGCCGCCCACTTGCCAGAACCCCAGGTGAGTCGCGTCTCCGCCACCGGAACCAGCGATCGGAGCGTGACGGCGCCCAGCTCGGCACCGTCGACGAACTGCTCCAGAACGACCTGCGCGGCAGCCTCCACCCAGCCCTCCGGATCAGCGCTCAGGCCGGACTTGGCCACACCAGCGGCGATCCGCCGGAACTCGGTCGCTGCCACCCGCGCCGAGGCACTCCCCCAGGCCGCCGGCAGCAGCTCGCGCGGGAAGGCGAACAACGTCCGGCGCATCGCCAGCTGCTTGACCAGGATCCGCTCGTCGTAGAGCGCGGACTCCACCTCGGCGATGGAAACGTCGTGGACCCGGGCCGCCAGTGACAGATGGACGGTCGGCGGCTCCGTCGCATGCAGGACGGTCATCGCGCGGGCCGCGGCGAGCGGGTCCGGGTAGCGGTGCTCGGGATGGACGCCGTGCCGCCGGGCCATCCGGGCCCGGCGCTGCTCGTCCGAGATGTGCTGCATCCCGCCATGATCCCAGGTCCGGACTCCGGCCCCGCTGCGTCAGCGGCGCGGCGGTCATCGTCTGTTCCTCGGTGCGCTGCCGCGTCCCGCGTCAAGACTCCTTCCCTTGCACCGCTGACGCGGTGCGGCGGTCGTCGTCTGATAGCGTCGTGAGTGCTTATGAAGACCGTGTTCATCGACTTCGACGGAACCTTTGCCGACCACGGGCGGATCCCACAAGGACACCTCCAGGCCGTGCACGCCGCACGGGCAGCGGGGCACCGGGTCTTTCTGTGCACCGGACGGCCGAAGGTGATGGTGCCGCGCCGCTTTCGGGAGTCCGTCTTCGACGGGCTGGTCTGCGCGGCTGGCGGCTATGTGGAGATCGGCGGACGGGTCCTGTCCGACATCCGCTTTCCACCGGAGCTCGCCAGCCGCACCGCCGCGGTACTGACGGCCCAGCGGGCGACCTTCCTGCTCGAGGCTCCGGACGCGCTGTTCAGCGCCCCCGGAGCCGCCGCACGGATCCACGAGATCTTCACCGGGGTCATGTGGCCGGCCGACGAGGAGTCCGGGCCCGAGGAGCTCCTGGGCGCCCTGCAGACCCCCGACGACCTGAGCGAATGCTCCTTCGGAAAGGTCTCCGTCCTCGACTCGCCGCTACCGGTGACGGAACTCGCCGAGTCGATCGGACCGGGGGTCGGCGCACTGCCCAACTCGGTCACGGGCATCGGCGGGCGGGCCGGTGAGCTGTACCAGCTCGGCGTCGACAAGGCCACCGGAGTCCGGGTCGTCGAGGCCCACCTGGGACTGCGGCGCTCCGACATCATCGCGATCGGAGACGGTCACAACGACATCGAGATGATCGAGTACGCCGGCGTCGGCGTTGCCGTCGAAGGCTCCCCGCCCGAAGTGCGGGAGGTCGCTCAGACGATCATCCCCGGACCGGCCGCGGCGGGTCTGGTTCGCGGCTTCGCGGAACTGGGGCTCACCCGGTCGCCGTGGGGGGTGCGATGACGCGCCCGGTGAAGGCCCTGATCCTCGATGCCGACGGCGTGGTCCAGAGTCCGTCGGTGCGCTGGCTGGCGGGCTGGGTGAGCATGGGCGGGCCTGGCCTGCTTCCGGCGCTCAGTCGCGTCGAGCGGCTCAGCCTCGACGGCAGCACCGAGTTCGAACCGCTGGTCGCCCAGGTCCTCGCCGAGCGCAGGCTCGACCTCACCGTCGACGACATCCTCACCCACTGGTGCCGCATCGACGTGGACGAACGCATGCTGGCGCTGGTCGATCGCGTCCGCGCCGCCGGCGTCATCACCGCGATGGGCACCAACCAGAACCCGGTTCGCGGACGCTACATGCTTGAGAACCTGCCCTATGCCGAGCACTTCGACGCGCTCTTCCATTCCTGGCAGATCGGCTACGCCAAGCCCGATCCCGCCTTCTTCACCCACATCGTCGAGGCGCTGGGGATCGAACCGGACGCGGCGGTGTTCGTCGATGACATGGCCGAGAACGTCGCCGGCGCCCGCGAGGCCGGGCTGCGGGCCGTCCACTTCTCCCTGCTGGACATCATCGGCCACCTGCGTCGCCGGCTCCGCGGGCTCGGGGTACCCGGCCTCTAGGAAACACTGACCATCGACGGTCGAGCTTGTCCAGACCACCGGTCACCTGCCGTCGGCAACGGGTTTCGACTGTTCCGAGGACCGCTGGCGCGCCCCTCGTCGAGACTCGTTCACCGTCAACCATCGTTGCCGCACGGTGAGCAGTGCATCCCAAGGAGCCGGCGCCCGCTACGGCGCCAACCGCTCCTTCACCCAGCGACCGTCGGCCTGCCGATAGCGGATGCGGTCATGCAGCCGGGATTTGCGTCCCTGCCAGAACTCCCAGTAGTCGGGCACGAGGCGGTAACCACCCCAATGCTCCGGACGGGGCGGACGCAGACCGTACTTCGCCGAGGCGGCGGCAGCGTTGGCCAGCAGCACCGCACGGGAGGCGATGACCTCGCTCTGCGGGGAGGCCCAGGCGCCGATCCGGGAATCCAGCGGGCGCAGCTCGAAGTACTCGTCCGACTCCTGGGCGCTGGTCTTCTCGACCCGGCCCTCCACCCGGACCACCCGGTCCTGTCCCGGCCAATGGAACTGCACCGCCGCGAACGGATCGGCCGCCAGCTCACGCCCCTTGCGGGAGTTGTAGTTGGTGAACCAGACCAGTCCGGCCGCGTCCACCGACTTCAGCAGCACCACCCGGGTGGACGGACGCCCGTCCGCCCCGACCGTGGCGAGGGTCATGGCGTTCGGGTCGCTCACGCCCGACTTGGCGGCTTCCGCCAGCCATCGCTCGAACTGCTCCAGCGGCGCGTCGGCCGCCTCGGCGAAGTCGGGATGGTCATAGTCGGTGCGCAGGTTCCTCAGGTCCACGTCCGCAGCATAGGCCGGACCGGCTGTGACACCCATCCGCGTTCTGCGCCGACCGCCACGCTTGCTGCCGAGCGCCACGCCCCAGGGACAAGCGCTCGACGGTTTGGCAAGCGCTCGGTGGACCACGAGGGCGGGGCTGAGCCCACGGAGGGTCGGCGGCGGGGTCAGGGGGAGGGTTCGCCCCGGACGGCCTTCGCCGGAGGGCGGTCGCCACGGATGGAGGCGACCATGTCCACCACCCGGCGGGTGGCTCGGACGTCGTGGGCACGGAACACCGTCGCCCCGAGCCAGCCGGCGATCGCGGTGGCCGCGAGCGTCCCTTCCAGGCGATCGTCGATCGCCAGATCCAGGGTCTCGCCGACGAAATCCTTGCGAGACAGCGACTGCAGCACCGGGTACCCGAGTTCGACCACCTCGGAGGTGGCCCGCAGCACCCGTAGCGAGTGCCGAGTGGTCTTGCCGAAGTCGAGGGTGGGATCGATCAGGATCCGTTCGGTGGGCAGTCCGGCCGCCAGGGCCCGCTCGGCGCCGGCACGCAGTCCGTCGAGCACCGCAGCCACCACGCCGTCCGGCTCCGGTGGATAGGTGACCGCCACCGGGTCGGTCCGCGGCGGCAGCCCGCCGGTGTGGGAGACCACGTAGCCGGCGCCGAGTTCGGCGGCGACCGAGACCAGCTCCGGGTCCGCGCCGGCCCAGGTGTCGTTCACCAGATCGATCCGTGCATCGGCGCAGGCCAGCGCAACCTCGCTCCGCCAGGTGTCCAGGCTCAGCAGCACCTCGGGATGCCGCTCTCGCGCGGCCAGCAGGAAGGGCCGGACCCGCTCGACCTCCTCGTCCGCGTCGACCCAGGCCCCGACCTGCCCGGCCCGGACGCCGCCGACGTCCACCAGGTCGGCGCCGTCGGCCACCAGCCGGTCGAGCGCCACCAGGGCATCGTCCAGCTCGACGAACCGCGCCCGGGCGTAGAACGAGTCGGGGGTGCGGTTCATGACGCCCATCACGGCCGGGCGAGCGGCATCGAAGCGCTTCCCCCGCAATACGAAGGCGACCGGGATCTGCATACCCCCACTCTGCCTCACCGCCGGCCCGGGAGACACCTGAGCATTGGTTGAGAACGGAGCGGGATCGGTTGTAAAAGGCCCGCGTCTCACTACGCTGCCAGGCAACTCGATCTCAATCCGACCACAGGAGAGAAGCCATGCAGACCGACGCCGATGTTGCAGCCACCCTCGCCGCACTGATCCCGCTCTACCTGCTGTTCCTGGCGATCGCCGTGGTCGAGGTCGTCGCTCTGTGGAAGGTCTTCGCCAAGGCGGGTGAGCCGGGCTGGGCCGCGATCATCCCGATCTACAACGTCTACACGATGGTGAAGATCGCCGGCTACAACCCGCTGATGTTCCTGCTGTTCCTGATCCCGCTGGTCAACATCGTCTTCGGCATCATGGTGCTGATCCGGATCGGCAGTGCCTTCGGAAAGAGCACCGCCTGGTCGGTCGTCATGCTGGTCATCTTCAATGTCATCGGGATGCTGATCCTCGGCTTCGGTCACGACCAGTACCGCAACCCGGCGCCTGCGCAGTACTGAGCCCCGGCGGCCAGAGGTAGGCGACCGGCCGATCGTGCGCGCGCTGCCCGCGCTCGCTCCGGACCACCGGACTCACGCCGGTGCCAGGTCCGCACCAGGTGGGGCGGCGCCCCCGGTGTCAGCGGTATCGTGGGGCCTCCCAGTATCGGAAGGCATGCCATGACCCAAGAGCCCACCCAGGTCGTCACCGGTTTCGTTCTGGACAGCCGCCAACTCGGCAAGTCGGCGGTGACCGCGATCCGGGTCGCCTTCGGCATCGGCGGCCTGGTCACCCTGGTGATCGGTCTGCTGATGGCCTTCTCCCCCAGCCGGACGGCCTCCGCCATGGCGTGGATGCTCGGGGTCTACTGGATCATCGCCGGCATCGTCTACCTCGCCATCGCCGTGTTCGCCAAGGGGACGAAGACCAGCGCCCGCGTGCTCGACCTCGTGCTCGGCCTGCTGATGCTGATCGCCGGCATCGTCGTCTCGTCGAACCCCTCCGACTCGGCGATGGTGCTGGGCGTCTTCCTGGGGATCTACATCGGCATCATGTGGGTGATCGAGGGCGCCGTCACGCTGCTGCAGAGCGGGGACGCTCCCTCGCGCGCCTGGGCGATCTTCTTCGGCGTGCTCAGCATCGCGGCCGGCGTCGCGTTGTTCACCAGCCCGCTGTGGGGCATCCAGCTGCTCTTCCTGCTGACCGCGATCGCGCTGATCGCCCTGGGCATCGTCCAGTTGATCCGCGCCTTCACCTTCGGCCGCGCCCTGGTCTGAGGCCGCTTCCTGCGCCCAGACCCTTTGCCGGTTGCCGGAGTTGGGGACGGTTCCTAACTCCGGCCAAGCGCTGTTGCCGGTTGCCGGAGTTGGGGACGGTTCCTGACTCCGGCCAAGCGCTGTGGCAAACGGAAACGGTCGAAGGTGGCCGGAGTCAGGAACCGTCCCCAACTCGGGCCAGGTCGAAGGTGGCCGGAGTCAGGAACCGTCCCCAACTCGGGCGAGGTCACTCGATCTCCAGCAGCAGGTCGCCGCCCTCGACGGCCTGGGCGTGCCCGATCGCCAGGCGGGTCACGGTCCCGGCCACCGGTGAGGTGATCGCGGCCTCCATCTTCATGGCCTCGATGGTCGCCACCTGCTGGCCGACCCGGATCGACTCGCCCGGTTCGACCACCAGGGTCACCACCCCGGCGAACGGCGCCGGGATCTGGCCGGGGATGGACGGGTTCGCGCGCTCGGCCGTCGCCACGGTGGTGGCGACGGACTCGTCCCGCACCCACACCGCGCGCAACTGGCCGTTCACGGCACAGATCGCCTGGCGCATGCCGCGGTCGTCCGGCTCGCCGATCGCGGTGATCGACAACAGCAGCTTCTTGCCCCGCTCGATCTCGACCTCGACCTCCTCGCCCAGCTTGGGGCCGTGCAGGAAGATCCTGGTGGGCAGCACCGAGAGCTCGGAGTAGTCCTCGACCGCCTCGTCGTAGTCCCGGGTCGGGCCGGGGAAGAGCAGCCGGTTCAGGGTCTGTCGCGGACGCTCGGCCAGCGCGGCCTCGTCCTCCGCCGGAAGTTCGCTGCGGACCGGCTTGATGGTGCGCCCGGCCAGGGCCTTGGTGCGGAACGGCTCCGGCCAGCCGCCGGGTGGATCGCCCAGCTCGCCGGAGAGGAAGCCGATCACGGAATCGGGGATGTCGTAGCTCGCCGGGTTGGCCTCGAAGTCGTCCGGATCCGCGTTCCGGCCGACCAGCGCCAGGGCGAGATCGCCCACCACCTTGGAGGAGGGGGTGACCTTGACGATGTTGCCCAGAATCCGGTTCGCCGCGGCGTACATGTCCTCGATCGCCTCGAACCGGTCGCCCAGGCCGAGCGCGATCGCCTGCTGCCGCAGGTTCGACAGCTGCCCGCCCGGGATCTCGTGATGGTAGACGCGTCCGGTCGGGCCGGGCAGACCGGATTCGAAGGGCGCATACAGCTTGCGCACCGCCTCGAAGTAGGGCTCCAGCGATTCCACCGCCGCCAGGCTCAGCCCGGTGTCGCGCTCGGTGTCCTCCAGTGCGGCGACCAGGGCCGACATCGAGACCTGCGAGGTGGTTCCGGCCATGGAGGCCGCCGCGACGTCCACCGCGTCCACGCCGGCGTCGATCGCGGCGAGCAGCGTCCCCAACTGGCCACCGGCGGTGTCATGGGTGTGCAGGTGGACGGGCAGGTCGAAGTTCTCCCGCAGCGCACGCACCAGCTTGGCGGCCGCGGGGGCGCGCAGCAGGCCGGCCATGTCCTTGATGGCCAGGATGTGCGCCCCGGCTTCGACCAGCTCTTCGGCCCGCCGCAGGTAGTAGTCCAGTGTGTAGAGGGTCTCCGACGGGCTGGTCATGTTGCCCGTGTAGCAGACCGCGGCCTCGGCGACGGCGTGATCGGTCTCCAGCACGGCCTCGATCGCGGGACGGATCTGGTCGATGTTGTTCAGCGCGTCGAAGATGCGGAAGATGTCCAGCCCCGACCGCGCCGCCTCGTGGACGAAGGCGTTGGTGACCTTGAGCGGGTACGGGGTGTAGCCGACCGTGTTGCGTCCGCGCAGCAGCATCTGCAGCGGGATGTTCGGCATCGCCTGATGCAGCGCGTCCAGCCGCACCCACGGATCCTCCTTAAGGAACCGCAGCGCGACATCGTAGGTCGCTCCACCCCAGGCCTCGGAGGAGAGCAGTTCCGGCAGCAGCCGTGCGATCGCCGGAGCCACCGCCACCAGGTCGCGGGTGCGGACGCGGGTGGCCAGCAGCGACTGGTGGGCGTCCCGGAAGGTGGTGTCGGTGACCGCCACCGCGGTCTGGGCTCGCAGCGCGGCCGCGAACCCGGCCGGGCCCAGTTGCAGCAGTCGCTGCCGGGAACCCGCCGGAGCCTCGCCGGTGGGGACCGGCGGCAGCTTGAGCTGTGGATCGAGGACGGCGCGCGGCCCGCCGTTGGGCTTGTTCACGGCGACGGCGGCCAGGTAGCTCAGCAGCTTGGTGCCGCGGTCGGCCGCGATCCGGTGGTGCAGCAGGTGCGGGCGCTCGTCGATGAAGGAGGTCGTGGTGTGCCCGGCCAGGAAGTCCGGATCGGAGATCACCGCCTCCAGGAACGGAATGTTGGTCGACACCCCGCGCACCCGGAACTCGGTGAGCGCCCGGTACGCCCGGCGGGCGGCCGACGGCAGGTCGCGGCCGCGGCAGGTGAGCTTGACCAGCATCGAATCGAAGTGGGCCCCGACGGTCGCCCCGGCGTACACCACGCCGCCGTCCAGCCGGATGCCCGAGCCGCCCGGGGTGCGGTAGACCGAGATCGTGCCGGTGTCGGGCCGGAAGCCGTTGGAGGGATCCTCGGTGGTCACCCGGCACTGCAGTGCGACGCCGCGGACGTGGATCTCGTCCTGGCTCAGGCCCAGGTCCGCCAGCGTCTCGCCACTGGCGATCCGGAGCTGGGAGGAGACCAGGTCGACGTCGGTGACCTCCTCGGTGACGGTGTGCTCGACCTGGATCCGCGGATTCATCTCGATGAAGACGTAGCGTCCGTCCTCACCGAGCAGGAACTCCACCGTCCCGGCGTTCACGTAGTCGATGTGGCGGGCGAACCGCACCGCGTCGGCGCAGATCCGGTCCCGCAGCCCGGCGTCCAGATTCGGGGCAGGGGCGATCTCGACCACCTTCTGGTGGCGGCGCTGCACCGAGCAGTCGCGCTCATAGAGATGGAGCACCTCCCCGGTCGCGTCGGCCAGGATCTGCACCTCGATGTGCCGGGGACGGACGACGGCCTCCTCCAGGTACATCCGGCTGTCACCGAACGCGGACTCCGCCTCCCGCATCGCCTCGGCGAGCGCGGCCGGCAGCCGCTCGGCGTCCGGCACCAGCCGCATGCCGCGTCCACCGCCCCCGGAGACCGCCTTGACGAACAGGGGGAATCCGATCTCGTCCGCGGAGGCGATCAGCGTCTCCGGGTCCGCGCTCGGTTCGGAGCCGCGCAGCGTGGGCAGTCCGGCCTCGCGGGCGGCGGCGATGGCCCGGGCCTTGTTGCCGGTGAGTTCCAGCACCTCGTGCCGGGGCCCGATGAAGGTGATCCCGGCGGACTCGCAGGCCTGGGCCAGGTCGGGATTCTCCGACAGGAAGCCGTACCCCGGATAGATCGCGTCGGCGCCGGCCTGCCGTGCTGCCTCGACGATCCCGGGGATGTCGAGGAAGGCCCGCACCGGATGACCCTGCTCGCCGATCTGGTACGACTCGTCGGCCTTCAGCCGATACTCGGCGTGCCGGTCCTCATAGGGGAACACGGCCACCGTCGCCACGTTGAGCTCGGTCGCCGCACGGAACGCCCGCACGGCGATCTCGCCACGATTGGCGACCAGGATCTTGCTGAACATGCCCGACCTCCTCTATGCAAGTGGGGTCAATCTACAAGCTGCGCACCGCGGGTCGGTCCAGGCGTGGGACACCCACGGATGGTTGCTGGCGTCCCACCTCGTCCCGCCGGAACCCGCAGGACGCGAGGACCGGCGTCGCCGACCGGGTCGGGGCGCAATCGCGTCCCACTGCCGGGGGTGGCCGGGCTCAGCGGGCGGACTCCACCAGCAGGTCGGCGTAGTCGGGGTGGCGCTTGGCCCAGGCGATCACGTACGGACAGGTGGGAAGGATCGTCCATTCGCCGGCTGCGCGGATCTGGTCGAAGGCGGACTGCGCCAGCCGGCCGGCCAGGCCGGTGCCACGTGCGGACTCCGCGATGAAGGTGTGGTTGAGGTCGGCGACGTCGCCGGGCAGTAGCGCGTAGGTGATCTCGCCGGCCAGTTCGCCGTCGACCCAGGCCTCGAACCGTTGCCGGGCACGGTCGTGCTTCAGTTCCTCCGCCATGAGCTTCCTCTCAATCCTCCAGAGCCTGGTCGAGCCGCAGTTGGCGGGGCGGGGCCTGGTCGCCCTCCCGCCGCCGGCTGACCAGCACATCGCACTTGGCGTGCTCCACGATCTGGGCGGTGACCGAGCCGAGCAGCAAGCCGGTGAAACCGCCGAGGCCGCGAGTTCCAACCACCAGCACCCGGGCACCCTCCGAGGCCCGGACGAGCTCGCGGCCGGCGGCACCGTGGGCCACCACGATCTCGACCTCGACGTCGGGGAACTCGGCCCGGCGCGCCGCAGTCTGGTGCTCGACCTGGACTCTCACCGCTTCGGCGAAATCCTCCACCGGAGGGACATAGCCAGGTGACCAGCTGGCCGGACGGGGGGCGGTGCTGATCGTCCAGGCCCGGATCACCCGGGCCTTCACACCGAGCTTGGAAGCCAGCCAGAGGCCTTTGCGCAGGGCTTCGTCGGCGAACTCCGAGCCGTCGTAGCCGATGACGATGGGGGCCGATTCATCCATGACCCGACCTTACCCGGGGAGGTCGGACAGCGCAGCCACGGTGGGCTCGATGAACGAGCACGACCCAAGGCTCCAGATCGGAACCTTGGGTCGGTGCCCTGCCGGTCGTCCCCCAACGTCTTCCGGCAAGCCGGTTTCAGCGCTTCGGGCGACGCGTCCGCCGGATCAGGCGGCCTTGACCGCCGAAACCTCGAGTTCGAGGGTGACCTTCTCACTCACCAGGACGCCGCCGGCCTCGAGCGCGGCATTCCAAGTCAGGCCCCAGTCCTTGCGGTTCACCACTACCGAGCCCTCGAAGCCGACCCGCTCGTTGCCGAAGGGGTCCACCGCGACGCCGCCGAACTCGAACGGCACGGTCACCGACTGGGTGACGCCGCGGATCGTCAGGTCACCGGTCACCTCCACGGTGGCGTCATCGGTGATATCGAAGCCGGTGCCGACGAAGGTGATGGTGGGGTAGGTCTCGGCATCGAAGAAGTCCGCGGAGCGCAGGTGGGCGTCACGGTTGGCGTCGCGGGTGTCGATGCTGCCGGCCTGGATGGTCACCTCCAGCGACGAGGCGGCGGGGTCGGTGCCGTCGATGGTGGCGCTCCCGGTGACCTGGTCGAACGAGCCGCGCACCTTGGCGATCATGGCATGACGAGCGACGAAGCCGACGCGCGAGTGACTCGGATCGAGGTTGTAGGTGCCGGACAGGCTGCGGATGCCCTTGACTTCAACGGTGGTGCTCATGGTGTTCCTCTCGGGGGACGTGAAAACTTAACGCTCAATAATGTACTTCTCAATGATTTAGATGTCAACTACTTCCGTCTCCCGCGGCGAGATCGTGCCGGTGTCCCGCCCGTCCCTCGCGTGTATCCTGCCCGGAGGAACCCTTCGCACGGCTGCGGACAGGTTTGCCACCAGGCAGGAGGAGAACATGACCCACGCTGTGTTCAGCCACGACGACGTGACTCTCGAGCTACCTCGGGTCCCGGCCAGCCTGGGGAACAACGGCTATGACATCTCCAGACTGCTCTCCACCACCGGCGACACCACCATCGATGTCGGTTTCGCCAACACCGCCTCCTGTCAGTCGTCGATCACCTTCATCGACGGCGAAGCCGGCATCCTGCGCTACCGCGGCTACCCGATCGAGCAGCTCGCCGAGCACGCCAGCTTCCTCGAGGTCTCCTACCTGGTCCTCTACGGCGAGCTGCCCAGCGCGGCGCAGCTGGACGAGTTCAGCACGGCCATCGCCCGCTACCACATCATCGACGAGCGGCTGCGCGAGATGTTCCGCACCATGCCCCGCAAGTCGCATCCGATGCCGGTTCTATCCGCGGCGATCAACGCGCTCTCCACCTTCTCGGTCTCCCGGTACGGCGAGGACGCCCACAGTCTCGACCGCGCGACCCACATCCTGATGGGGTCGGTGCCCACCCTGGCCGCCTACGGCTACAAGAACTCGGTCGGCCAGCCGTTCCTCTACGCCGACGATTCGCTGAGCTACATCGAGAACTTTCTCCGGATGTCGTTCGGCCTGCCGTCAGGGCCCTATCCCTTCGATGACGCGGTGACCCGGGCGCTGGACGTCCTGCTGGTCCTGCATGCCGACCACGAGCAGAACTGCTCCACCTCGACCGTCCGGATGGTCGGGTCCTCCGGGGCCAACATCTACGTCTCGGTGGCCGCCGGGGTGAATGCCCTGTCCGGTCCGCTGCACGGCGGCGCCAACCAGGCGGTGCTGGAGATGCTGCAGGGTATCCAGCGTGAGGGCGGGGACGTCCAGGCCTACGTCAACAAGGTCAAGGACAAGAAGGACACCACCAAGCTGATGGGCTTCGGCCACCGGATCTATAAGAACTACGATCCGCGCGCGGCCATCGTCAAGAAGCACGCGGACGCCATCCTGAACACCCTCAGCGGATCGGACGAGCTGCTCGACATCGCGGTGAGGCTGGAGGAGGCCGCCCTCGCCGATCCCTACTTCCAGGAGCGCAAGCTCTACCCGAACGTGGACTTCTACACCGGCCTGATCTACCAGGCGATGGGCTTCCCGCAGAACATGTTCACGGTGCTGTTCGCACTGGGCCGGCTGCCCGGCTGGATCGCCCACTGGCGTGAGCAGTACACCGATCCCGCCACCAAGATCAACCGTCCCCGCCAGGTGTACACCGGCGAGGTGCTGCGGGACTACGTCCCACTGGCCCAGCGGGGCTGACACCCAGGCCCGCCGGTCGGGCCGCGAGCGTCGGCATCGCCGCAGAAACCGGGCAGTTCGGGCTCGGCGCCGACACCATGCCGGCAGCCGCCCGGAATCACCCGGTTTCTGCGACCTGTCAGTCGAGCACCTTCTTCCAGGCACCCTCGTAGGCGACCGGGACGAAGCCGAGGGCCTCGTTGATGTCGAGCATCGGACGATTCTCCTCGGCGTTGTAGGTGATCACCCGCGGGGAACGTGGGGCGAACTCCCGCCAGGCGACGAGGTTCTCGCACTTCACCAGCATCCCGAGCTGGTGGCCACGGTGTTCCCGCAGCACCAGGGTGTCGTTCTGGTGCGTGGCGGTGGTGTGATCGCGTCCCAGGGTGAGCTCGCTGAAGGCCACCAGCTCACCGGTCCCGATGTGCTGGGCGGCGACCACCCGGACGGTCACTCCGCCGTCGAGGTAGCGCTGGTCATGGCGCTGCAGCCGGGCAGCGTCCCAGATCTCCTCGTCGAACTCGAGCGCGGCCGCCGGGGCGTCGGTGATCATCCGCGACTTCATCCAGGCGTAGCCCTCGATGTACTCCGGAGGAGTCGGCAGGAACCAGCTGACCACCCGGTACTGGGACGCCTGCGCCCGAGCCCGCTCGAGCAGCTGCTCGATGGTGTCGAACGGTGCGTGCAGATCAAGGGCCGAACAGCGCTCGATCTGCTCCAGCGTGTAGCCGTGCTTGCGGAAGAACCGCGCCGGCTGGTCGTCCGCCGGCAGCGAGCCGAAGCCGGTGGGCGGGGCGAGCCGTTCCCCTGGCGCCTCGTTGTGCTGTGCCCACGACTGCAGCACCGTCCGTCCGTGCTCGCGCGCAGTGCGCTCCACCAGGTCGTAGGCCTGGCTGCCCCAGCCGTGACCGTGGGCCTCGCGCAGCAGTTCGACCAGCCAGAAGCCGACCCGGGAGCCTTCCTCGTTGGGTAGGTCGAGCCCGGCCCGGCCGACCGCCCGCCCACCGGCGAGGAGCAGCCAGACGAATCTGTCCTGGTAGGGATCCGGCTGATAGACGGGCAGCAGCTCGGCGGGAGCCATGGTGTCGTCGTCCCGACCGGTGATCTCGCGATAGATCTGGTTGCGGACCTCGACCATGGCGAGGAAGTCGGCCGCATCAGCGGCGTCGATGCCGGCCGGTATCGCCAGGGGCCGGAGTTCGAGTCCGGCGATGGTGGTGGTCATGCTGGTTCTCCTTCGTGGAGGTGTGGCCCGGGCGGGCCACACCTCATCGCAGTTGCAGCCGGAGCAGCGCCTCGCGCTGCAGGGCGGTTCGGTCGAGCCGGTCGTCCATCAGTCCGGCCAGGAAGGTGCGCATCCGGCGCGGCCGGAGTGAGCGGGTAGTGGTGCGAGGCGTGGCGTCCACGCGGGGCACGGTGGTGGTCTCCACGGGCGGAGACGCGGTGGTGGTCATGGTGGTACTCGGTTTCTGCTTGACACGTTCAGGGTTGGGTGGTGGCGCCGTGCTACGGACGCCGGGGACGCTGCCATCACCGGCTTGCGTCGGGTTGAGGTTCTCGGCGGGCTGCACCGGCAGCTCTGTGACCTGCGAACCTCGCGGCATTGCGAGAGTGGACATGGGTGTTCCTTTGTTCGTTGGTGTTGAGTGGGACGCGGGCGCGGATGCGCCTACGCCGTGGCAGCGTGGGAGTGCACGCTTCGAGCGCGGTGTGTCAGGTGTGGCATGGGGAGGCCACCCTAAATTGGGCAGACTTCTCCCGTGCGCGCGTCAGCTGGTCGCGAGCGCGCCGGCACCGAGGAAGCGGATCCCCTGTGGGCGCACGGCCGTCGAGACGGCAACTCTGTCAGTGTTCACTGGGGACCTCCTTTCAACCTCGTCATTGGCCGGGGTCGAGGTTACGCCCCTGCCCTGTCGCCAGTCAAGGGGGCGAGGTCGGGCCGGCCACACAGACCACGCCCGGCTATCGACCGCGGTCGGGTTGCTGGCTAGTTTGGTGCCTAGCGCTGGGGATAGGGGAACGATGGAAGTCCAGATCGCCGAGGAACGGATCGTCGTACTCACCGACCGATTCAGCATGGACCACGCCGAGGGACGAGCCTGGGCCCGTCGCGCGGATGCCTTCGGGACCGTCGCCAAGCTGGGTGGGTTCCTCAACCGCGCCGCTGCCGACGACTACGAGTGCATCTACCGGGAGCGTCGGCTGCAGCCGTTCTGGCGTCTGAAGGCGCAGGCTGTGACCGCCTACGAACGCACTCGCACCTACCCGATCACGGTCGCGCCCGGCGTCCGCTCGGTGCAGTTCGGCGATGAGACGATCCCCGTCGAGAACGGCCAGTTCCGGCTGACCGGGCTGGAGTCCTGCCGGGACGAACTCAGCCGCGACTACTTCTACGACGGGTTGAGCAAGGCGCAGAACCCGGCGCTCTCCTCCTACCTGCAGTACCCGGGTGCGACCAGCGACGCGGCCGCCCTGGCCGCGGCTGCGGAATCCGGCACGGTGGTGGTGCCACCGGAGAACAAGGCCTCCATGCTGGTTCGGGAAGTCGTCTCGGCGACGATCGGCAAGGTCGACGCCGACCGGGTGCTGGAGGAGCGGGTGACCGTCGAGATGGTCGACCTGATCTACCGTCCGGTCTACGCCTTCCGTTATCGCCATGCCGGCAAGGAGGGCGTGCTGGAGTTCGACGGGCTGACCGGCGAGATCCGCACCGACGGCTCGACCTTCGAGCAGTATTTCGGCAAGGTGCTCGACCCGCGCTTCCTGCTGGACGTCGGGGTGGAGGCGGTCGATCTGGTCGTCCCCGGCGCCAACCTGGTCCGCATGGTCGTCGAGCACGGAGCGAAGAAGATCGTCGACTCCCGCAAGCCGGAGCACTGAGCCCGGGCCCGGATCGGCCGGATCGGTCAGGCGCGCCGCACCCGCGGCCTCCCCTCCATCACCTGCTGGCACAGCATCACGGTCTGCGGCAGCAGGTCGACGCCCAGGGCGCGAGCCTGCTGGGTGAGGCGGAGGACGTGGCGCTCCACCCCCGGACGGTTCCCGGCGGCGTGTTCGGTGCGGATCCGGGCACAGGCCAGCAGTTCGTCTTCGGGAGCGACCATCAATGCCCGCTCTGCCGCCCAGCGCGCCAGGTCGAACTCCTGGCGCCCGAGCGCGCGATCCACCAGCACCAGCCCGGCATCGCGGAGCGTTGCGGCGACGTCGCTGCGCAACTCCTCGGCCCAGTACCACTGGCTCGGCGCGGCATCGGCCAGCAGACCACCGCGAACCAGGTCGAGCGCCGCGACCAGGCCTTCCTCACCGATCCGGTTCACCCCGGGCCCGGTCAGCAGGCGCAGCTGCATCACGTCGGAGGTCACCTCCGGGTGCAGCCGGATCCTGCCGGAGTAGGCCTCCGGAAGGTAGGACTCCCCGTCGGGATCGGTGCCGAGCCAGGCACGCAGCCGACTGAGATTCGAGCGGCGGGTGGTCTCCGCGATGCCGAGCCCGGCCGCCATCTCGGTCGAGGTGCGTCCCGGGTGCTCCAGCATCCAGCTGCACAGTTCCATCAGTTGATAGCGGGCCCGATCCGGCTCCGGGCCGGCGGCTCCTACCAGGTCGATCGGCCCGATCAGCAGCAGGGTGGGGTGCGGACGGACGAGCCGGCGCAGACTGACGATGTCCACAGGGTCCTCGCTCGGGGAGTGACGAGAAGGGAGAAGACGCAGATTGGGCGCGTCCTCGGCCGACCACCAGGGGGCCGGTTCGGTCTCGGTCGTCTCGGCGACCCGACACCAGGACGAGACCGCGGCCCGGGTGCTTTCCGGGATGGCGTGCGCGTCCAGTTGCTGGCCCTCGAAACGTCCACCGGGACGGAGGAGATCGCCGAACAACTCCCACTGGGCGCCGGCTCCGGCTTCGGCGATCACCACGGCCGCGATCCCCAGTCTGGAGCCGGCCAGCAGGTCGTCGACCTCCTGGCGCTGGGCGGCGGTGAGCGGGCTGTGGAAGACATAGACCTGGGGCGCGACGGCGTCCGCCCGTTCGGGGTCGGTGCGGAGTCTGCCCAGCTCGAGCCCGTCCAGTTCGCGACGGCGCTGGGCGTGGTGCAGCCGCAGCCGGGCCAGCGCCGCGTCGGTGTCGCTCAGCCAGCTGACCGCCTCTCCCCCCGCCGCCCGGGCCAGTTCGCCCTCCGGCCCGACACTGATCAGCGACAGCTCGGCGGCCCAGGGCGCGCAGGCAAGCTCGACCGCGATCGAGGCCAGGGCGGCGAGCGGAAGCTCCCGCTGTTCGGCGGCGACCCCCACCACCCCGGAGCGCTCCAGGTCGACCAGCACGGTCCTGCCATCGGCGCTCGTGCCCAGGCTGACCAGGGCGGGGTAGGCGCAGGGGTGCTCGATGGGACCCAGCGGGTCGCCCCCGTCGGCGGGCAGCGAGAGCCGCCAGTTGGTTTCGTCGCCCTCGAAGCCGGCGGGCGGCGGGCCGGCCGGGCTCGCCCAGCTGAAGCTGAGCCGCTCAGTGGTGAGCGTGGCCTCAGCGAGTTCCGGCAACGCCAGCCCGGCCTGATGGTGGTGGCGGCCGATCGCCCGCAACGCCGCATCGAGGAGCGCGGCGTGGTCCGGGAACCGACGGCGCCCGACCGCCGCATGCAGGCGGGCGAGTCCGGCGTCGGGATGCAGCACCCGGCGGCCCGGCGAACGGACGCGACTCTGCAGCAGCCGACGAGCCTGCCAGCCACCGATCAGGCCGGCCGCCAGCAGGGCACCGAGACTGCCGATCAGGACGCTGTCGGAAGCCGTCCGCGACACGTCGGCGGAATCCGGAACGGAGTCGCTCGGGGGCGGCTGGGCGGATCGCTGCGGGGCCGGTACCGGATCCGGCTCCACAGCCGCCGGCGGAGTCGACTCCGGTGTCGGCTCGGCGGCCGGTGAGGACACCGGGACCTGGCCGGGCGGCGCCTCCTGGGGCGCGGGGTTCCGGTCCTCGGACGGCGAGATCCCGGTGTCGGCCGGGGCCTTCGTCCTGCGCTCTGGTCGTTCCGGGATGACCAGTTCCCAGCCGACCTCGATGTGATCGGGGTCGGAGATCAGCTCGGCGTTGGCCTGCGCTATCCGGGGCCAGCGACCGGTGCTTCCCAGGTGCTCCTTCGCCAACCCGCTCAGCGTGTCGCCACGTTCGACGATCACCGTCTTGGGAGCGACGGGCGCCGTCGCCGCCGGCGTGGCTGGTGCGGCGGGGAGCTTCAGGCGGGTGCCCACGGTGAGCCGGCTGGTGGGATCGGACAGCAGCTCAGGGTTCGTCCGGACGAGCTCGCGCCAGCGTCGTCCGTCGCCGAACAGCCGTTCGGCGACGCTCCACAGATCGTCCCCAGCGGCGACGGTGTAGCTCTCCGCTTCGTCGGTCACCGGCGCGATCGACGGTTGCGGCACCCGTTCGGGCGTGGGCGTCGCTGTCGGGCGTTCGGCCAGCACCGACGCGGAGGCGGCCCGTGGTGGGGCTGAGCGCTGCGGCTGGTCGTCCGACGGTCCGGCGGACGCGCCCGGCCAGCCGCTGACCGACACCACCGCCAGCACCAGTCCGGCGCACAACGCCTGCAAGCCGCCCAGCAGCGGCAGGTCGGGGATGAACCGATTCCCGCCGGCGTAGCGGACGATCTCCAGCACCGTCGCGAGGGTGAACGCCAACCAGGCGAGCCAGCCGGCGAGGGTGAGGACCGTGAAGAAGAGCGAGCCGTCGTCCGCCCGCCACCAGCCCGGTCCGAGGCTGCCCCAGCCCAACAGGAGCACGGGCGCGCCGCCGATGACGATCAGCATCGCTGCCGCGGCGGCGACCGCCTTGACCCATCTCATCGCTGCCTCCCCCGGTAGGTGTCGACCACCGACAACCCCGAGGCTGAGACCGTCAGCCGGCCCGGCCAGCCCGGCACGATCAGGTCGGCCAGGCCGACCGCGCAGGACACCTGCACTTCGACCCGGGCCGGAGTGCCCGGTGGGTTGGCGAGGCTGCGGGCGTCCACCTCCACCTCGATCTCGACGCAGCGCAGGTCGTCCGCCGCGGCGTGGGCGTGGACCAGCGACTTCGCGGCCGCCTCCGCTTCGCCCGGGGTGCGCGCCAGGGATCCGGCGCGCGCGGCACCGGCGGCCAGCTGCTCCACGCCGGTCCGGGCCAGCCAGATCCGAGCCCCACCGACCACCACCCCGAGCAACAGCACCAGCAGCGGCACGATCAGCGCCAGCTCCACCGCGGCCGCGCCGCGCTCGTCGGTGCTCATGGCCGGGTCACCTGCTCCAGCGGGAGGATCGCCTGGCCGCTGACCTGCCCCTGGCCGAGGTCGAAGAAGGTGGGAACCCGGCCGGTGACGACCACCGTGACCGACCCGGAGTCCCGGCCCACCCGGATCGTCACCTCGGTGAGCCCGCCCCGGCTCGCGATGGCCGCCGCGGGCGGTTCGAGCGCCCGCCCCATGGCAGCGGCATCGGCGGCCGCGCCGGCGGCCTGGGTGGCCACGGTCCGTCCGTACAACCAGACCCCGGTCTGGACCAGGCCGAGCAGGACCGCGAGCAGTGTCGGCAGGACCAACGCCCACTGCGTCGACTCGGCCAGCCCGCGCTGGTTCATGGTTGGGGCAGCTTCGCCTGTACGTAGAGCGTGATCGCGGTGACAACCCCGACGGCGATGGTCACCGCCCCCGCCAGGAGGATCGCATTCTCAGTCGACTGGCTGAGGCCCGACTCGTCACGTCTCGCCACAGGTGCGACCAACGCGCCGATCAGCTGGTGGAGGACCCTTCGCATAGCACTCTCCTTGGTCACCGGACACTGGCTGGAGACACCCGGGGTGGGTTGGGAATCCGGTGACCGTGGACTCTACGAGTACGGCCCCAGCCGAGGGAAGAGGCCACGGCAGATCTGTGGATAACTACGCACGTCGCGACCCCGGCCGGCACCGCGTCTTTGCGTCGCCGAAGAGCCCGGCCTATAGCTCAGGATGCGCGACGAACGACACCGTCGCCAGGTCGGGGCCCACCGTCAGCAGCGGCGAGATGCAAAGCTGAAGGATGCGATCGGGTGGTACCAGGAGGTGCTCATCCCGGTCTGCCTTTCCATGGTGCCGGCGACTATTCGCCGAGCAGTCTGAGCAGTGGTGGGACGAGGAAGAGCAGGCCGAACAGCAGGGTGGGAACGACCATCAGGACGCCCATCCGTTCCGAGATCTCGGTCGCCCGCACCTTCATGGCGGTCAGGTGGGCATCGCGCAGCTCTCTGACCCGGGCGCGCAGCGCCCCGGAGAGGGCCGCACCAGCCTCGTCCAGCCGCATCACGTCCGCGATGTCGACCAGCGCGGGCAGTTCCAGTTCCACGCCGAGCCGCTGCAGCGCGAGGTAGGGCGCGCGCTGCTCGAGTCGGGCTCGTTCCAGGACCTCGGCTATCGCGCGGAAGACGGTCACGTCGGACACGGCAGCCGCCGAGTGCAGCGCCTGCGTTCCCGACCGGTTCGCCAATCTCTCCAGGGTGACCAGATCGACGTAGGTGAGCAATGCCTCGGCAGCATCGGCGGTGACCGCCTGGTCGCGCTGCCGCAGCCGCAGGTCCGGCCAGATGAACCCCAAGGCCCCGCCCGCCAGCACGAACAGCGCCGGCAGTGGCGAGAAGGCGCCCACCAGCCAACTCAACCCCCCTGCCAACAGGGCGGGGATGAGCGCCCCGCCCAGCGCACCCAGGGTCTTGTGGGCGATATGACGATCGGTGCTCGTGCCGACCATCCGAAGCCGTCGACGGGTGTCGTCACCGACGACCAGCCCGCTGCGCGCCCGCACCCAGGCGCCGAGGCGACTGACCCCCGGCTCGGTGGCGACCGGTTCCGGGCGTCGTCCGTCCAACAGGTCGAAGGCATCGCCCAGCCGGGGCTGGAGCTGGACGCGGAGCAGCAGCAGCGTCCAGATCCCGGCTGCGGCGAGGCAGCCGACCAGGGCGGCGACGACGGTCATCAGTCCAGCCTCCGGAGGATTCGCTGGCGCGCCCGGGGCAGCGACATCCGGCGCAACAGCAGCAGCGAGCCGAGGTAGGCCGCGATCAGCGCGGCCAGGATCAGCTGCCCGACCGGTGTGCGGTAGGGCTCGAAGAACGCGCCGCCGAAGACCAGTGCCGCGGCCAGCACGGCAAGGGTGATGGCCGTGACCTGCCGGACCACGATTCGCGGCTTGGCACGCTCGGTCTCGATCTCGCGCAGGGCCCGGATCCGGTCCTGGATCGAATCGGCCAGAGCGGAGAGAGTCGCGTGGGCTCCGGTTCCACCGCGGTCGGCCGCCAAGGCCAGAGCGGCCAGCACCGCGTCCGCGTCCGCGCTGTCGAGGTCGTCGGCCAGAGCGTGGAGCGCCTGCTGCAAGGTCCAGCGATCGTTCAGCCTTTGCACCAGCAGCCCCAGCGGTCCGGCGAGGATCTCCGGCGCCTGCCGGACGGAGATCCGGATCGCATCGGCGATCGACCGCCCCGTCGACAGGATCGCCGCCAGGCTGCGCACCCACCGGTCGAGGGCGGTCAGCAGCTCCAACTCCCGCTCGGAGGGTTTCCCCAGCAGGGCGGGCAGGACGAAGCCGAGCACGGGAGCCAGGACGGCAAGCAGCGTCCATCCGGTGAGGGATGCCGCGATCAGCCCGGCAACACACCAGATCGCCAGCACGACCAGCCGCCGCGTGCCGAACCGTCGCACCCAGGTCGCCTCCGTCCAGGCTCGCCCGGGCTTGCGGGGGGTCTGCGGGGGGGTCCATCCGGCGGCCAGCGCCACCACTCCCCCGGCAAAGAGCATCGCGCACGCCGCCACCAGCAGCATCGTCATCCGATCTCCCACCCGCCGGTGAAGGGCGCCAACTCGGCGAGGAAGTCGGGATCCGGGGTGAAGCTGCTTCGGCCCTCATCGGCCCGATAGACGACATGCGTGACCGGGCGTCCGTTCTCGATCCCGCCGGTCAACTGCCGCACCTCGGACACGATCCGGCTCCGTCCGCCGCCGCGCCAGGTGTCGTCGATCAGCCGGATGTGGATCAGCAGATGCAGATGGTGCGCGATCTGGCGGTACGCCTCGTCGATGGTCAGCACGCCGCCCTGAGCCACGCGGGAGGCCAACCGGTCGATCGTGGACGCCGCCGAGTGGGAGTGGGTCGTCGACATCGTCCCGGTGATGGCGGTCATCGCCTCGAACATCGCGCCGGCCTCCCCGCCGCGCACCTCGCCGACCACCAGCCGGGAGAGGTTCTGGCGCAGCGCCTCGGGGATCAGATCGGCGACGCTGTACTCGCCCAGCCGGCGGCCGTCCTGGGTCTCCCCCATTCCGACCCGCGCCTGCAGTGCCAGGATGTTGCTGCGTCCGGGCTGCAGGTGGGTGAGCAACTCGTAGTCGGTCTCGAGGGTGCCGAAGCGTTCGTTGGCGGGGATCGCGGCGATCAACGCCCGCAGCAGGGTGGTCTTGCCCGCGCCCTGGTCGCCGGAGATCACGATCGACTTCCGGGCCAGCACCGCGGCGTGCAACAGCCGGGCGAGTTCCTCGGTCAGCATGCCGGTCTCGGCCAGCTCAGCGAGGGTCACGCTGGTGAGGGTGTGGTGGCGGATGGTCACCGAGGGACGGAAGCTGAGCCCGAAGCCGATCGCGTGCAACCGGAACCGGTCGCCCAGGGCCAGCGTCATGGTGGGATGGGCGTCGTCGAAGGGACGCGGCGGGCTGGCCGACTCGCCCAGGAAGCGGATCGCCTCCACCAGCTCCTCATCGCTGTCCGCAACCGGCGGGTGGGTCCGGCGGCGTCCGTCGGCGTACTGGACGACGACCGATTCGCAGCCGTGGATCTCGATGTTCTCGGCTTCGGCGATTTCGAACAGCGGCTGCAGCCGGCCATAGCCGAAGATCGCGCTCTCGATGGCATGGGCGTAGGCCGTCTCGGTCTCGACCGGCCACAGGGCCGCGCCGTCGGCGCTGAGTCGTTCGGCGTGCTGGGCCACCACCGTCCGGACCACCGAGCGACCCAGCAGTCGGCGATCGACGGCAGAGAGCGGCGGCTGATCGGCCAGCTCTGCCAGGCGCCGGGAGATCTGGTCGGACGCCGTGCGGCGCAGGGCGACCACCAGCTCCCAGTCGATCCCGGGGGCGATCGCGGCAGCCAGTTCCGGCACCGCCACGATCTCGTCACGGGTGAACAGCCGGGGTGCTTCGTTGAGCAGCGACACCTCGGCCAGCGGCCTCATTGCGGCGCCCCGATCAGCTCTGAGCGCGCCTCCAGCCGCTCGATCAGCCGGCCGGCGGTCCGACGGACGCCACGCAGGTAGCTCCCGGCCCGGAACCGGCGGGTCGCCGGATCCCCGTGGGACCAGACCCTGGCCTGATCCGGTGCCCAGCCGATCGTGGCGACGACCTCGACCCCGAATTGGGACTGGATCTCCCGGACGGTGTACGGCCGGTCCGGCCCGATCAACGCCAGCCCGAGACGTTCCGCCGGCAGCGAGTCGGCCAGCGCCGGCAGGTGGAGGCGCAGCGCGACCAGGTCGACCAGGCTGGTCCGGGTGACCAGCAGGACGAGTTCGGCGATCTCGGCCAGCGCGGACGGCAGGCCGCGCGGCCCCACCCGCCCGGCGTCCACCAGCACGTCGGCCGGCGAGGCAGCCAAGGCGATGGCGACCTCGGGCCAGGCCGAGGCGAACAGGTCGACCGTCCCCGCGTTGGCGAACCCGGGCAGGAAGCGCCGGGCGATCGGGTCGGCAGGCGTCAGTTCGAGCGCGGCCTCCTCCAGCAGCGGGACGAGCGCGCGCCGCTCCCGGTGGGCGGACAGCAGCGCGGGCAGGCCCCTGCCGTAGGGATCCTCCCCCTGCAGGAAGCCCGCCAGGACCGCCTGGGATGGATGCGGATCGGCGTCCACCAGCAGCACCGGACGCGGCCAGCTCACCGCCAGCCCGACCGCGGTCGCGGTGACGCCCGGCGAGTGTCCGGCACTGATCAGGACGATCACGGTCATCGCAGCCCACCGTCCTGCCGCACCACCACCAACTGGTCGCTGGCCGCCAACCGCGCGACCCGTTCGGCGTGTTCCTGCGGCACGTCGACATCGAGCAGAGTCGAGCCATCGGGCTGTTCGGTGCCCAGCGATGCCACCTTGGCCAGAACGCTCGGCGCGTCCGGCGGCTCACCACCGTCCCTGGCCACAGCGACGAGCAGGACCGGCGTGCCCGGAGGCATCGCGGTGGAAGGCACCCGCCCGGGTGAGAGCCGCAGGCCCAGTTGCGCCATGCCGACGCCGACCACCGGCGGGCCGAACGAGCGCGGGGAGAGGAGCGATCCGGCAACCAGATCGGTGTGGGCAGACTGCCCGACCACATCGGCGAGCTGCTCGGCCGGCACGGTCTCCAGCCCGGGAACCGACGGTACGGACGCCAGCCCGACATCGGCCGCGGTGATCACCTGATCGCGATGGACGGTACGCAGCACGGTGATCACCGAGGTGGCGTCGGTCGCACTGGAGTAGAGCCAGACCGCACCGAGTCCGCTGAGGCACACCGCGAGCACGCCGATCGCGATCAGGCGGAGATCCCGCCTGGGTCGCGCCCGGGCAGTCCGGGCCTCGGCAATGGGGTCAGCCATGTCGGTTCGCCTCGCTCGCCGGCCGTGGGCGAAACCCCGGGGGTGGGCTCTGTCGACCGGTGCGGTGACTCTAGGCGAACGAAACCCGGCTTGCACACCCCCTCCTCGGAATCTGTGGACAACTTCGTGTTATCCACAGGCCGGGATGGAGCGCCACGCTCAGCCGCCGTCGCATGCCCGGGCGTGGATGGTGGGACGACCATTCCGGCACCGCCCAGCCGCGCCGGGGTAGGGTTCCTGCGTGGCGCGGATACTGGTGACCGGCGGCGTGCGGAGCGGTAAATCCCGCCACGCCGAACAACTGCTGGACGCCGACGCACCGGCGGTCTATCTGACGCCCGGCTATCCGGCCGATCCCAGTGCGGATCCGGAGTGGGCGGCGCGGGTGGCGGCGCACCGCTCGCGGCGGCCGGCCCGGTGGACCACGCTGGAGACACTGGCTCTGGCGGATGCGATCACCGACGCCGAGCACCCCGTCCTGGTCGACTGCCTGGGGACCTGGCTGACCCGGCTGCTCGACAGCTGGGGGGCCTGGGAGGAGAGCTCGGCAGCGTGGCAGCCGCGGCTGGACGCCGAGGTGGCGGCGCTGGCGACAGCCGTGACCGAGGCCCGGGTTTCCGTGGTCCTGGTCACCAACGAGGTCGGCTGGGGGCTGGTATCGGAGTACCCCGCCGGCCGGATCTTCGCCGACCAGCTCGGCCGGGTGAACCAGGCCATCGCCGCGGTCTGCGAGGACGTGGTGCTGATGGTGGCCGGACGCCCGCTGCACCTGCCGATCCCGCGAGCCTGAGCCGCTCGCAAACCGGGCACCGGGGACGACTCCTTCGATCCCCGCCTGACCGTCAGGTGAACTCGAGCGCCGCCACCACCGCGAGCACCGTCGCCGCGGTCTCCACCAGGGCGCCCAGCACGTCGCCGCTGATTCCACCGAGCCGCCGGACGCAACGGGCCAGCAGCAACTGGACGCCCACGACGGCCGCCCCGGCAGCGAGCACCCCCTGCCACCACGGCCGGCCGGCCAGCATGCTGCTCCCGGCCAGCAGCACGGCCATCGCGCCCCACAGCCCGACCGCCGCGCCGCCCGGCACCGTGGACGCGAAGAGGGCACCCAATCCGTCCGGCCGGGCCGCCGGGACGCCCCTGGCGCAGCCCAGCGCCAACGCCGCCCGCGCGGCGACCAGGATCGCCGCCACCTGCAGCCAGCCCCAAGGTCGCGCCAGCAGGACGCCGAAGGCGGCAGCCTGCGCCAGGATCACCAGGACCAGGCCGACCACGCCCATCGGGCCGACGTCGCCCTGGCGCATCACCTGCAGTGCCCGATCGCTCCCCCGGCCCGATCCCAGGCCGTCGATGGTGTCGGCCAGCCCATCCAGGTGCAGGGCGCGGGTGCCCCAGGCGACCCCGCCCACCACCAGCGCACCTGCGAGCAACCCGGGCAGCCCCAGGGCATGCCCGATCCCGCCCGGAGCGGCAGCGAGCAGCGCGATCGGCGCCACGGCCAGCCAGCCCCACAGCATCGCGGCCCGGGCCAGTGGCGGGGTGACTTCGCTGGTCGGCCGGACCGGAAGGACGGTGAGGAAGCCCGCCGCCAGTCGGAGCCCCGCGATCATCGACACACCTCGTTGCGCTATGCTGGCCTCAGGGCTCCCGCTGCACCGGTGCCCTCGGCGCGAGGGTTCACCGGCCGGGGCACCAGGGATCCGATCTACTTCTCGATCTCGACGATCGCCGCGTCGGGCGCGTTCTTCCTGATCGACTCGATGCCGTTGAGCGCGTTCGCCTTCGACGCGTATCCCTGGCTGGTGGCGATCACCTGACCGTTGCCGGCCTTCAGGTTGAAGCGGTAGTCGCCGCCCTTGTCAACCCACAGTTCGAAAGTCCCCGCCATCTGCTCTTTCCCTTCGGTCAGCCGTCGAGCCTCGGCCCGACGCCACCACGCTAGCGGCTGCGCGCAGCCGTCGGGGGCAGCGGCCCGAAGTCGTCCGGCAGCCGGCCCCCGCCGGTCAGCCGAAGGGCATAGCATGGAACCGCCCCGTGCGGGCCGCCGATCCGCGGCCCTCTCTCATCGAAGCGAAGGAGCTGCCGCCATGGCCACCGCCAAGTCCAAGTACACCGTCCCGGGCCTCGACAAGGACACCGGTGCGAAGGTGGTCGCCATCCTGCAGGGGCGCCTGGCCGCGTACAACGATCTCCATCTGACCCTCAAGCACGTGCACTGGAACGTCATCGGTCCGAACTTCATCAGCGTCCACGAGATGCTCGATCCGCAGGTCGAACAGGTTCGGCTCTACGCCGACGAGGCGGCCGAGCGGATCGCCGCGCTGGGCGGCTCTCCGCTGGGAACCGTGGGTTCGATCGTTGCCGCGCGGACGCTGCCGGAGTACCCGCTCGCCCGTGACACCGCGATGAACCACCTGGCCGCGCTGGACGAGATCTACACCAAGCTGATCACCGACAACCGGGAGACCTTCGAGGCCTTGGAGGACGACCTGGTCAGCCAGGATCTGCTGGTGAGCGCGACCGGTGAACTGGAGAAGTTCCAGTGGTTCATCCGCGCTCATCTGGAGAACGCGGGCGGTCAGATCCCCTCCCACTGAGCGCCGGGGTCCAGCGAAGCGTGTAGCCGTGCGGGTGGCAGGTCGCCAGCTGACGGACTGACTGCTTTCCGCCGCGCCACTCGACGACCGTCAGTGCGGTCAGCTCCGGGTCACCGGCCGAAGCGGGACGTGGCAGGCCCGGAGCGTAGGCCGGAGCCTCGAGATACACCCAGGAGAGGTCCTGGCGCCGGCCGCGCTCGGACAGCGCCGCCACGAAGTCCGCGCGGTGCCGGCCGGAGAGGTAGCTCAGCACCCAGCTCGTGGTGATCACCGGATGACCCTGTCCGCCCAGGGCGTCCAGGGCGTCGGCGAGGTCGGTCACGGCATCCCCGCGACGCACGCTGACCCCTTGCTCGCGCCCGATCTCGATGGCGGCGCGGAGTCGTTCGAAGCGATCGGTCTGATCGGGCCAGACGCACGCCTCCAGCCAGCGGACCTGGTCCGGATCGGTGAGATCGACCGGGTTCGCGTCCAGCCCCTGGTGCGTGGCGAAGCCGGGGATCGCCTCCGGCAGGTTCCCCGGCCCTCCGCCGACCTCGCACGCCAGGACGAGCCGGTCACCACCCAGGCGGTGACCGGAGTAGTCGTAGCCATAGTGCTCGAGCAGCAGGTTCAGCCCGGCGCTCGCGCCCACATCCAGATGGGCCAGCGGACCCGATCGCGAGGCGACGTCAGCCAGGCCCACCAGCAGCAGCGCGCTGCGTCCGATCTCATTGGTCTGCGGGACGCGTCCGGCGACCAGTTCGACCAGTTCGTCACGGTGGGCCCGGCAGAAGGCGACGAAGGCCGGCACCGGATCGTCCGTCCGGGGATGGTCGGTCAGGTTCGGGTACCAGGCCGCCAGCTCCTCCCCGGGTTCGGCCAGCAGTCGGTCGTGGACGGCGGCGAACAGTCCCACCGGGGCCCGATGAGTCGCCGGCGCCCGGGCGAGGATCGCCAATGCCGCCGGCTGCTCGGCCAGTCCGGCGGCGAGCCTGGCGTACAGCGGCGCCCGCCCGGCGGTGCTTCCGACGAACCGGCGCATGCCGTCGGCGATCGTTCCGGTCTCCATCCCCTGATCCAATCACGCACACCGACCCCTCGGCTCGTCGCCGGAATGCCGAGAAGTCGCCACACCGGTCGGAGCGCGGCTCTGGTCCGCGCCGATGCAGGGACGGGCCGAACCCGGTCAGCGCTGCGCTCGGCTGATCGGTGCCGCCTCAGCCGGCAGCGGTCCAGGCGGAGATCGCGGGATTCCTCCCCTCGGCGTCCGCGGTGCACTCCCAGCGGTGGGTCACGGTCACCACTCCGTCGACGGACTGGCGGACGTCGCCCGCGACCAGCCAACCGCCCTGGTCCTCGCGACTGTCGGTGTGCTGCACCGCGGCGTCCGCCGTCGCCTGCTCGCCGGCTGCTGCCTCGCATCCGGCGATCGCCCGATCAGCGGGTGTCTCGGTCAGCAGGCCCCAGACTCCGGAACCGAGGAACCACAGCCCCGCCGCGACGGCGACCAATCTGAAGGTGTTCCAGGTCCGTTCCTGGTTCCGGTCGGCTTGCATGGCTCAGGTCCCCCTCGATCGCGTGCAGCCCATTCTCCCCGATCCGCGGAAGGACGATGCCGATCCAGCGGTACCCGTCCCTGCGACCGAACTCCCGGACGCGGGTCTCGGCCGAGCGAAACCCGGGCGAACGCGGCGGTGCCGCCGGGGAAGACCCCGGCGGCACCGTCTCAGAAGCGAATTACTCCTTGACGTCCTCGTCGACCCAGTCGAAGGTCCGCGTGACGGCCTTCTTCCAGTTGCGGTAGAGGCGTCCGCGCTCCTCGGAGTCGGCCACCGGCTCCCAGCGCTTGTCCTCGGCCCAGTTGTCGATGACGTCCTGCTCGCCGTTCCAGTAGCCGGTCGCGATGCCCGCGGCGTACGCGGCACCGAGCGCGGTGGTCTCGGCGACCACCGGACGCACCACCGGCACGCCGACCTGATCGGCCTGGAACTGCATCAGGACCTCGTTGGCGGTCATGCCGCCGTCGACCTTGAGCTCGGCCAGCTTCACGCCGGAATCGGCCTCCATGGCGTCCAGCACCTCGCGGGTCTGGTAGGCGGTGGCCTCCAGGACGGCGCGGGCGATGTGGCCACGGTTGACGTAGCGGGTGAGACCGACGATCGCACCGCGGGCGTCAGCCCGCCAGTACGGAGCGAACAGACCGGAGAACGCCGGGACGAAGTACGCCCCGCCGTTGTCCTCCACCGAGGCCGCGAGCTCTTCGATCTCGGGCGCGGAGGAGAACATCTTCAGGTTGTCGCGCAGCCACTGCACCAGCGAGCCGGTGACCGCGATCGAGCCCTCAAGGGCGTAGATCGGCTTGTCGTCGCCGATCTTGTAGCACACGGTGGTGAGCAGGCCGTTCTTCGACGGAACGATCTCCTCGCCGGTGTTCATGATCATGAAGCAGCCGGTGCCGTAGGTGTTCTTCGCCATGCCGGGTTCGAAGCAGGCCTGGCCGAAGGTGGCCGCCTGCTGGTCGCCCAGGTCGCCGGCGATCGGGACGCCGGGGAGCAGGCCTTCGGCGCGTCCGTAGCCGTAGATCTCGGCCGAGGACTTGATCGCCGGCAGCATGCTCAGCGGGATGGTCATGTCGGCGGCGATCTCTTCGTCCCAGGCCAGGGTGTTGAGATCCATCAGCATGGTGCGCGAGGCGTTGGTGACGTCGGTGACGTGGACGCCGCCGTTGACGCCGCCGGTGAGGTTCCAGATCACCCAGGTGTCCATGTTGCCGAAGAGCAGCTTGCCGGCCTCGGCGTCAGCGCGGGCGCCCTCGACATTGTCGAGAACCCACTTGACCTTGGGGCCGGAGAAGTAGGTGGCCAGCGGCAGGCCGACACGGGCCTTGTACTTGTCCTGGTCTCCGCCGCCGAGTTCCTCGATGATCTTGCCGGTCCGGGTGTCCTGCCAGACGATCGCGTTGTAGACCGGCTGCCCGGTCTCCTTGTTCCACACCACCGTGGTTTCACGCTGGTTGGTCACGCCCACGGCATGGATGTTGTCATGGTTGAGGCTGGCCTTGGCCAGCGCCTCGGCCACGACCTCGCGGACGGCGTCCCAGACCTCGATCGGGTTGTGCTCGACCCAACCGGCCCGGGGGAAGATCTGCTCGTGTTCCTTCTGGCCCACGGAGACGATCTGCCCGGAGTGGTTGAAGACGATGGCGCGCGAGGACGTGGTCCCCTGGTCGATCGCCAGGATGTACTTGTCAGACATTAAGAATTCCTTCCACGGCACTGTGACTGGCGGTCTGGTGACGCAGCGCGCTGGGACCGCCCGCCCAGCGCGCCGGTTTGGTTACCGGGTGTGGGGCGGCCGAAGTCGCCCCACACCCGGGGTGGGTCGATCAGAGACCCGGCAGCAGGACGCCAGCCAGCACACCGGCGAGCACGCCGCCGATGATCGGGCCGACAACCGGAATCCAGGAGTAGTTCCAGTCGGAGCCACCCTTGTTCGGGATCGGGAGCAGGGCATGCGCGATGCGCGGGCCGAGGTCACGAGCCGGGTTGATGGCGTATCCGGTGGGACCACCGAGGGAGGCGCCGATACCGACGATCAGCAGGGCCACCGGCAGAGCGCCGAGCCAGCCGATGCCGGAGGTGTCGCCGGTGAAGTAGCCGAGGGCGATCACGAAGAACACCAGCACGAAGGTGCCGATGATCTCGGTGACCAGGTTCCACGGGGTGCTGCGGATCTCCGGGCCGGTCGAGAACACGCCCAGCTTGTAGCCTTCCGGCTGCTCAGCATCGAACTGCTTCTTGTAGGCCAGCCAGCACAGCACGGCGCCCAGGAAGGCACCGATCATCTGGGCGACGATGTAGATGCCCACGCCACCCCAGTCGACGGCGTTGCCGATCGACAGGTTGCGGGCGGCGAGACCCAGGGTCACTGCGGGGTTCAGGTGGCCACCGGACTGCCAGGCGACCACGACACCAGTGAAGACTGCCAAACCCCAGCCAAAGTTCACCATCAGGAAACCAGTGCCTTTGCCCTTGTTTCCGTTCAGGATATTGTTGGCGACCACGCCACCACCGAGGAGCAGCAGCATCATGGTGCCGACGACCTCGGATACGAAGATGGTTCCGTAGTCCACGATTGCTCACTTTCCGACACCTGACCTGGTGTCAGTTAGGGCGTCTGAGTACGACGCGGTTGTTGTCTTTTCAACACACGTGAGTCGGGATAAGGACCGCCGTCGGCCGATCCGCGAAGCCGTCCGTCAACGTTGCTCGACGGGCTCGCAGCCGAAGGGCGGAGACGACCAAGGACGAGTAGCCGATCCTTGGACATGGCGATGCCGGAGATCCGTCATCGGGGCCTGGCGTGACGACCTGCCCGCCGCGGCCCGGCGGCGTGAGCAGGGGGTTGGCCGGAAGCCGGCCACAGGTGACTGCGTAGAATTGTCAGAAAACGTGAGCTCAACCTGTGCCTGCACAGCTGCCCCCGGGTTCATCTGACTCCTTCGTACGCTGAACCGTTCCAGAGAGTCGCACGGCACACGTGCTGCGCCCTCCCCATTAGGTCACATCTTGCTAACGACTGAACGCATGCGCTAGACCTGTGCACGAACGTGCAGGGAAAGGTTGGGGCGATGAACGACCGGTACGAAGAGATGTATCAGGCTGCCGCTCGCTACTACGTTCAGGGCGAGACGATGGAGTCGATCGCGCGCCAGTTGCGGCTCTCCAGATCGTCGGTCTCGCGGCTGCTCAAGGAGGCACGCGACTCCGGATTGGTCCGGATCAGCCTGGCCGACCACATCGGTTCCCAGTCACCACTGGCCGCCCGGCTGGCGTCCGCCTTCGGGGTGCGCGTTCATCTCGTCCCGGTGCGGGAGAACGCCAACGAGACGCTCCGGTTCGAGCAGGTCGCCCGTCTGGCCGGCCGGATCTTCACCGAGGCCGCCGACGACCACCAGCTGATCGGGGTGGCCTGGGGCGTCACGGTCGCCCATGTGGCGCGGCACCTGGGACGGCGTCCGCTGGTCGGCGCGACCGTCGTGCAGATGAACGGCGGCGCGAACCAGCGCAGCTCGGGCATCCCGTACATCGGCGAGATCCTGCAGTCGATCGGCGACGCGCTCGACTCCAAGGTGGTGCTCTTCCCGGTGCCGGCCTTCTTCGACTACGCCGCCACCAAGGACGCGATGTGGCGGGAGCGCTCGGTTCAGAACGTGCTGCGGCTGCACGCCAAGCTCGACCTGGCGATCTTCGGGGTCGGATCGCTCCAGGGGATCGTCCCCTCCCACGTCTACTCGGCCGGCTACATGGATTCCAGCGACATGCAGCGGCTGGCGGCCGACGGCGTGGTCGGGGACGTATGCACCGTCCTGCTGCGGGAGGACGGCTCGTTCGCCGACATCGACTACAACTCCCGGGCGACCGGGCTGACGCCCGTGGAACTGCAGTCCATCCCACGCCGTATCTGCGTGGTGGCCGACCCTTCGCGCGCACCAGCGGTAGTGGGTGCGCTGCGGGCCGGCACCGCGACCGATCTGGTGATCGACGAAGGGACCGCCCGCGCGATCGAGATCCGCGCGCGACTGTAGCGGTCCACATCCCCCCAAGCCAGAGGCAGTTTCGCAATTCCTCCCAGGCCTGTTGGTCAAACGTGCACGTCTGCACGATGTTGGATCCAGCCGTGGTCGCTCCCGGGCGGCTGGCCTAGCCTGAGGATGAGGACACCTCGTAGGGGCGGGCCCTAAGTCCAGGACGGAGTCGTCCCGGCTCGGATCGGAGGTTTCGTGCGTAAGTTGGCTGTCGATGTGGTGGTCATCGGTGGAGGCTCCACCGGGGTCGGGGTAGTCCGGGACGTCGCGATGCGCGGCTACTCCGCCGTGCTGCTGGAGCGTGCCGATCTCGCCCAGGGCACCTCGGGGAGGTTCCACGGCCTGTTGCACTCGGGTGGACGCTATGTGGTCAGCGACCCGGGTTCGGCCACCGAATGCGCCGAGGAGAACGTCATCGTCACCCGGATCCACGCCGACGCGGTGGAGACCACCGGGGGCTACTTCGTGACCGCCCCGGGCGACGACCCGGCCTTCGCCGACAAGTTCCTGGCCGGGGCGGCGGCCACCCACGTACCGGCCCGCGAGGTGAGCGTCTCCGAAGCCCTGCGCAATGAGCCCCGGCTCAATCCGGGAATCCTGCGGGCGGTCGAAGTCCACGACGGTTCGGTCGACGGCTGGCAGATGGTCTGGGGAGCCGCCCGCTCGGCGATGGAATACGGCGCCAAGGTGCTCACCTACCACAAGGTGACCCGGATCGATCGCGCGGAAGGCCGGGTCTCCGCCGTCCATTGCGTCGACCTGAAGGACGGCGAGGACGTTCGGATCGACTGCAATTTCGTGCTGAACTGCGCCGGCCCGTGGGCCGGCCAGGTGGCGGCGATGGCCGACTGCCACCCGGTCGACGTGATTCCGGGCCGCGGCATCATGATCGCGATGAACCACCGGCTGGTGAACCGGGTGATCAACCGGATGATCTACCCGGCGGACGGCGACATCCTGGTGCCCGTCCATACCGTTTCGATCATCGGCACCACCGATGTGAAGGTGGAGAACCCCGACGACCTCGCGATCGAGCACGACGAGGTGCAGCAGATGCTGGACGCCGGCGAGATCCTGATCCCGGGCTTCCGCCAGGCTCGAGCGCTGCACGCCTGGGCGGGGGCCCGTCCGCTGATCAAGGACACCCGGGTCTCCTCCACCGACACCCGGCACATGAGCCGCGGCATGGCGGTGATCGACCACCACGAGCGCGACGGACTGGACGGCATGCTCACCATCGGCGGCGGCAAGCTGACCACCTACCGGCTGATGGCCGAGCACATCGTGGACGAGATGTGCCGCAAGCTCGGCGAGACCCGCGCCTGCCGCACCGCCGACGAGGTCGTGCCCGGCTCCGAGCACCGCAAGAACTACTCCGTCACCCACCGGTTGCACGATCGCGAGGAGGACCGGCTCGAGGATCAGATCATCTGCGAATGCGAGCTGATGAGCCGGCGGATGTTCACCGAGGCCTGGGACGACCAGCCGAAGGCGACCTTCGACGACATCCGGCGCCAACTGCGCCTCGGGATGGGTCCCTGCCAGGGTGGGTTCTGCTCGATGCGCGCCACCGGGATCGCGCTGGAGACCGGCCACATCGACATCGAGCGGGCGACCGGCCTGCTGCGACTCTTCCTGAAGAACCGCTGGATCGGTTTGTGGCCGATCCTCTACGGCGACCAGGTGCGCCAGACCGCGCTGGACAACTGGATCTTCTCAGGCACCCTCGACATCGAGCATCTGCCCAGCCCGGAAGAGGAGGTGGCGCTGTGAACGCCCCACGGGACCCCGCGGTGAGCCGCGTCATCGTGATCGGAGCCGGTGTCGCCGGCCTCACCGCGGCGCTCCGGCTGGCACGGGCCGGCGTGAACGTCACCCTGCTCAACAAGGGCATCGGCGGCCTGCAGCTCTCCCAGGGGACGGTGGATGTGCTGGGCTACTCCCCCACCGACCCGAAGACCCGCGTCGCCAACCCGCTGGCGGCCGTGGCGGAGTTGTCCGACGCCGACCCGAAGCATCCCTACCACGCCATCGGAGTGGATGCGGTCCGCGCCGGCGTCACCTTCCTGCAGGACGAACTGGGCGACCAGTTGCTGGCCGGGGAGGTCGGCGCCAACCACCTGCTCCCGACAGCGGTGGGAGCGATCCGTCCCACCTGCCTGGCACAGCCGTCCATGCTGGCGGGGGCCTGCGTGGCGGGTGCGCGGTTCGCGATCGTCGGCTTGCGCCGGCTGAAGGACTTCCACGCCGAGCTGATCGCCGGCAACCTGTCCCGCACCGTGCTTCCCGACGGTGGAAGCCTCGGCGCCCGGTCGCTGATCGTCGACCTCCCAGCCCGGGCCCGCGAGGTCGACTCCTCGGGGCTCAGCTACGCCCGCGCCTTCGACGACCCGGAGTTCCGGGCCGCGTTCGCCGCCGAACTGGGCCCGCAGCTGCGTCCTGGTGAGACGGTCGGACTGCCCGCCGTCCTGGGGCTGAAGGACCTCTCCGCCTGGCAGGACCTGGCTGAGCGCCTCGGCCACCCCGTGTTCGAGATCCCGCTGCCGCCGCCCTCAGTGCCGGGCATGCGGCTGAACGGAGCGCTGACCGCCGCCGCCCGCGCGGCCGGGGTGCGAATCGTGAACGGCTCCTTCGTCGGTTCGCCGGTGTCAGCCGACGGCCGGCTGCTCAGTGTGAGCATCGAGGCCGCGGGCGCGCCCCGAGCCTTCACCGGAGACGCCTTCGTCCTGGCCACCGGGGGGTTCGAATCCGGTGCCCTGACCCTGGACTCCTATGGCCAGGTGACCGAGCGGGTGCTCAACCTGCCGCTGGCCGGGCCGACCGGGAGCCCGCTGAGCCACGGCGACCACCATTCCTCGCTTCGCTCGTCGAGTCCCTCAACCGGCTCAGGTGTACGAGCAAGCTCGCACACCGCTCTCCTCAATCGGGACTGGGCCGCGGAGCAACCGCTGTTCTCCGTCGGAGTCGCGGTCGACTCGTCCATGCGGGTCGTGGCACCGGACGATTCCCCCGTCCCGAGCAATGTGTGGGCGGCCGGCGGCCTCCTGGCCGGTGCCGTCCGCTGGCGGGAGAAGTCCGGTGAGGGCATCGCCGTGGGCAGCGCCGTGAAGGCCGCGGACGCGATCGTGAAGGAGTTGGCATGAACACCCCACCGAGTTCTTCTCCTGCGCGCCGCTCCCCCGAACAACTCGGCGGGGACCCCGCAATGATCACCCCAGTGAGCGAGAGCCTCGATTTCGCCGGGCACGAGTTCGCACGGGCGAGCCTGGACCACTGCGTCAAGTGCACGATCTGTGAGACGGTCTGCCCGGTCTCGGCGGTGACACCGCTGTTCAGCGGCCCGAAGTTCGTCGGTCCACAGGCCGAACGGTTCCGCAACGGCGAATCCGTCGACCACTCCCTGGACTACTGCTCCAGCTGTGGCGCCTGCACTCTGCACTGCCCCCAAGGCGTCCAGATCGCCGAGCTCAACTCCCAGGCCCGCGCCGTGATGAAGGCCGACAACATGCCCGTCCGGGACCGGTTGATCTCCCAGACCACCCTGATGGGGACGATGATGACGCCGGTCGCGCCGATCGCGAACGCGGTGCTGGCCAACAAGCCGATCCGGACGGTGGTCGAGAAGATGTTCGGCGTCCACCGGGATGCCCCGATGCCGCCCGCCCAGACCCAGACCATCCAGGGCTGGCTGAAGAAGCGCGGGTCCCGGAAGACCCCGGCCACCCGTGGCCCGATCGTGTTCTTCCACGGTTGCGCGGGCGGGTACTTCGAGGTGGAGACCTCGAAGCGCTCGATCGAGGTGCTGGAGCACCTGGGCTACGAGGTGATCGTGCCCAGGCAGGGCTGCTGCGGCCTCGCGCAGCAGTCGAACGGCCTCTTCGACCAGGCCAGCCAGGCCGTCCTGAAGTTGTGCGACGACCTGCGTACCGCCGGTGGCGAGTTGACGATCGTGTCGTCGTCCGGCTCCTGCACGGGCATGCTCAAGCATGAGGCGCACGAGATCATGGGCGTGGACGATACCCGCCTGAAGGATGTCGCCACCCGGATCCGGGACATGATGGAGTTCCTGCTCGAACTGCACGACGCCGGCGAACTGCCCAAGTTCTCCCCGATCGACATGAAGGTTCCCTACCACGCCCCCTGCCAGCTGAAGAGCCAGGGAATGGGGATGCCGGCGCTGGAGGTGCTGAACCTGATCCCCGACCTGACCGTGGTCGAGTCCGGCGCCACCTGCTGCGGCATCGCCGGCACCTACGGACTGAAGAAGGAGAAGTACGAGATCGCCCAGGCGGTCGGCAAGCCACTGTTCGACATGGTGCGCGAGACCAACCAGGACCTGGCGCTGTGCGACACCGAGACCTGCCGCTGGCAGATCAGCAAGGGCTCCGGTGTCCGGACCGAGCACCCGATCTTCCTCGTCCACCAGGCCCTGGGGTTGTCGTAGACGGCGACTCTCGACGAAGGCCGTGCCAACGGACCGAGGAACAGCTGCGAACCGTGTGGCATCGTGCGTGCAGGAGCTCGTCCCCGACGACCCTGCCCCACATCCCGGTGACGATTGCGCCGCACTGAAGAGCCAACGCCAAAACAACACCAAATTGCGCCAAGGTTTGGAGTTGTGGAGTAGTGTAACCCCAAATACGAGCCGCGTTTGTTCTTGGAGATCTGTTGAGGATACCCCGTACACCGCCCGATGATCTCGCGCACCTGAACCGGGTCCTGGCTGGCGACGCCGAGGTCGCCAGCGCTTTCGCACGACTGGCATTCAGCGGCGGGCGGCGCCCCGACGACTACCCCCACTGGGACAAGCTGCGTCATCTCACCCCTCCGGATGGTTTCAGCAGCGAAGACTGGTGGGCGGCGGTGAAACTGCAGCGCCGCCAGTCGGCACGGACGCTGCCGCTGCTGCAGATTTCCGGAGAGCCGTTCACTTACAACCTGACCGATCAGGTGCTTCAACTCACCGACGAAATCACCAGACTTGCCAGCGGTCAGATCGTGATCGACGAGCAGGTGACCAATCCTTCGTCACGAGATCGGTACATCGTGAGTTCGCTGATCGAGGAGGCCATCACCTCCAGCCAGCTCGAGGGAGCCGTCACCACCAGACGTGTCGCCAAGGAGATGCTCCGGCAAGGCCGCCCGCCCCGTGACCGGAGCGAGTTGATGATCGTCAACAACTTCGCCGCAATGAACCGGATCACGGAGGTATCGGGCCAACCGCTCACGCCGGACCTGGTCCTCGAGATCCACCGGATCGTCGTGGCCGACGCACTGGATGATCCCAGTGGCGCCGGTCGTCTGCAGCAGTCGGAGCAGCCGAGGGTCTCGGTCTGGAGTGTCGCTGACAATCAGGTTGTCCATCAGCCACCACCCGCGGACGAGCTTCCCGCACGCTTGGAATCACTGTGCCGGTTTGCCAACGGCGAAGCCGACGGCCAGTACCTGCCGCCGTTGCTGCGCGCGATCGCTATCCACTTCATGTGCGGCTACGACCACTACTTCGTGGACGGCAACGGAAGAACCGCTCGTGCGCTCTTCTACTGGTCCATGCTCCACGAAGGATTCTGGCTTGCGGAGTTCCTGACGATCTCACGGATCCTCCGGCAAGCACCTGCGCAGTACGGCCGATCCTTCCTGCTGACCGAGACTGACGGCGGGGACCTGACCTACTTCTTCCTGTACCACCTTCAGGTGATCAAACGCGCGATCAATGACCTGCGCGCGCACCTCACCGCCTCGATCGGTGAACTCCGCAAGGCTCAGGGCGTTCTGCAGGCGCTTCCCGATGAATTCAATCACCGGCAGATCGCCTTGCTCGGCCACGCGCTGCGGCATCCCGGGTTCAGCTACACCGCCGAATCCCACGCCGGCAGCCATCGCGTGACGAACCAGACGGCCCGGACGGACCTCACCGGACTCTCTGCAGCCGGACTCCTTCACCAGCAACGCTCGGGCCATCGGTACGTCTGGATTGTTCCCTCCGACCTAAGATCGCGTATCGAAGCCCGCCAACGGGCAACGCCAAATCGACGCCAAACTTGAACAAGATTTTGCGTTGGCTGGCGCGGGAAGCCGACTCCGAGTTTCGCGCATCGCCGGGCCTGACGGCACGGCCCTCTGATCCACCTGGCCGTGAGGCTCCTCTGCCTCCGCGGGCCGCGACCGACGTCGCGGCGACTCGACCCTCTTCAGCGGGATACCGCATGACCGCCATGCCGGCTCGCGGCGACGGGATGTAGCTAGGATCGCGACGGAACCTACAAGCGGGTGGAGTGAGGGACGATGGCAAGCAGGAGTGCCCGTTCAGGGCTGACCAAGTCCGGGGTGGTCGGCCTGGCGGTCGCCACCTCGCTCGGCGGTGCGGTACTGGGCGGTGGTGTCGTCCAGCTCGCCTCTCCGACGCCCGGCTCCTGCGATGCGAGCCGGGTGGCCGCAGCGGCTCTGCCCGCCGTGGTCACCATCTTCGTCACCAGCCCGGAGGGCAGCGGTTCCGGCAGCGGGGCGATCATCGGCACGGACGGTCTGATCCTCACCAACGACCATGTGATCGCCGCCGGCGTCGAGAACGGCAGCATCGAGGTGCTGCTCACCGGCGGGCGGACGACCGAGGCCACCGTCGTCGGCACCGACCCGATCACGGATCTGGCGCTGCTGCAGATCGAGGGCAGGCGGCTGCCCACACTGCGGCTGGCTCCTCAGGAACCGCTGCGGGTCGGCCAGCCGGTGGTGGCGCTGGGGGCACCCCTCGGTCTTTCCGGAACCGTCACCGCGGGCATCGTCAGCGCGCTCGGACGCAGCATCCCGGTCCCGATGAGCAACGGCGGCACCACCATCCTGACCAACGCCATCCAGACCGACGCCTCGATCAACCCCGGCAACTCCGGCGGCCCGCTGGTCACCTGCGAGGGCCGGCTGATCGGTGTCAACACCGCCATCTCCACCGTCCCCAACGCCGACGGCAGCGGTGGCGGCGGCAGCGTGGGGATCGGCTGGGCCGTCCCGGCGTCCACCGCTCAGCGGATCACCACGGAGCTCCTCGCCAATGGCCGCGCGACCCATCCCTGGATGGGCATCGCCGTGAGCGAGATCACCGAGGAGGCCGCCGCCGACTTCGACACCCGACCGGGCCTGTTCGTCCAGGAGGTCGTGCCGGAAGGGCCGGCCGCGCTGGCCGGCCTGCGGCTGGGCGACATCATCACCAAGCTGAACGGCAGCCAGGCCACCTCCGTCTCGCTGGCCTGGCTGCTGGTCTCGGCGAACGTCGGCGACACTGTCCAGGTCGGCTACCTCCGCGCCAGCACCGAGGGCGAAGCCGTCCTGACGCTGATCGAACAGCCCTGAAGCACCGCGACCGGCACCCGCCGGCGCGGCCTCACCGGTCGGCGAAGGAGCGGACGAAGACCGGCACCTCACGGGTGGAGCCGGCCTCGTCGTAACGGTAACCGGCGGCGTCGAAGGCCTTCACCGAGGACGCCGACCGGGCTCGCCGCGTGACCAGCCAGGCGGCCATCTCCCCACGAGCCCGCTTGGCATAGAAGGAGACCACGCTGCGGCGGCCCTGGGCACTGGTGTCCTCGAACCTCGGCGAGATCACCGGGACGCCGAGGCGCTCGGGCCGCACCGCCGCGAAGTACTCCGACGAGGCCAGATTGATCACCACCGGGCTCCCAGGGGAGGCGGCGAGATCCGCGGCCAACAGGTCGGTAACCTCCGTCCCCCACCAGTCGTACAGCGACGCGCCCCGCTCGGTCGCCAGCCGGGTGCCCATCTCCAGCCGGTAGGGCTGGATCAGATCCAGCGGGCGCAGCACGCCGTACAACCCGGAAAGGATCCGGACGGTCTTCTGCGCCTCGGTGTGATCGCGGGTGCTGAACCGCTCCCGAGCGTCCATCCCGCGATAGACGTCGCCGTCGAAGGCCAGCACCGCCGGACGGGCGTTGCGCCGGGTGAACGGCAGGCTGAACTCCGCCCAGCGCCGGGCGTTGAGCGCGGCCAGTTCGTCGGAGATGTCGGCCAAGGCGGCGAGCTCGGCCACCGACTTGCCACGCATCAGCTCCACCAGCCGCTCCGATTCCGCCAGCAGCCGAGGCATGGTCGAGGCGAGCTTCGGGATCGGCGTGGTGTAGTCGAGCGACTTGGCCGGGGAGAGCAGGATCAGCACGCCTCAGAGCCTACGACCTGAGCTCCCCATCTCCGCCGCACCCGCTACCTTCGACCGGCCATCGGAACACCGCGGAGCCTGACACGGCCGGTTCAGCGGCTTGGGAGCGGCTGCGCCCCTACTCCTCCTTGGTCACGTCCGCCGGGTCGAGATCCGGACGCCAGCCGCGCCAGGTCGGCTCGCGCAGCCGGCCCTGTGGGGTGAGCTTCGCATAGCCCACCTCACCGATCAGCTTCGGGCTCACCCAGCGGGCGTCCCGCTGCTCGCTCTGCGGCACGTCCGACACCGGGGGGGTCTTGCGTTCGATGCGCTCCAGTTTCCGCTCCAGCTCCGCCAGCTCGCTCGGCGGGATCCCGGAGCCCACCCGGCCGACGTAGTGCAGCTCGCCGTCCTCGCCCGGCAGGGCGACCAGCAGCGAACGCAGCCGGCCGTCGTCACCGACCCGCCAGCCGACCACAACCACGGCCTGGTGCCTGCGGTGCTTGAACTTGATCCACTGCCCGGAGCGGCGGCCGGGCAGGTAGACCGACTCCATCCGCTTGGCCACCACCCCTTCGAGGTGGCGCTCGCGACTCTGCGCCAAGGCGGCGGCGAGGTCTCCCTCGAACGCATCGGGCACGCGAATCCGATCGGTCTCCCGGACGGCCGCGGCGAGGATCTCCCGGCGGGAGCGATAGGGAGTGCGCAGCAGGCTGCGTTCCGCACCGTCCACGGTCAGCGCGAGGACGTCGAAGAGCATCAGGGTGACCGGGACCGACTCGCGCAGCCGTGGAGCGCGGCGCAGGTCGGTGTTCATCCGCTGCTGCAGCAGCGAGAAGCTGGGACGTCCCTGGCGATCGAGCGCGACGATCTCCCCGTCCAGGGTGGCGGCGTCGGCGAGCACGGCGTCCGCCAGCTCGGCCAGCTCGGGGTACCGCTGGGTGACGTCGATCCCATTCCGGGAGACCACGCGGACCCGGCCGTCGGCCACCCGGCAGATCGCGCGCACCCCGTCCCACTTCGGCTCCAGCGCCCATGCCTCACCGTCGTCCAGTTCGCCCGGCGTGCCAAGCGTGGCGAGCATCGGCGCGGGGAGCTCGACGGGAGCCTGGGCGGCACCGACCGGCGGTTCCACCGGGGAAGCCCCCGCGGCCGGCCCCGCGCTGGGTTGATCCTTGGTGAAGATCAGCAGCCAACTCGACTTCTCCCCCTCACCGCTGGTCCGCACCAGCACGTAGCGGCGGGGAACGCCGCCGAGGCCCCCGTTCCGCCGGCCGTGCAGGACGACGATGATCTCGTCCTCGCGCCACTTCTCGAGGTCGTAGCTGCCGGCGTCCCAGATCGTCACGGTCCCGCCGCCGTACTCGCCGGAGGGGATGACCCCCTCGAAGCTGCCGTACTCCAGCGGGTGATCCTCGGTCTGCACCGCGAGCCGGTGCGGCTCCGGCGTCAGGGTTGGCCCCTTCGGAACCGCCCAGGAGACCAGCACGCCGTCCCGTTCCAGCCGGAAGTCCCAGTGCAGCCGACGGGCATGGTGTTCCTGGATGACGAAGCTGGGCGACGAGTCGGACGCTACCGTCGAGCGCTTGGACGACGCGGCCGGGACCGGCTCCGGGGTGCGCTCGGCGTCCCGCTTCTCGCGGTACCGGGTCAGCTTGTCGTGACCGCCGGGAGCCTGGTCGAAGGCCCAGCCCTGCTCGGCGATCGGATCGATACCTGCGGCGACCCGCTCCAGCACCTCCTCGTACTCCAGTTGCGCCAGGTCGGGGTCCTCCAGTTCCTCCCAGGTGCGGGGCGCCGCGACCGTCGGACGACTCCGGCCGCGCAGCGAGTACGGGCAGATCGTGGTCTTCGCGCCGTTGTTCTGCGACCAGTCGACCAGCACCTTGCCCTCGCGCAGCGTCTTCTGCTGGCTGGCCACGACCAGCTCCGGCAGGCTCTCCTCCAGCCCGACCGCGAGCTGCCGGGCCAGCCCCGAGGCCTGCTCGGTCGTCATCCGCCCGTCCAACGGGACGTACAGGTGGATGCCCTTGGAGCCGGAGGTGACCGGTACCGGGTGCAGTTCCATGTCGGCGAAGATCTCCCGGACGGTTCGCGCGACCTCCGCGCATTCGGCCAGCCCTGCGCCGGGGCCCGGATCCAGGTCGATGACCAGCCGGTCGGGATTCCGCGGCACGCCGTTAACCCCGAACCGCCATTGCGGGACGTGGATCTCGAGCGCGGCCAGCTGTGCGAACCAGGCGAGCACCGCGGCGTTGTTGGCCAGCGGGTAGGTGTTGGAATGACTCTTGTGCGTGATCCTGCCGGTCGGCACCCACGTCGGCGCTCCCGCCTCGATGTCCTTGCGGAAGAAGGCCTTTCCCGGAGCGTCCGCGGTGCCGACACCGTCCACCCAGCGCTTGCGGGTCACCGGCCGCCAGGCCGCCTGCGGAATCAGCACCGGCGCGATCTCGAGGTAGTAGCGCAACACGTCGGCCTTGGTGGTGCCGGTCTCGGGATAGAGCACCTTGTCCAGGCTGGAAACCGACAGCGTCAACTCGCCGACCCTGACTCTCTGGTTCTGCTTCGCCGCCATCTGCCCACGTCCTCCCGACTTTCATGTTCTTGGGATGTGAGTTGAGAGCAGAAACCTACTTCATCCGACCGCGAGCCTCGCAGTGCTGCGGCTGTCGACCCGCCTCCTCCGGAGCCCTTCGCTGGTCACCATGGAAAGGCTCTGCTGAGCAACTGTCAGCACTGCATCGTCGTCGAAGTCGCACCGTCGAGCATCCGGGACGCTGGCCGCGATCTCAGTCAGAAACGTCGTCTTCGCTGCAACACCCCCTACATTCTGCCTTGAATCCGCTCTTGACCAGGCATTCATCCGCATACGGAACCGTCCGGAGCTCGCATTGAAGCGCGTTGTCATCTCCGACGCCGCCAGCACTGCCGTGCTAATGTAAGCACCGCTTACTCCATTGGGGGGACTTTTGTTGGCTGCATCCTCGGCGAAGTCGGGTTATCACCACGGTGACCTGCGTGCGGCGCTGGTCGCCGCCGCGCTGGAGATGCTCGAGGCGGGCGAGACCTTCTCGCTGCGTGCGCTTGCCCGGCGGGCGGGAGTCACCACCGCTGCCCCGTACCGGCACTTCACCGACCGTGACGCGGTGGAGTCGGCGGTGGCCGTCCACGGGCTACGCGAACTGATGCGCGAACTGACCGCCGGCCGGCCGAGGCCGACATCCGGCGCACAAGTCGCTGAGCTCGCCGTCGACTACGTGCTCTTCGCCCTGCGGCGGCCGGCGCTGTTCCGGCTGATGTTCGGGCGCGAGTGCGATGACCAGGACGACGAGCTCGTCCGCGCGGCCGGCGCCTTGCACGACTATCTCGCCGCCGTCATGGCGGAGGTCTTCCCGCAATCCGATCCCGTCGCTTTGGCGACGGCGGGCTGGTCGCTCGCCCACGGGCTGGCCTTCCTGCACCTGGACGGAAAGCTCCCCAATACCGACCAGGCGGTCATCGACGAGCGCGTGCGCTCGACCGTGGCCGCTGTCTTCCCCCCTGCCGCTTGACCGAGAGTCGATGAACCCTATGAGCACACGCGTCCTGATCGTCGTCACCAACGTCGACCACTACGAGGCCGACCCGGAGCATCCGACCGGGCTGTGGCTCTCGGAACTGACCCACGCCTACGACATCTTCGCCGAGCGCGGTTTCGAGCAGACGATCGTGAGCCCCGCAGGCGGCAAGTCACCCCTGGAGCCGCGGTCGTTGAAGTTCCCCACCTACGACAGGTCCGCCCGGTCGTGGCACGAGAACCCCGCGCGGATGGCGCTGCTGGAGAACACCGTCAGTCCCGACGAGGTCGACGCGGCGGATTACGACGCGATCCACTTCACCGGCGGTCACGCCGTCATGTTCGACTTCCCCGGCAGCCTCGGCCTGCAGCGGATCACCCGCGAGATCTTCGAGCGCGGCGGTGTCGTGGGCGCGGTCTGCCACGGCTACTGCGGGCTGCTCGACACCACCCTCTCCGACGGCTCCTTCCTCGTCGCCGGACGCAACCTCACCGGCTTCTCCTGGCGCGAGGAAGTCCTCGCCCGCGTCGACAAGCTCGTCCCCTACAACGTCGAAGAGCGCATCCAGGAACGTGGCGCGCACTATTCGAAGGCGCTGCTGCCGTTCGTCTCCAACACCGTCGTCGACGGCACCCTCGTCACCGGACAGAACCCCGGCTCAGCCAGGGAGACCGCGACCAAGGTCGCCGCTCTCCTCTGACTCTCGCAGACCGCTGACCACGATCGAAGGAACTGACAATCAGCCGGACGCTCGGCCAGCGGGTGCCCTGCGCTCCCCGCCACGCTCCGCACAAACCGGGCAGTTCAGCCTCGCTGAGTGGATTATCCACGCAGCCACCCCGAATCACCCGGTTTGTGCGGGGCAGGGCGTTGACAGGTTGGGACGGCAGGAACCGTCACCGGTGTCCGCCGCAGCGTCCCGGCTACTGGGCACTCCCACGGATACCGCGGTGTGGAACGGGCTGGTTCACTGGTGGCATGAGGGCTGTCTGGACGGGAACCATCGCTTTCGGGCTCGTGAATGTGCCGGTGAAGGCCTACACCGCGACCGAGGACCATGACGTGCGGCTGCACCAGGTGCATGACGCGGACGGCGGACGGATCCGGTACCAGCGCAAGTGCGAGGTCTGCGGAAAGATCGTCAAGTTCGAGAACATCGACAAGGCCTACGACGACGGCACGCACACCGTCGTGCTCACCGAGGACGATCTGAAGTCGGTACCGGCGGAACGCTCGCAGGAGATCGAGATCCTGCAGTTCGTGCCCTCGGAGCAGATCGAGCCGGTGATGTTCGAGCGCTCCTACTACCTGGAGCCGGATTCGAAGTCCGCGAAGGCCTACCTGCTGCTGCACAAGACCCTGGAGAGCACCCAGCGCACCGCGATCGTGAAGTTCACCCTGCGGCAGAAGACCCGGCTGGGCGCGTTGCGGGTGCGCGAGAACGCCCTCGTGGTGCAATCGCTGCTCTGGGCGGACGAGGTCCGCGAACCCGACTTCCCTGCGCTGGAGTCCAATGTGCGGATCTCCGAGGTCGAGTTCGAGATGGCCAAGACCCTGGTCGAGCAGTTCTCATCGGACTTCACTCCGGAGGCGTTCGAGGACGAGTACCAGGATCAACTCCGCCTGCTGATCGAGAAGAAGATCGAGTCCGGCGATGTGACCAGCACCGAGGAAACCTTCGGCCCCCAGGGCGAGGAGCAGGACAGCGACGCGGACGTGATCGACCTGATGGCGGCGCTGAAGCGCTCGATCGAGAAGAACCGGGAACGCCAGGAAGCCGGCAAGGGCAAGTCGAAGAACTCCGACGATGCCCCCGCGAAACGGAAGAAGGGCGCCTGACCTCCTCCCCTCCCGGCCAGCCCCGCCGGCCGTCCTGCCTCGGTGGGCCAGAGTCATGGCTGGAGTTGGGGACGGTTCCGAACTCCGGCCACGTCCCCAGGCCCACGCAGTGGCTGGAGTTCGGAACCGTCCCCAACTCCGGCCACGTCGCGTGCCAGCCCACCTCCGACGCCGAGCGCTTCCCTTCCTGTCGAGCGCTTGTCCCTGGGGTGTGGCGCTCGACGCTAACGGAAGCGCTCAGTGAGTGGGGGCCCCAGAACGAAGGCCTGGATACCCCGGGGGGAATAGGCGGGACGGCGGAGAGTGTTCACTTCTCCGTCCGGGCCGCCGGTCTCGATAGGGTGAACCGGAGTCATCAAACCTGAGGGAAACCATGTCTGAAGTGCGCGACGTCATCATCATCGGTTCGGGACCGTCGGGCTACACCGCCGGCGTCTACACCGCCCGGGCCAGCCTGCGGCCGCTGCTCTTCGAGGGCGCATTGACCGCCGGCGGTGCGTTGATGAACACCACCGAGGTGGAGAACTACCCCGGCTTCGCCGAGGGCATCATGGGCCCCGACCTGATGATCGCGATGCGGGCCCAGGCCGAACGCTTCGGCGCCGAGATCATCACCGACGACATCACCGCGGTCGACCTCACCGGACCGATCAAGACCGTCACCGATTCCGACGGAACCACCCACTCCGCCCGGACGGTCATCCTGGCGATGGGTTCCGGCTACCGGCGCCTCGGCCTGGCCGATGAGGACCGGCTCTCCGGACGCGGCGTCTCGTGGTGCGCCACCTGCGACGGCTTCTTCTTCCGGGACAAGGACATCGCCGTGGTCGGTGGCGGCGACTCGGCGCTGGAGGAGGCCACCTTCCTCACCCGGTTCGCCCGTTCGGTCACGCTGGTCCATCGCCGCGACGAACTTCGCGCCTCCAAGATCATGATCGCCCGCGCCGAGGCCGATCCCAAGATCAGCTTCGCCTGGAACTCGGTGGTCACCGGCATCACCGGTGAGAAGTCCGTGGAGTCGCTCACCCTCACCGACACCGTGACCGGCGAGGCCCGCGAGTTGCCCGTCCAGGGGCTGTTCGTCGCGATCGGCCACGACCCGCGCTCCGAACTGGTCCGCGGCCAGGTCGAGGTGGACGCGGCCGGCTACGTGCTGGTGGAGGCGCCGAGCACCCGCACCAACCTGCCGGGCGTCTTCGCGGCCGGCGATCTGGTCGACCACACCTACCGCCAGGCGATCACCGCGGCCGGCACCGGCTGCGCCGCGGCGCTGGACGCCGAGCGCTACCTCGCCGCGCTCACCAGCGCGCCGGAGGTCGCGGCGGCGCTCGCCTGAGGCCGGAACCGGCGGCTCCGCCGCAAAAAGCGGTAGCCTGGGCAGCAGCAGATCCCCGCTGGAGCCACCCCCATGTCATCGACGTCCCGCGTCTGGCTGCCCCTGGCAGTCGCGTTCGCCTTCCTGGCGAACGTCCTCGTCCCGACCCCGGCCGCCGCCGCGGGTCCACCTGAGACGGTCGCCAAGGCTGCCGCGGCCTTCGGTCTCGACTCCTACACCGTGGTGTCGGCGGGCAGCAGCCGCGATCTCACCCGATGGCTCAGCGAGGCTGTCATCGCGAGCAACCCGCCGGAGTCGCCCAGGATCGTCCACCTGCCGGCGGGCAGCTACACGGTCACCACCCCGATCAAGGTGGGCAGCGGGGTCTATCTGGTGGCGGAGAAGGATGCGGTGATCACCTGGAAGGGCGGCCAGGGACAGTTGCTGCGCTTCACCTCCCCCGGCAGCGCCGGGGTCTACGGCGGGACCTGGGACGCCGGCGCCCGCAAGGATTCCACGCTCATCGCCGCCAACCGCGCAAACCTGTCGCTCCACGAACTCACGGTGCGAAACGCCTCCCAGCACGGGATCGCGGGCTACAACAAGGCCTCGCTGACACTGCGCGACGTCCGCGCCACCGGCAACTACAACGGGGTCTACCTGCAGGAGTCGACGCTCGACGCCCGTGAGTTGCGCGCCACTCTCAACCGCCGCAACGGCGTCCAGCTCTCGAAGAACTCCGTGGGGACGATCGCCGACAGCCTGCTGGATCGCAACGGCCGGGCAGTCAAGGGAAGTACCGCCGGCAAGACCGGTCACGGGCTGGGGCTGGCGTCCTCACAGGCGATCGTCACCGGCACCAGCCTCTCCGGGAACAAGGTGTGCGGCATGTCGCTCACCGACGGCGCCCGGGTGGAACTCCGTGACAGCACCCTCGACGACAACGGGCGACACGGTGTCGGTACGACGGCGAAGACCCGGGCGACCATCTCCGACTCATCGATCCGCCGCAACGGCTACAACGGCGTGCTGGCCTCCGGTTCGGGCACCCAGGTCGCGCTCACCCGCGTCGCCATCAGCGACTCGGCCAAGTACGGCCTCTCCGTACCCAGCCGCGGCGCGGCCACCATCACCGCGACGATCGTCGAGCGCTCCCGGATCAGCAACATCTCGGTCTCCAAGCGCGGCCAGCTCACCATCGGAGAGAACAATACGGTCCGCTCCGCCAAGTCCCATGGGATCGTGGTCACCGGTCAGAGCGGGCTCAACCTCGTCGGCCAAGGCAACCTGGTCGCGTCGAACAAGGGCAACGGCCTGCTGCTGAGCGGATCCAAGACCACCGGCACCCTCAGCTCCCGGGTCCAGTTCACCAAGAACCGTAAGAACGCGATCCTGGTGAAGGCCAAGGCGAAGCTGACCATGGTGCCCGCCGGCTTCTCCGGCAACAAGGCCAAGAAGGTGCTCAAGCAGTCCGGCGCCAAGGTGGTCACCCGCAAGCCCCTGCCGGCCTGAGGCCCGTGCCCGGCGACAGCCGCCCTCCGCAGTGCGCGCGGCGTCGTCCGGTGTGTCGGCAGGACGACGTAAGCTGGGTGCTTCCCCGAATCCGTAGCGTGAGTCCGGACGCTCCTCCAGCTTGTGAGGAGCCGTCCACCCAGACAGTCAGGAGTATTCATGGCCGCTGTTGCCGAGGTCACCGACGCCACCTTCGCCGAGCAGGTGCTGAAGTCGTCCAAGCCGGTGCTGGTCGACTATTGGGCCGAGTGGTGCGCGCCCTGCAAGCAGCTCTCCCCGATCATCGAGGAGCTCGCCGGCGAGTACGGCGACAAGATCTCGTTCTTCAAGCTCAACGCCGACGAGAACACCCAGACCACCATCTCCTACGGGATCCTCGGGCTGCCGACCATTCAGGTCTTCTCCGGCGGCGAGGTCGTCAAGCAGTTCCAGGGCGGCAAGACCAAGGCGATGCTGGTGCGCGCACTGGAGGAGTACCTCTGAACCGCAGGCTGCGCCGACTCAGCGGAAAGCGGGTCGCCCGGACGCCGGCGCGGCCATCCGTCGAGTTGCGCACGCCCGGCGAGCTGGTCGAGATGCGGCCGGCCGGCCGGTTCGTCGCCGAGACGCTGGCGACGCTGCGGGACGAGGTCGGGGTCGGTACGAACCTGCTGGAGATCGATGCCCGCGCCCACGAGCTGATCCGCGCGGCCGGCGCCGAGTCCTGCTACATCGACTACCACCCCTCCTTCGGCGCCAGCCCGTTCGGCAAGGTGATCTGCACGTCGGTGAACGATGCCGTGCTGCACGGACTGCCGCACGACTACGCGCTACGGGACGGTGATCTGCTGTCGCTCGACTTCGCCGTGTCGGTGAACGGCTGGGTGGCCGATTCGGCGATCTCCTTCGCGGTCGGCACCCCGCGTCCGGCCGATCTGAAGCTGATCGAGACCACCGAGCGGGCCCTGGCCGCCGGGATCGCGGCGGCCACGGTGGGCAACGCCATCGGCGACATCTCAGCTGCCATCGGCCAGGTCTCCCGCGCGGCCGGCTACCGGGTGAACACCCAGTTCGGTGGCCACGGCGTCGGAAGGACGATGCACGGAGACCCCCACGTCGCCAACGACGGGCCGGCCGGCACCGGGATGAAGCTGGCGGAGGGCCTGGTGATCGCCATCGAACCGTGGCTGCTGGGCACCACCAGCCAGATCCGCTACGACCCGGACGGGTGGACGCTCCGCTCCTCCGATGGCTCGCGCGGCGCCCACAGCGAGCACACCATCGCGATCACCGCCGATGGTCCCCTCGTCCTGACCGCTCCCCCGGCCTGACCCGCAGCGGGCGCGCGGACCGGCTCCGCCAGAGCCCGAATCGCCGTCACACCTGGTTCAGGCGAGCGCGCCGGTCAAGGTGGCGAAGCCGCGACCGGCGTCCAGCAGTCTGGGGAGAGCCTTGGCCAGGCCCTCGGCGGTCGCCTTCTCCGGACGATTGAAGTGCGCGAGCACGATCGAGCGGTCCCCGGCCCTGCCGAAGTTGGCGGCCACCGTGGCTTTCGGGGCGGTTGCCCCGGCGTCGCCGTTGATGCTGAAGGCGACGATGAGGACCCCCAGCCGGGCGGCCAGCTCCGCCGCCACGTCGTCGCACCAGGCCGTTCCGGGACGGAAGTAGGGCGAGCGCTCGCCGGTAACGCCTGCCAGCGCCTCCATTCCGCGCATGATCTCGTCGTAGGCCTCGCCCGGGCCGGCGGTGCCCTTGATGCCGTAGGCCGACTGCCCCGCCACGGTGAGCGGACGGTGCTCCCAACCATGGTTGGCCAGTTCGAACAGCGGGTTGGCGGCCAACTCGGCGGCGATGCTGGGGTTGGCGTCGATCCAGCGGCCGTTGAGGAACAAGGTGGCCGGCACCTCGTGACGCTCCAGCAGCTTGATCAGCTTGGCGTCGAATCCGTTGCCGAGCCTGCCGCCGCCGCAGGCGTCGAAGGTGAGCGCGATGTCGCGGCGTCCCTCGCTCACCACACCGGGCACGAAGATGTCGAACTTCTTCGGCTTGCGGCCGGCGAACTCCTTCACGAGCTGCTTGCGGGTGGGCCAGGCCGTCGGGGTCCGCGCGGGGGTGGGGACGGCCGCAGTCGGCGATGGCGCGGCCGATGGGCTTGCACTGGCAGAGGCGGGCGCGCTCGGAGTCGACGACCCTCTCGGACCGGGGGATCCTGGTGTCGGGGGACGGGTGGCGCAGCCGGTCAGGAGGAGCCCGCCGGCCGCCGTCAGCACAGTCCTTCGCCTCACCGCCACCGGAGTCCCTTCCTGGCCGCGCGGGTCACGGCCGGGCCCCCATTCGGGAGACCGCGATCCTGGCCTGGGCCGAACCGGCCCGCGCTGCGGTCACCTCGTCCGCACCGTCGAGCCAGGAGGTCAGGAAACCCGCGCAGAACGAGTCCCCGGCTCCGGTGGAATCCACGGCGGATACCGGCTCGGTGGGGACGTGGCGGGGCTCGCCGCCGGCCCGGGCGACCACCGCGCCGTCGCCGTCGAGGGTGATCACCACCAATCCGTAGTACTCAGCCAGCCGGGACGCCGCCGTGGCCGGGTCGTCCGAGCCGGCCAGGAAGAACGCCTCGTCGCGGTTGGGGAAGGCCAGTTCCGCGCCCCGGGTCCAGTCCAGGAACTGGGCCGCGCCGACGTCGCGGAGGCAGGACACCGAGCTGGGATCGACCGAGATCGGCAGTCCCTGCGTCCGGGCCCGTTGCATCAGCTCGAGCATCGCGGTCCGCGTCCCGGGTTCGAACAGCGAGTAGCCCGAGACATGCAACAGGCGGGCTCCGGCCAGCACCTCGGCAGGAATGTCGTCAGCGGTCAGGTTGAGGTTGGCAGCCCGGTCGGTGAGCATGGTGCGCCGCCCCGCGGCGTCGACGATGATCACGATCGTGCCCGTCTCGGCTTCGGGGTCGACCGCCAGCAGCGGCGTCACGCCGAACCGGGTCAGGTAGCCGTGGTGGAGGGCGTGATCGTCGCTCCCGACCCGTCCGACGAAGGTGACAGCGGCACCGAGGCTGCCCAGCCAGCAGGCCAGGTTCGCCGCCGAACCGCCCGGCCGGCGGACGATCTGGGACGGGGTGTCGGAGTCGGGCGTGATCTCCGCCAGCGGCCGCACCAGGACGTCGTTGATGACGTCTCCGACCACGAGGATGCCGCCGGGGCGCCCTCCCACCGTGCTCGCGTCCACCTCCGTCACGGCTCCCGGGACACGCGACCGGCGGGCTCGGGCCGGATCGGACGCAGGGCCCGCAGCCAGTGCTCGACCAGCCCGCGGAAGCCGTCCGGGGCGGTCACCGTGGTGTCGAGGTCGAGTCGCCACAGCCGGCTGAGCCGAGGGCCGTCGGGCCTGCCCGCCGACCCCAGGCGCTGAAGCGCCGCCGGCGAGCGCAGTGCCGAGTGCAGTTGCTCGTCCAGCGTCCGGGTGAAGCCCACGGCGCGCAGGAAGTCCACCGGGGGCGCGCCGCAGTCCGGTTTCGCCCGGGACCCCCGGGCCAGGATCGCCTCCACCTCCCGCGAGAGCAGCCCGGCCGCGGTCGCCTGGACGAGGCGCTTGCCGCAACCCCGCCCGACCTGGTCGGGCGCCACCCATAGGCAGGTCAGCATGGCTGTCCGGGTCTCGGGCACGGGGGTGATCAACAGCGCCGCGGTCCGCGTGCCCTGCTGGGTGAGCGAGGCGCCGACGAATCCCCAGGCCTGCTCGGCGGCCAGGATCGCTTCGGCGCTCGGATCGGCCGTTCGGCCGCAATACGGGCAGGCGAGCGTGGCCAGGTCGGCGCGGCCGAGCCACGTCAGGCTGCTCATCGTCCCTCCTTCACATCCAGGGGGCCCTGGGACACCGGTACGGCTCCTGGCGTCCCGGCTGGTCGCACCGGTTGATCGCCTCTTCATCGTAGTTCTCCGCGGGCATCAGGATGGACGAGACGGCCCGGTCCCGCGGCGCGGGCCACCAGGTCCCGTCCCCGGGTCCCACCCCGCACTCCGAGCGCCCCGCGATGGGCCGGGCGGGAACTCGCGGCGGGAGTGCGGCATGCTGGTGCAGTGAGCCTTCCTGAACCGTCCCGCCGCGACACGCGGCTGGACCCTTATGTCGATGCGTACGCCGAACGAACCCATGGCCTGCAGGTGTCGGCCGTGCGAGCTCTGTTCGCCGTCGCCAACCGGCCCGAGGTCGTCTCACTGGCAGGCGGAATGCCGAACATCGCCGACCTGCCCCGCGAGGCCCTCGGCCGTGCGGTGGACCGATTGATCGCCGAGCGCGGCACCCAGGCCATGCAGTACGGCTCCGGCCAGGGCGAGCCCTTCATGCGGGAGAAGATCGTCGAGGTGATGGCCGAGGAGCAGATCCGGGCCCACGCCGACGACATCGTCGTCACTTGCGGCTCCCAGCAGGCGCTGGATCTGATCACCCGGGTGTTCTGCGACCCAGGCGACGTCGTACTGGCCGAGGCGCCCAGCTACGTCGGAGCTCTGGGCACCTTCCACGCCTACCAGTGCCAGGTGGTCCACGTCACGATGGACGACCAGGGCCTCGACCCGGTCGCGCTGCGCGCCGCGCTGGTCAGCTTGAAGGCCGCCGGCAAGCGGGTGAAGTTTCTCTACACGATCCCGAATTTCCAGAATCCCAGCGGGGTCACGCAGACCGTCGAGCGCCGCCGCGAGATCATCGCGGTGGCCAAGGAGCACGACCTGCTGATCCTGGAGGACAATCCGTACGGCCTGCTCACCCTGAAGGGCGAACCGCTGCCCGCACTGCGTTCGATGGACGCCGACAACGTGGTCTATCTCGGTTCCTTCTCCAAGATCTTCGCTCCCGGCTTCCGGGTGGGCTGGGCGCTGGCGCCGCACGCCGTCCGCGAGAAGCTGGTGCTCACCCAGGAGGCCGCCACCCTCTGTCCACCGGTGTTCAGCCAGTTCGCGATCGCGACCTACCTCGACGAGTTCGACTGGCGCGGTCAGATCGTCACCTACCGCGACATGTACCGGCAACGCCGCGACGCGATGCTCGCCGGCCTGCGCGACCACATGCTCGAGGGCACCACCTGGACCCATCCCAACGGGGGCTTCTTCGTCTGGGTGACGCTGCCCGAAGGCCTCGATTCGCAGGCGATGCTCCCCCGTGCCGTGACCGCCCGCGTCGCCTTCACCCCCGGCACCGCCTTCTACGCCGATGGGCTGGGCAGCCGGAACATGCGGCTCTCCTTCTGCTTCCCGACCCCGGAGCGGATCTACGAGGGCACCCGCCGGCTCGGCGAGGTGATCAAGTCCGAGCAGGACATGCACCTCACCTTCGGCATCGAGCGCGACACCCCGCGCCATCACGATCTCCCCACCGGACCGGCACCCGACATCAGTTAGGCACTCACCATGAACGACTCTCCCAGCCACGGCCCCATCGTTGTGCTCGCCGGTGGGCTCTCCCATGAACGCGATGTCTCGCTGCGCTCCGGACGCCGGGTGGCCCAGGCCCTGCGCGACCGCGGCCACGAGGTGGTCGAGTCGGACGTCACCCCCGGGCTGATCGATCTGTTCGACGGACTGGAGAACCCGGTGGCGTTCCCGCTGCTGCACGGCGGGGTCGGCGAGGACGGCGGCCTGCAGCAGGTGCTGAGCCTGCTGGAGCTCCCGTACGTCGGCTCCCGGTCCGCAGCCTGCCGGAGGGCCTTCAACAAGGCCATCGCCGGGCCGCTGGTCGCCCAGGCCGGGCTGCTGACGCCCGACACGGTCGCGCTGCCGCATGACATGTTCCGCGAGCTCGGCGCAGCCCATCTGGTGCGCGCGCTCGGGGAGCGGATCGGCTTCCCGATGATGGTCAAGCCCGCCCGCAGCGGCTCGGCGCTGGGCTGCAGCCGGGTCAACAAGCCCGCCGACCTGCCGGCCGCCATGGTCGCCGCCTACGCCTACGGGGATGTGGCGGTCGTCCAGCAGTACATCGAGGGCACCGAGGTGGCCGTCACCGTCCTGGAGCTGGAAGGCGAGCAGGTGGCGCTGCCGGCGGTCGAGATCCGTCCCGAGTCGGGGTTCTACGACTACGCCGCCCGCTACACCGCCGGCCAGACCCGGTTCATCGCCCCGGCCGAACTGAGCCAGGACGTTGCGGCGGCCTGTGCCGAGATGGCGGTCGCCACGCACCGCGTCCTGGGGCTGCGGGATCTCTCCCGTGCGGACATCATCGTGAACGCCGCCGGCGAGCCGGTGTTCATCGAGGCCAACTCCGCACCCGGCATGACCGAGACCTCGCTGGTGCCGCTGTCGGTGGAGGCGGCGGGCCACGACTTCGGACAGCTGTGCGCGCAATTGGTCGACAACGCCTGGGCACGGCACAGTTGACCCATGCCCCCTCGGCTCAAGCAACTACTGGTCGGTGCCGTCGGATGCGCGCTGGCGGTGACCATGCTGTGGCTGGGGCTGTGGCAGATGCGGGTCTACGAATCGAAGGAACAGGCCTCGGCCGAGGAGCGCGCCGCGCTGCCCCCGGTCGCGCTGCTGGAGAACGTCGCCGCCGACGGAACGGTCGGTGACGTCTACGGACGCCGGGTGAGCAGCTCGGGTACCTTCCTGCCGGCGCAGCAACTGCTCCTGACCGACGGACGCGTGCTGACCGCTTTCGAGGTTGCCGACGGACGCGTGCTGCCGGTGGTCCGCGGGGTGGCCACCGCATCGGACGGAATGCCCACCCCACCCGGCACAACGCTCCCGGTACCGGTTGAGGGGTCATTCCCGCCACCGGTTGGTGAGCAGGAGATCATCGGCATCTTCATGCCGACCGAACTTCGCAGCGAGGACCCGGAAGGGGCGGTGCGGCTCGCGGCGCTCGCCCAGCGCTGGCCCCAGCAACTGCTTCCCGGCTTCCTCACCTTGAACGCAGAGGACGCTCGATCCCAGGGCCTGGAGCCGGCAGCCGTCGACCTGGGCACCGGCGAGGGCTCCTGGCAGAACTACGGCTACGCCCTGCAGTGGTGGGTCTTCGCCGGGTTCGTGATCTTCATGACGCTCCGCTTCGTCCGCGCCCTGGGCCGCCAGGGTACGGTGACCATGACGACCGAACAGGAGACACTGTGAGCGAGCCGACAGCCGCCGACACCCCCGCCATCGAGCCCGCCCAGATCCCCGCGATCCAGGGCGCGCTGCTTCGCTACCGGGTGATGGCCTACCTGGTCGGCGTGCTGCTGGTGGTGCTGGTGCTGGTGGGAATGCCGTTGAAGTACTTCGCGGACAACGGCACGGTGGTCACCTGGACGGGCGTGCCGCACGGCTGGCTGTACATGGTGCTGATCATCACCGCCTACGACCTCGGACGCCGGGTCAACTGGCCCTGGGGCCGGCTGATCCTGATCGCGCTGGCGGGGACGGTTCCCTTCCTCTCCTTCGTCGCCGAGCACTACGCCCGCAAGGACGTCCGGGCCCGGATCGCCGCCGTCCAGGCCGTTGCCGCTCAGGGGCCCGCGCGGGGATAGAGCGCGAACTCCACTCACCAAGTAGCGTTTTGTCGATAAAGAAGTTTATCTGTTTAGTAATAGATCTCTAAGTCGGCTGAGATCCTCGGCTCCGGCGAACTCGATGACGATCCTGCCCCGTCTACCGCTCGTGCTGACGATCACCCGGGTGTCCAGGGCGTCGGTCAGCTCCTCCTGGAGTTCGAGCGCCGCGGGCGAGGTCTGCCTGGGGCGCTGCGCGCGGGGTGCCCGGCGGGCTTCGGCCTCACCCACGGCGACCAGCTCCTCCACCGCCCGCACCGAAAGGCTCTCGGACACGATCCGGTTGGCGATCCGCTCCATCGAAGCGGGCGAGTCCAGCGCAAGCAGTGCGCGTGCGTGGCCGGCGCTGATCACGCCCGCCGCGACCCGGCGCTGAACCGCTGTGGGCAACTGGAGCAGGCGGATCGTGTTGGAGATCTGCGGACGTGACCGCTTGATCCGACGGGACAACTCCTCCTGAGTGCAGCCGAAGTCCTCCAGGAGCTGCTGGTAGGCGGCAGCCTCCTCGAGCGGATTGAGCTGAGCCCGGTGGAGATTCTCCAGCAGAGCGTCACGCAGCAGGTCATGATCCTCGGTCCGACGGACGATCGCCGGGATTGTCGATAAACCGGCTTGTTGACTTGCGCGTAGCCGCCGCTCCCCCATCACCAGCTCGTACTGCCCATCGGGCAGCGGGCGGACCACGATCGGCTGGAGCAGTCCGAATTCGCCGATCGACGCCGCCAGTTCGTCAAGGGCGTCCTGATCGAAGACGGTCCGGGGCTGCCGCGGGTTCGGCTGAACCGCGGGCACCGGGATCTCTTCGAAGCGGGAACCCTCCGGGACGAGGCCGTGGCTGTCACCGCCACGGGTGGCGAGTTCGGGATCGGTGCGCTGCAGCAGATCACCGAGCCCGCGGCCCAGGCCGGAGCGTGGTTTGGTGGTTGTCATCGGTGAACTCCTTCTGCCTGCACGGCCTCCGCACGATGGGCGATCTCGGCCGCCGCGGCCAGGTACGCCTGTGCACCGGCGGAGGCACGATGGTAGGTGACCACGCTCTGGCCGTAGCTCGGCGCTTCGGACACCCGCACCGACCTGGGGATGATCGTGGCGAGGGTCTCGACGGGGAAGTACTCCCGCACCTGGTCCGCCACCTGTGCCGAGAGCCGGGTCCGCGCGTCGTACATGGTGAGCACGACAGTCGTGAGGCGCAAGCCGTCGTTCATCGCGCCCTTCACCAGATCGATGGTGCGCAGCAGCTGGGTGACCCCCTCCAGGGCGTAGTACTCACACTGGATGGGGATCAGGATCTCGTCCGCGGCGACCAGGGCGTTCAAGGTCAGCAGTCCGAGGGACGGTGGGCAGTCGATGAAGACGTAGTCGAACCCGTGAGCTGCGGTGAACACCTGCAACTGGTTCAGGAGCCTGCTCTCCCGCGCCATTACCGCTGCCAGCCCGATCTCCGCTCCAGCCAGATCGATAGAGGCCGGCAGCACCCACAGTCCGCGGGCCTCAGGGGATGCCTGCACCAGGTCGCTGATCGGCGTCTGGTCGGTCAGTACCTCGTAGGTTCCAGGAATCCCTTCGTGATGCTCCACCCCGAGTGCGGTCGAGGCGTTGCCCTGCGGGTCGAGGTCGATGACCAGTACCTTCAGACCGCCGAGCGCGAGGGCGGTCGCCAGGTTCACGGCAGTGGTGGTCTTCCCCACGCCACCCTTCTGATTGGCGACCACCAGGGTGCGCGTCCGTCGCGGGCGAGGCAGGGCGTCCGGTGTTTCACGTGAAACCTCCGCGTCCAGGTCGTCTGGTTCCAACTCCTCAGGTGCCATGAACTCAGGGACATCGAATGCCACTCGACGCGGGGCACTGGAAGCAGACGACACGAAGCAGGCTCCTCAACAGACGTGTTTCACGTGAAACACGAGGATATCCCTTTGGAGAGTGGAGCGGCGGCGATGAAGCACGGCGAGCGGCGAATGCCCATCCTCGGACCCGTTGTCGCCACACCACCATCACAACCGACGCAAGCCGTCATGATGCCCGGTCCCGCCAGAACGCCGAGACCCGGCTCCGAACCGGACGGGGTCAGCGGGAAACTTCGATGGCCCAGGTGGCCTCGTCCAAACCCGGGACCGGCAACTCCAGAACGGAGGCTTTCACCTTGAGGCGTCTCAGGTCGTCCCTCGCCGCGGCGACCTCGTCGCGCGCGGAAGCACCCTTCAGCGCGATCAGGCGGCCGCCGCCGGCGACCAGCGGCAGACACCAGCCGAGCAGCCGGGGGAGTGGCGCCACCGCCCGGCAGGTCACCAGCTCGTAGCGGGCGCGATGCTCCTCGGCCCGGCCACGGATCACCTGCACGCGATCTGCCACCTCCAGTTCGGCCACCGTCGTGTCGAGGAACGTCACCCGGCGCAGGAGCGGCTCCAGCAGCGTCACGGACAGATCGTGGCGCAGGATGGCCAGCGGCAGGCCTGGAAGCCCCGCGCCACTGCCCACGTCCACCACCCGCGAACCCTCAGGGATCCGCGGCGCCAGTGCGATCGAGTTCAGTACATGGCGCTCCCACAGCCGATCCCGTTCGCGAGGGCCTATCAAGCCCCAGTCGATACCTCGACTTGCCAATATATCGACATACCGATGAATCAGCGCCGAGTTCGCTCCGAAGATCGAGGCGACGGCGGCCTCGTCCACAGATCAGGCCTCAGGCAGCACGACGACGCGACGCCGAGGCTCCTCGCCTTCGGATTCACTGACCAGCCCGGCGGCGGCCACCGCGTCGTGGACGATCTTGCGCTCGAACGGATTCATCGGCGCAAGCCGAACCGGCTCGCCGGTCTCCTTCACTTCGGAGATCGCCGACGCCGCCAGATCCTGCAGCACCGTCCGGCGCTTGTCCCGGTGGCCCGCGATGTCCAGCATCAGCCGGCTCCGGTGTCCGGTCTCGGTCATCACCGCCAGCCGTGAGAGCTCCTGAAGAGCCTCCAGCACCTCGCCGTCCTTGCCCACCAGCAGGGTCGCCTCGGTCACGACCGCGACGTGTGCCCGTCCGCCCTCGGTGTAGGTGTCGATGTCGCCGTCCAGGTCGGCGATGTCGAGCAGTTCCTCCAGGTAGTCAGCGGCGATCTCGCCCTCGTTCTCCAGCGCGGACTCGCGCTTGGAGCGTCCAGATCCCGGCTCGCCGGGCTCAACGTCGGCGGTCGCCTCCACTTCCTCGACAACCTCTTGCGGCTGCTCGGCAATCACGTCCTCGGACATCACACATCACTTCCTTGAGGGGGCCGCTGCGCGGCCGGGTTCTTCGGGGGTCAGGGCTTGCGCTTCGCGCGCGTGTTCCGCTTGGGCTGTTGACGCTGCACCACCAGGCGCTGCGGGGCGTCCTCATCCCCGTCGCCGGCGGTGGCCACCGCCTTGCCGTTGGCCGGCGGCGTCGACGACGACTGCCGCGTCACCTTGGTCGGGTCGTAGTCGGCGGTGGCCGCCGGGCGCTTGCGGCCCCGGCGCTTCGCGATGATCTCGTCCGGATCCTTGCCCTTGGCGCGCATCCGTTCTTCCCAGTCGACATAGGCCGGGGTGTTCGGCGCCGGGTTGTTGTGGATCAGGATGTACTGCTGGACCATGTTCCACAGGTTGGTGGTGAGCCAGTAGAGCAGCACGCCGATCGGGATGTTCACGCCCATGAACAGGTACATGAACGGGAAGAGGTACAGCATCATCTTCTGCTGCTGAGCCATCGGCCCCGTCAGCGCCTCCGGCGGCATGTTCTTGCGCATCAACTGAAGCTGGGTGACGAACAGCACCACCGTCATCGCGATCACGAGCACCGCAGCAAAGATCTGGGTGCCACCGATGCCGGTCTCAGGGATGGGCCAGAAGGTGGCGGAGATCTTCGCGCCGAACAGGGTCGCGTTGCGCAGCGACTCCATCAGTTCCGGGCGGTCGATGAAGATGCCCATCGGAACGCCGTGGGCGGCGTTGTTGAGCACCCAGAACAGCGACAGGAAGATCGGCATCTGCAGCAGCAGCGGCAGGCACGAAGCCATCGGGTTGACGCCCTCGTCCTTGTAGAGCTTCATCGTCTCCTGGCCGAGACGCTCCCGATCGTGGCCGTACTTCTCCTGCAGCGCACGCTGTTTCGGCCCGAGCAGCTGCATATTGCGCGAGGAGTTGATCTGCTTGACGAACAGCGGGATCAGCAGGGTGCGGATCAGCATGGTCAGCAGGATGATCGACAGCCCCCAGGTCACGCCCGCCATCGGATCCAGGAAGAGGCTGAAGAACCAGTGGAAGGCGACCAGCACGCCGGAGACCGCCCAGTACAGCGGCGACATGATCGTGTTGAAGAAGCCGCCGATATCGGACCACAGGTCCATCGGCAGCAGCAGGGGAAGCAGGTTCACCAATCTCACCTCACGCTAGAGCCCGCGAGCAGCAGGCATCTGGACGAACAGCAGGATCCTGCTGCGACGGCCCCACCGGGCCGGTGGACAATGCGGCCTTCTCGGCCTTCTCGGCCTCCCAGGCCGCCGCGGCAGGCGTCCCAGGGACCGGATCGTAACCACCCAATGACCAGGGGTGACAGCTGGCCAGCCGTCGCGCGGCGAGCCAGGTTCCCTTGAGCGAGCCGTGGACGGTCACCGCCTCCAGCGCGTACGCCGAGCAGCTGGGGTAGTACTTGCACACGTTGCCGTAGAGCGGGCTGATGACCGCTCGATAGGCCTTCAGCAGAACGATCAGCACGTACTTCATGCCGCGAGCTTCCGCACGCACTGGCCCAGGGCCGAGCCGAGATCCCCGGCGAGGTCGCCAGTGGCGGAGGCCGGGAGCGCCCGCACGACGAGGTCGATCGGCGACTGAAGTTCCCGGAACTCGGCTGCGACCAGATGACGCAGCTGCCGCTTCACCCGGTTACGGACCACCGCGGTACCAACCGCTTTGGACACCACAAAGCCCGCCCTGGACGGAGGAACCGTCCGCAGGCGGGCATGGACCACCACGCTCGGCCGTCCCGAACGGACCCCATGGCGCATCGTCGCCTGGAAGTCCGCGGGCGTCCGCAGCCGGGACGCGGCTGGCAGCACCGGTCAGCCGGCGAGGCGCACGCGCCCCTGGCGGCGGCGGGCGGAGATGATGGCGCGGCCGGCGCGCGTCCGCATCCGCAGCCGGAAGCCGTGGGTGCGGCTGCGACGCCGGTTGCTCGGCTGGAAAGTGCGCTTGGTCACGCGAGTGCTCCCTGATCGATACCTGTCAGAACCAATACGCCCACGTCGGACGCATGAGGTGTCGCCACGACAGCGACTAACCAACGATACGTGGCGGTATGCCGGTGCGGCAAACCGGACGACCGAATGCTTGCACGTCGAGGCGACACGCCGTGGAACTGCGAAGATTCCGGAAAACGGGTTTGCCAACCCTGTCCACGGCTCTCTAGTCTGCTCAGAGCCGCCGAGGGGACGACCAATGGTCCTACCCAGCGTGCCGTGCACAGTCTGTGGATAACGTTGTGGACAGTAGGGTTGGCGTCAAGCACTTCGGTGAGGAATCGCATGTCACAGCCGGTCGAGAACGGGACCCCAAGTGGGAACGACACACTCGACCAAGCTTGGTCGCACCTGTGGCAGGAGTCAGAACCCTTCGCTCGCGGCTGGCTCACCAGCACCCGCCCGGTCACCCTGCACGAGTCGCTGCTGATCGTCGCGGTCCCCGACGAGTTCACCCGAGACCAGGTCGAATCGCGGCTCCGTCCCACCCTCGAGGCACAGCTGTCGGGCTATCTGCGTCGTCCGATCCAGCTCGCGATCACCATCGATCCCGGCGCCGCGACCGGCTTCGTCCCGCCCGCGCCGGAACCGGCGGCCGAGCCCGAGCTGCCCCTCCCGAGTCCTGTGGTGCCCAGCCGAGGCGTCCATCGCGGCTCCGGCTCGGACCGACTCAACCCCAAGTACTCCTTCGAGACCTTCGTGATCGGTGACTCCAACCGGTTCGCCCACGCGGCCGCCGCCGCCGTCGCCGAGGCCCCCGGCAAGGCGTACAACCCGCTGATGATCTACGGCGATTCCGGGCTTGGCAAGACCCACCTGCTGCACGCCGTCGGCCACTACATCCGCAGTTACTACGACCGCGTGAAGGTCAAGTACGTCTCCACCGAGGAGTTGACGAACGACTTCATCAACTCGATCTCGGAGAACCGCACCGCCGAGTTCCGCCGCGCCTATCGCGAGGTCGACGTCCTGCTGGTGGACGACATCCAGTTTCTGGAGGCCAAGATCCAGACCCAGGAGGAGTTCTTCCACACCTTCAACACGCTGCACACCGCCGAGAAGCAGATCGTGTTGACCTCCGACCGCCCGCCCCGGTCCCTGGCGGCGCTGGAACCCCGGCTGCGCAGCCGCTTCGAGTGGGGTCTGATGACCGATATCCAGCCGCCCAGCCTGGAGACCAGGATCGCGATCCTGCGCAAGAAGGCGGCCGCGGAAGGGCTCAACGCCAGCCCTGAGGTGCTGGAGTTCATCGCCAGCCGGATCCAGACCAACATCCGCGAGCTCGAGGGTGCCCTGATCCGCGTGACGGCGTACGCCAGCCTGCAGCGGCAGGAGGTCGACCTCTCGCTGGCCGAGGTCGTGCTGAAGGACCTGATCCCCGAGGGTCAGGAGAACACCATCACCGCTGCCATGATCATGAGCGCGGTCGCGGAATACTTCGCGGTGAGCGTGGACGACCTGTGCGGGACCAGCCGGACGCACGTACTGGTCACCGCCCGCCAGATGGCGATGTACCTGTGCCGCGAACTCACCGATCTGTCGCTGCCCAAGATCGGCCAGGTCTTCGGCGGCCGCGACCACACCACCGTGATGCACGCCGACCGCAAGATCCGGCAGTTGCTCGGCGAACGCCGCAGCGTGTTCAACCAGATGACCGAGCTCACCAACCGGGTCCGCCAGGCCGCCGCGCGCTGAGCCGCGGTCGCGAACCCGGGGCTCGACCCAGCCCTCCGGTGCGCACCGAGCATCGAACCCGACTCGAACGCCCGATCCCCGGGACAAACCCCTCCAGCCTGCTCCTGGAAAAGAAGCCGTGCCGGCTGCGTGAGTAGGTGATCTCATCACCTCAGCGGACTGTGAGAAATGCTGTGGAAAACTCGGCAGGTCTGTGGATACTGCAGACCCGCCCATCCGTCGTCCGCAAATCCTCCCCGTGTGATTTCCAGTCGTCCACAGGCTTCGTCCACTGGTCGATCCCGGACCCACCAGCGCTTACGCGAGTTGTCCACCGAATCCACAGCCGCTACGACGAGGACGATAGGAAATTGATCATCAGATCCTTCGAAGTCACCCACACACACCCTGGGGACAGCATCGGGAGCGCGATAACCCCACAGGTCGGTGCACGTCGATATGATCGAGCAACCAGACGTGGACGACGACCGCGACGCCGCCTCCGGCGGCGATCCGGAAGAAGTCTCGACCAGGCCCGCGGACGCGGACCGAGCAGAAGTAGGGAGTAACGGTGAAAATCCGACTCGAGCGCGATGTACTGGCCGAAGCGGTCCAGTGGGCGGCCCGTAGCCTGCCCACCCGCCCGAGCGTCCCGATCCTCGCCGGTCTGATGCTGAAGGCCGCCGGTGGTGAGGTCGTGCTCTCCAGCTTCGACTACGAGACCTCGGCCCAGGTGACGGTGAAGGCGGAGGTGACCGATGACGGCGTCGCCCTGGTCTCGGGACGACTGCTGGCCGAGATCGCACGATCACTGCCGAACAAACCGGTCGAGCTGAGTTCGGATGCCACGAAGGTCGAGCTCGTCTGTGGCTCCGCGCGATTCACCCTGCAGACCCTGCCGGTCGCGGACTACCCCGCGCTGCCCACGATGCCGGACTCCACCGGGAAGATCGTCAGCGATGACTTCGCCAAGGCGGTCAGCCAGGTGGTGGTCGCGGCCGGACGCGACGAGCTGCTCCCGGTGTTCACCGGCGTCCGGATGGAGATCGACGGCGACACTCTCTCGCTGCTGGCCACCGACCGCTACCGGATGGCGCTGAAGGAACTGCCGTGGAACCCGCGCAGCACCGGCAGCGAAGGTGCCGCTCTGGTGCCCGCCCGGGTGCTTGCCGAGACCGCCCGTTCGATGACCTCGGGCTCGGAGATCACGCTCAGCCTTTCCAGCGCGGCCACCGGCGACGGCCTGATCGGCTTCGAAGGAACCGGCCCGGCCGGCGTCCGGGAGATCACCACCCGGTTGCTCGACGGCGAGTTCCCCAAGGTGCGGCACCTGATGAACGTGCAGCCCACCGTGACGGTGCGCGCCAACACCGCTGAGGTCGAGGCTGCCGTGAAGCGCGTCGGCCTGGTGGCCGAACGCAATACGTCGTTGCGGATGCTCATCGGCGACGGCTCGATCACCCTCGAAGCCGCCACCGGCGACCAGGCCCAGGCTGTCGAAGCGCTCGAAGCGGTCGTGGTCGACGTCACCGGCCAGGGTCTCACCATGACGGCCGCCGGCTTCAACCCGCACTACATCTCCGACGCGCTGGCGGCGCTGGATGCGCCCTACGTCCAGTTCTCGTTCACCGCCCCGGGCAAGCCGTGCCTGTTGATGGGCCTGGACGAGATCGACGGCGATGTCCGCGAGGACTACCGCCACGTCATCATGCTGATGCGGCTGCCGGCGTGAGCTGCCGGGTCCGCACCGATTGAGAGAGTTGCGAGCGAGATCGAGGACGCACCAGGACCGGATCGGGCAGGGCGAGGTGCTGAAGAGGTGGTGACGTCATGTTCGTGACCCACCTCAATCTGGTCGACTTCCGCTCCTACGCGGTGGCCGACGTGCCGCTGGAACCCGGCGTGACGGTCTTCACCGGTGCGAACGGCCAGGGCAAGACCAATCTGGTCGAAGCGGTGGAATACCTGGCCACCCTCGGTTCGCACCGGGTCGCCAGTGAAGCGCCGCTGGTGCGCCACGGTGCGGAGCGGGCCCAGGTGCGCGCCCGGGTGCAGGCCGGGACCGAGGACCCCCGCCAACTGCTGCTGGAGATCGAACTCATCCCCGGCCGCGCGAATCGCGCCAGCCTGAACCGGTCCCCGCTGAAGCGGCCACGCGATCTGCTGGGCGCATTGCGGGTGGTGGTCTTCTCCCCCGATGACCTCACCGTGGTCAAGGGCGACCCGTCGGCCCGCCGGCGCTTCCTGGACGACCTGCTCACCTCCCGTTGGCCGCGGATGGCAGGGGTGCGAGCCGACTACGACCGGGTGCTCAAGCAGCGTTCGACGCTGTTGAAGTCCTTGTCCGGGCGCGGTCCCCGCGGGGCGGAGGCGGAATCGACGTTGGGGGTGTGGGACGAGAAGCTCGCCCAGCTCGGAGCCGACATCGTCGAAGCCCGGCTGGCGACCCTGACCGACCTGGTGCCCCTGCTGCAAGCGGCCTACGCCGACATCGCCCCCACGCGAAACCAGGCCGAGGTGAGCTATCACTCCTCTTCGCTCGGTGTGGCCGGTGATCCGATGCCGGACCGGAAACCACTCCTCGCCGAGGAAAGTGGTGAAGGACGGCCCGGGACGGAGCAGCTCGACCGGGAGGACTTGCGACGACTGCTGCTGGAACGGATGAAGCAGCGCCGCGGGGAGGAGATCGCCCGGGGCCTGTCGTTGGTGGGCCCACATCGAGACGACATCATGCTCACCCTCTCGGGGCTGCCCGCGCGCGGCTACGCCTCCCATGGGGAGTCCTGGTCGCTGGCGCTCGCGCTGCGGCTGGCGAGTTTCGGGGTGCTGCGGGCCGACGGCGTGGAGCCGGTGCTGATCCTGGACGACGTCTTCGCCGAGCTGGACGAGATCCGCCGCGAGCGCCTGGCGGCCGTGGCGCTGACCGCCGAGCAGGTGCTGATCACCGCCGCGGTCGGCGCCGACGTGCCGCCCAGCGTCGCCGGCCGCCACTTCATCGTGGAGCTCGGCCGCAACCCCGCGCTCGCCGAGCCTTCCGAGCCGGCCTCCTCGACTCCGTCGAGCAGGCTCCCGGAACAGCCGACCGCTTCCCTTGACGTCGAGGACCCGGGGTTGGGGACAACCGATCGACGGCAAGGTGAGGTGTCGGTGCACGAGGACGTGTCGGAGGGCTTGGCCCAGGAACCCCGGGGGGAGGGGCATGTCAACGCCTGAGCACGATCCGCAGGGGCTGGATGTCGCCCGGCAGGTGGCTCGCGCCGCCCGGGGGGACGAGGCACCTCCGCCCCGGCCGCGCAAGCGAAAGAAGAACCAGGTCAACGACGGACCGGAGCCGCTGGGTGAGCTGATCAAGGACGTCATCGACACCCGGGGCTGGAACACCGAGGTGAAGCTCCATCACCTGCTGGGTGGGTGGTCGAACCTGGTCGGCGAGGTCAACGCCGCCCACGCCGTCCCGGAGTCCTTCGCGGAGAAGGTGCTCACCGTCCGTGCCGAGTCCACCACCTGGGCGACCTCACTGCGCCAGATCGCGCCGCAGCTGGTGGCGAAGCTCAACGAACAACTGGGCCAGGGGAGCGTCGAGCGGGTGGTCGTGGTCGGTCCGAACGCGCCTTCCTGGAAGAAGGGACGGCGATCCGTCCCCGGTCGTGGGCCCCGCGACACCTACGGCTGACCCAGGACACCGCCGCGGCGGACCCCACCCCGGTACCGTCTGCAGGAGGGCCGGCTCGACCACCGCCAGTCGGTGGTTGCCCGATCTCGCCGGGTTCGAGGGCCGTCAATCGGTGGTCGCCCCGACGCGAGCGGGTACCGGGAACGGACAACAATCGGACAACACCCAGAGCCGATCTGGCCGCTTGACACCCCGGAGCGCGTGGAAGCCCATGGGTGGAGGGCTTCCAACGCGTTCGCAGGGCCAATTCGGCCCGCTCAGTGGCATCTCACCCGTCGTGCCGACCCGGAATCCCGGAGGGATCGGCTAGACTTGGTTCGTTCCTGACCGAGCCGCCACTGCCTGGCAGTTGGTGGCCGTTCTCACGTCCGAAGGGGTAAACCTCAGTGACACTTGAGCCCACCGCGCCTGCGATGTCCGCTGCGGAGAATGCGCATGTTGCCGCCGGCAACTACGACGCAGCGGCCATCACCGTACTGGAAGGCCTGGAGGCCGTCCGCAAGCGTCCCGGCATGTACATCGGCTCCACCGGCGAGCGGGGCCTGCACCACCTGGTTCAGGAGGTTGTCGACAATGCCGTGGACGAGGCGCTGGCCGGCTACTGCGACACCATCGTCGTCGAGCTGCTGGAGGCGGGCGGTGTCCGGGTCACCGACAACGGCCGCGGTATTCCGGTGGCGGAGCACCCGGTCGAGAAGATGTCGGCGCTCACCGTGGCGCTCACCAAGCTGCACGCCGGCGGCAAGTTCGGCACCGGCGGCTACAAGGTCTCCGGCGGCCTGCACGGCGTGGGCGTCTCGGTGGTGAACGCTCTCAGCACCAGCCTGACCGCCGAGGTCCGCCGGGACGGCTACCGCTGGCGCCAGTCCTTCACCCTGGGCGACCCGGACGCACCGCTGGAACGGCTCGAACCGGCCGAAGACACCGGCACCGTCGTCACCTTCTACGCCAGCGGTGACATCTTCGAGACCACCGTCTACTCCTATGACACCCTGGCCACCCGCTTCCGCGAGATGGCCTTCCTCAACAAGGGTCTCTCGATCACCTTGATCGACCGGCGTCCCGAGCACGCCGACAACCCGGAGACGGACGAGGTCGAAACCGTCCGGGAGCAGACCTTCCAGTTCGAGGACGGGCTGATCGACTACGTCAAGTACCTCACCGGCTCCAAGGACGTCATCCACCCCTCGGTGATCGCGATCGACGCGGTGGAGGAGGAGATGAGCCTCGAGGTTGCGATGCAGTGGAACACCTCCTACAACGAGAGCGTCCACACCTTCGCCAACACCATCAACACCCACGAGGGCGGGACCCACGAGGAGGGCTTCCGCGCCGCACTCACCAACACGGTGAACAAGTGGGGCGAGGCCTGGGGGATGATCAAGAAGCGGGAGGACCGGGTCTCCGGGGACGACATCCGCGAAGGTCTCACCGCGATCATCTCGGTCAAACTCGGCGAGCCGCAGTTCGAGGGGCAGACCAAGACCAAGCTGGGCAACACCGAGGCAAGGTCCTTCGTCCAGCGGGTGGTCAACGACCTGCTCGGTGACTGGCTGGAGAAGAACCCCACCGAGGGCAAGGACATCGTCCGCAAGTCCCAGGCCGCGGCCCAGGCCCGGATCGCGGCCCGCAAGGCACGCGACCTGGCCCGCTCCCGTAAGGGTCTGCTGAACGGGGCGGGGGAGTACGGCAAGCTGGCCGACTGCTCCTCGACCGAGCCCAAGGAGTGCGAGGTCTTCATCGTCGAGGGCGATTCCGCCGGCGGATCGGCCAAGGGCGGGCGCGACCCGCGCACCCAGGCGATCCTGCCGATCCGGGGGAAGATCCTGAACGTCGAGAAGGCCCGGCTGGACAAGATCCTGCAGAACCGCGAGGTCGCGGCGATCTTCAACGTGCTCGGCACCGGCGTCACCGACGACTTCGACATCGACAAGCTGCGCTATCACAAGATCGTGCTGATGGCCGATGCCGACGTGGACGGTGCGCACATCCGTACCTTGCTGCTGACCCTGCTGTTCCGGTTCATGAAGCCGCTGATCCACGGCGGCTACGTGTACCTCGCCCAGCCGCCGCTGTACCGGCTGCGCTGGACGAACGCCCCGCACGAGTTGGCCTACAACGACGCGGAGCGAGACGCTCTGCGCGACGCCGGTCTGGCGGCCGGCAAGAAGCTGCCGGCACCGACCAACAACCCGATTCAGCGCTACAAGGGTCTGGGTGAGATGAATGCCGGCGATCTCTGGGACACCACGATGGATCCGGACAAGCGCACCCTTCTGCAGGTGACGCTGGACGACGCCGCCGCGGCCGACGAGATGTTCACCATCTTGATGGGTGAGGACGTGGAACAGCGCCGCGGCTTCATCCAGCGCAACGCCAGAGACGTCCGTTTCCTGGACGTGTAGCCCACGGCTCCACGTCCTGGGGGACCGAGGCGTCATCCCGGCGAAGGCCGGATCCCACAACTGAATAGCCGAGAGAGCTCCCGGCCTCCGCCGGGATGACGGGGTGGCAACGCCCCGACAGCCTGAGAATCCCGGCAACTTGAGAACCAGCCCGCTGTGTAGGAGAAGACATGACTGACGGCCCCGACGAACCGCTCGACGGCGACACCGCCGACGCGGTGGTCGACACCGGATTGGCGCCGACCCTGAGCCGGGTCGAGGAGATCGATCTGCAGGTCGAGATCCAGCGCTCCTACCTCGACTACGCGATGAGCGTGATCGTCGGACGTGCGCTGCCGGACGTCCGCGACGGGCTGAAGCCCGTCCATCGCCGGGTCATCTACGCGATGTACGACCGTGGCTATCGCCCCGACCGGGGCTGGAACAAGTGCTCCCGGATCGTCGGCGACGTGATGGGTCTCTACCACCCGCACGGCGACTCGGCGATCTACGACACCCTGGTGCGGCTGGCGCAGCCGTGGGTGATGCGAGCACCCCTGGTGACCGGCCAGGGCAACTTCGGCTCCCCGGGCAACGACCCGGCCGCGGCGATGCGGTACACCGAGTGCCGGATGGCTCCGCTGGCGATGGAGATGGTGCGCGACATCGGCGAGGACACCGTCGACTTCAAGCCGAACTACGACAACAAGGAACTGGAGCCGACCGTGCTGCCGGCCCGGTTCCCGAACCTGCTGGTCAACGGCTCGACCGGCATCGCGGTGGGCATGGCCACCAACATCCCCACCCACAACCTGCGTGAGGTGGCCGAAGCCGTCCAGTGGTACCTGGAGAACCCGGAGGCCACCAAGGAGGAGCTGCTCGAAGCCGCCATGGAGCGGATCAAGGGCCCCGACTTCCCCAGCGGCGCGCTGATCGTGGGCCGCAAGGGCATCGAGGACGCCTACCGCACCGGTCGTGGCTCGGTGATCATGCGCGCGGTCATCGACATCGAGGAGGATCGCGCCGGACGCACCAACCTGGTGGTCACCGAACTGCCGTACATGTGCAACCCGGACAACCTCGCGATGAAGATCGCCGAACTGGTCAAGAGCGGCAAGCTGACCGGGATCGCCGACATCCGCGACGACTCCTCGGGCCGCACCGGGCAGCGGCTGGTGATCGTCCTGAAGCGGGACGCGCAGCCGCGGGTGGTGATGAACAACCTGTACAAGCACACCCAGCTGCAGGACACCTTCGGCTGCAACATGCTCGCCCTGGTGGACGACGTCCCGCGCACGTTGCGGCTGGATCAGTTCATCAGCCACTGGGTGCGGCACCAGGTCCAGGTCATTCAGCGACGGACGCGGTACCGCCTGGAGAAGGCCGAGAACGAGGCCCACATCTACCGCGGCCTGGTGAAGGCCCTCGATCAGCTGGACGCGGTGATCGCGCTGATCCGGCGATCCAAGACCACCGAGGAGGCCCGCGAGGGGCTGAAGGACCTGCTGGCGATCGACGATGTGCAGGCCACCGCCATCCTCGACATGCAGCTACGCCGGCTGGCCGCGCTGGAGCGTCAGAAGATCATCGACCGGCTGGCCGAGATCGAGGCCGTGATCGCTGACCTCAAGGACATCCTGGCCAGTGAAGAACGCCAGCGGAGCATCATCTCCACCGAGCTGGCCGAGATCGTCGACAAGTACGGCGACGATCGCCGGACCCGCATCGTCGCTGCCGACGGCGACCTGTCGGACGAGGATCTGATTCCTGATGACGACATGATCGTCACCATCACCCACGGCGGCTACGCCAAGCGCACCGCGTCCACGCTCTATCGGACGCAGAAGCGCGGCGGCAAGGGCGTCCGCGGCGCGACGCTGCGCACCGACGACGAGGTGGAGCACCTGTTCGCCACCACCAACCACCACTGGATCCTGTTCTTCACCAATATGGGACGGGTCTACCGGGCGAAGGTGTGGCAGTTGCCAGAGGCGGGCCGCGACGCCAAGGGCGGCCACGTCGCCGGGCTGCTGTCGTTCCTGCCCGAGGAGCGGATCGCGCAGGTGATGACGCTGCGTTCCTACGACGACGCTCCCTATCTGCTGCTCGCCACGAAGAACGGCCTGGTGAAGAAGACCGAGCTGCGCTCCTACGATTCGCCGCGACAGGCCGGAGTGATCGCGATCAACTTCCGCGAGCCCGACGACGAGTTGATCGGTGCCGGGCTGTGCAGCGCGGCCGATGACGTCCTGCTGGTCTCCCGCAAGGGCCAGGCGATCCGGTTCGCGGCCGACGACGAACAGCTGCGGCCGATGGGACGTGCCACGTCCGGTGTCACCGGCATGAAGTTCCGGCCCGGCGACGGGTTGCTGTCGATGTCGGTGATCGGCGCCGACATGCCCGAGGATGACCGGTTCGTCTTCACCGTCACCGACGGTGGCTTCGCCAAGCGGACCGCGGTGAGCCAGTACCGCCAGCAAGGCAGGGGCGGCCTGGGCATCAAGGCCATGAAGCTGAACGAGGATCGGGGCTCCCTGGTCGGTGGCCTGGTGGTGCAGGAATCGGACGAGGTGATCGCGATCAAGGTGAGCGGTCAGATCATCCGTTCCGCCGTGGCCGAGGTCCCCGCGAAGGGACGCGACACGATGGGCGTGAAGTTCGTCGGTCTGACCGGTGACGACGCGGTGGTGGTCATCGCGCTCAACCCGGAATCGAGTACCGATCTGCCGTCCTCACCGGCGTCGCCGGCCGAGGAAGCTGGCCCGACCCCGAATTCGCAAGGTACCGTGGACGTGAACGAACCAGGCCAGGAGGGTTCCACACCGGCCGGGGAGGAGAACGGTGACTGACAAGCCGAGTCCAAGGGGCACGTCGGCGGGGCTGGTTGATGCGCCCTTCTGGCGGGTCGAAGGAGCGACGTCGCCCAACGAACGGGGCTTGGACGACACCGTCGTCCGCATCCCTCCAGTGCCGGCGCAACCCGGATCCTCTCCGTCTCCCGCTCCATCGCCGGGACCGGAGTACGAGCCCACCGTCGCCGCACCGGTGAGTTCCGCACCGGCCGCGGCTCCGGCGGCGGTCGAGGCGCCGGCCAAACCCGCCCGCCGGAAGGGGATCCGACGCACCCGCAAGGCACGGCTGCGGCTCTCCCGGTTGGATCCGTGGTCGGTGATGAAGACGGTCTTCCTGTTCTCGATCGCTTTCGGGACCATGTTCTGGGTCGCCATCTACCTGGTGTGGACGATCATCGAATCCTCCGGCATCTTCGCCGCGATCAACGAACTGGTGACCTCGCTGGTCTCCAGCCCCAGCGACACCACCGGCTGGCACATCGAGGAATACATCAGCATGAACAAGGTGCTCGGCATCTCCGCGCTGATCGCCGTGATCAACGTTGTGCTGATGACGGCTCTGGGTACCATCGCCGCCTTCTTGTACAACCTCTCCGCCAACATCCTCGGCGGCCTGGAAGTCACCCTCGCCGAGGACTGACCCATCGGCCGGAGGTCGAGTTGGTCGACACCGCAAGGCGCACGGGCGGCGCGGCCGTCCCCCGGCCCAGCCGGGCGGCAATACCGCGGCTCCCGCGAAGGCGGGGAGTTTCCGGCGCCCTCGTGAGTTCCAGCGCGACTCCACGGCGATTTGAGACCTGCCCACCCGGCACGGTAACGTTGCCCCTCGGTGCATCGCACCAGCGGGCCTATAGCTCAGACGGTTAGAGCGCCGCCCTGATAAGGCGGAGGTCAGTGGTTCAAGTCCACTTAGGCCCACCGATAAAGCCCCTAGTCAGACTGTAAATCTGGCTGGGGGCTCTTCTGTGCCCGGAAACGTCAGGACGCATTTTGGGCACACTGGCCGTCGGGGTGGCTGCGCCCGCCACGAGAGTCGGTAGCGGACCATGGTGCGCACATACCTGCGCACTCGGCAATGCGCACGTGTTTGCGCATTCGGAGTACATCGAGTTCGACGGACAACCGTCCATCGTGGTCAGGCGGTACGACCGCAGGGTCGACAGCCAGGGTCAGCTCTGGTCGATCCTGCACGTCGACGCGCTCGGGCTGGGCGGCGAGGGCGAGCCGATCGAGGTGCGCGGCACCACCGGCACGGTCGAGCGCGTGGGGGAGCGGCAGACGCTGATCCGGCTCACCGCGCCGGTGCCCGGGATGCTCAACGTCTTCGCGCACGCCGACGGCGAAGCGACAGCCACCACCGGCGTGCGGGCGTATCTCTTCTCCGCCGACGCCGCGGCGTACGTCCGGCGCGAGGAACCTGCCTGGCAGGCCTGGCTGCGGGGGCTGTCAGCCCCTCCCCAGTGAGGTCTCCGGCGCCTCGGGGCCGGTCTCAGGCGGCGGCAGCCCTTGCCTCCTGGGCGGGCTCCAGGGCCGACGTCAGGATCTCGCGGACGTCGGAGACCAGCCGCACCTCCAGGTCGCTGAGGATCTCGGCCGGGACGTCGTCGAGGTCGGGTTCGTTGCGCTGCGGCAGGTAGACCACACCGAGACCGGCGCGCTGGGCGGCCAGGAGCTTCTGCTTGACCCCGCCGATCGGCAGCACCCGGCCGGTCAGCGAGACCTCGCCGGTCATGCCGACCTCACCACGGACGTTGCGCCCGGTGAGCAGCGAGAGCAGCGCGGTGGTCATGGTGACGCCGGCGGAGGGGCCGTCCTTCGGCACCGCTCCGGCGGGCACGTGCAGGTGGAGCGGGTGTTCCAACTGCTCGGGCGCGATACCGTACTCCGCGGCGTGGGCCTGCAGGTAGGACAGCGCGATCTGCGCGGACTCTTTCATCACATCGCCGAGCTGGCCGGTCATCGCCAACGACGGGCTCGAACCCGGCAGCAGGGACGCCTCGATGTACAGCACGTCGCCGCCCATGCCTGTCACGGCGAGCCCGGACGCCACACCCGGGACGGCCGTCCGTTCCCGCGATTCCGGCAGGAACCGCGGCCTGCCGATCAGTTCCTTCAGGGACCCCACGTCGACCACCGCAGGGAGTTCCTTCAGCCCCACTTTGCGGAAGGCCTTGGCGATCATCCGTTCCATCGCTCGCACGCCCGCCTCACGGGTGTAGTGGGCAGCGATCTCGCGCAACGCATCGTCGGTGATCGTCACCTCCTCGGGGGTCAACGCTGCCCGTTCGAGCAGCCGTGGCACCAGGAAGTCCCGTGCGATGGCCACCTTGTCGTCCTCGGTGTAGCCGTCGATCTGAATCAGCTCCATCCGGTCGAACAGTGCCGCCGGGATGGTGTCCAGCACGTTCGCGGTCGCGATGAACAGCACGTCGGACAGATCGAGGTCGAGTTCGAGGTAGTGATCGCGGAAGGTGTGGTTCTGGGCTGGATCGAGCACCTCCAGCAGCGCGGCCGCAGGGTCGCCGCGGTAGTCGGCGCCCACCTTGTCGACCTCGTCCAGCAGCACGACCGGGTTCATCGAACCGGCCTCCTTGATCGCGCGGACGATCCGGCCCGGCAGTGCGCCGACATAGGTGCGCCGGTGGCCGCGGATCTCGGCTTCGTCCCGGACGCCGCCGAGCGCGACCCGGACGAAGTTGCGGCCGAGGGTCCGCGCGACCGACTCCCCGAGCGAGGTCTTGCCCACCCCGGGCGGTCCGGCGAGCAGGATGACCGCACCGGAGCCCCGTCCGCCCACGACCTCCAGCCCGCGCTGGGCACGGCGCGTCCGCACGCCCAGGTACTCCACGATCCGTTCCTTGACCTCGTCCAGGCCGTGGTGGTCCGCGTCCAGCACGGCTCGCGCCGCGGTGAGATCGGTGGAGTCCTCGGTCTTCACCGTCCACGGCAGTTCGAGCACGGTGTCGAGCCAGGTACGGATCCATCCGGTCTCAGGGTTGGCGTCGCTGGAGCGCTCGAGCTTGTCGACCTCGCGCAGCGCGGCCTCGCGGACGGCATCGGGCAGGTCGGCCGCCTCAACCCGGGCGCGGTAGTCCTCACTTCCCTCGGGCTCGCCCTCGCCGAGCTCCTTGCGGATCGCCTTGAGCTGCTCGCGGAGCAGGAACTCGCGGTTGCGCTGCTCCATGGACTCGCGGACGTCCTCGCCGATCTTGTCGCTGACCTCGGTCTCGGCGAGATGGTCCCTGGTCCACTCGATCACCAGGGTCAGCCGGTCCTCGATCCCTGGGGTCTCCAGCAACTGCCGCTTGCGGTCGTTGGAGAGGTACGGCGCCCAGCCCGCGGTGTCGGCCAGGGCGCTGGGATCCTCGATCGCGCTCACGGTGTCGATCACCTGCCAGGCCTCCCGGCGCTGCAGGACCGCCACGACAAGGCGCTTGTACTCCTCGGCCAGGGCGTGGACGCGGTCGGTGACAGTCGGCTGCTCGACCGGATCGGCCTCGACCCACAGGGCCGCTCCGGGTCCGGTGACGCCGCTGCCGATCCGGGCGCGCTCGCCGGTGCGGAGCACCGCGGCAGGGGCACCGCCGCGGATCCGTCCGACCTTCTCCACGCTTGCCACGACGCCGTACGCGGCGTATCGGTCGTCCAATCGCGGCGCCGCGAGCAACTCCCCGTCCGAGGAGGTCTGGGCGGCATCGATGGCGGCCTGAGCCGCTTCGTCCAGCGGAATCGGGACGATCATCCCGGGCAACAGCACGATGTCATCGAGGAACAGGACGGGGAGACGCTTGGTAGTCATGAGGAGTCCTTCAAAGTTGAGTGCAACGGACTCAACAGTCGATTTGCCCAACTTGTTCCAAGTGTGGAACGCGGCATTGGTTCCCCTCATCCTCGGGATGCGTGCCCGGAGGAGCTACGTCAACGGTCCGACCCGAGAGCCCGCCGGCGAGGTGTGCGACCCGCTGGTGGCGGGCTGGCCAGGCCAAACGGCCATTGGCCGCCGCGAGTGGGCCCACTACAGGAAGACCCAGCCGAGCAGGCCGGCCACGATCACGACGGCCCAGGCCGGGGCCTTCCAGGAGGTGAGCGCCACGAAGGCAGCCGCGGCGATCGCCAGAGCCAGGGTCGAGGTGATGCCCTGAGTGAACACCGGGTCGTAGAGCGCCGCGGCGAGGATGCCGACGACTCCGGCGTTCACTCCCATCAGCGCCCGCTGTGCCAGCGGCGCATGCCGTAGCTGTTCCCACAACGGCAGGGCGCCTATCACGAGCAGGGTGGCGGGCAGGAAGATGGCGACCAACGCGATCGCCGCGCCCAGCAGACCGGAGGGCTCCTCGGTGGTGACCGCGCCCAGGTAGGCCGCGAAGCTGAACAGAGGTCCGGGCATGGCCTGCGCGGCTCCGTAGCCGGCCAGGAAGGCATCGTGCCCGACCAAGCCGGTGGCCACTGTCTCGGCCTGCAGCAGCGGAAGAACGACGTGGCCACCGCCGAACACCAGCGCGCCGGCCCGATAGAAGACGTCGAAGAGTCCGACCGCGGGATCGTCCAGCGTCGCGGCGAGCACCGGAAGCCCGATCAGGAAGGCTGCAAAGAGCACCAGGCTGCCGACCGCCACCCAGCGCGGCATGCGGACGGTGAATGACCCGGCCTCCGGTTCCAGGGCTACCGGCGGAGCCAGCCACAGCATGCCGGTGACACCGGCAGTGGCGATGATCACCACCTGAACCGCGGCGCCCGGGATGAGCAACACCCCGATCATGGCCGCGACCGCGATCGTCGCCCGTCTGGCGTCCGGGGTCAGCGTCCTCGCCATCGAGAGCACGGCATGCGCGACGACCGCCGCCGCCGCAGCCTTCAGTCCTTGGAGCGATCCGGCGGCGGCCTTGTTCCCCAGTGCGGTGACGCCGTAGGCGAAACCCACCAGCAGCACGGCCGACGGCAGTGTGAACGCGGCCCAAGCTGCCAGCAACCCACCGAATCCGGCTCGCTGCAGGCCGATCGCCATGCCGACCTGGCTCGAGGCAGGCCCGGGCAGGAACTGGCACAAAGCCACCAGGTCGGCGAAGGCGCGATCCCCCAGCCACCTGCGGCGCTCGACGAAGGCCTCCCGGAAGTAGCCCAGGTGCGCAACCGGACCGCCGAACGAGGTCAGCCCCAGCTGCAGGAACGCCCAGAACACCTCGCGCACCGAGCCGGGATGGCGGCGAGTTGGCATGGCGGAGGCAGGATCGTTCACCGCGACCACCCTCGCCGCCGCCTGCGGTCGCGGTCAAGAGCAACCCGCTCTGCCAGAGTCGGCCTTCAGATGGTTGGATCGGGTCATGCAACGACCGACTGTGGCAGTGATCGTGCTCCTTGGGCTGGTGCTTGCCGGGTGTTCGCTCCTGACAGCCCGACTGGAGGGCAGCGGACCGACGCCGGAGCAGTACTTCGAGGGCGCCGACGCGGAGTTCGCCGGTGCGATCCGGGCTCGCGACCAAGCGAAGATCGCCGAACTGATCCAGTCCGGTGCTGACGTCGAGGCGACGGGCAGCCACGGGCTCACCATGCTGCAGTACGCCGTCCAGACGTCCAGCCTCCCGGGGATCGACGCCCTGCTGGCGGCTGGCGCCGATCCGGACCGGATCGGTTATCGGGCCGACTCAGCGCTCCACCTGGCGACCGGCGACGCACCACTGATGACGGCGCTGCTCGAGGGCGGTGCCGATCCGGATGTCGAGAATCCCCAGACCGGCGAGACGCCGCTCAGCACCGTCTGCATCGCCCTGGACCCGGAGAGCTTCGAAGTACTGGTCCGGGCCGGTGCCGACCTCAACCACCACGACCTCAACGGTGAGCTGGCGCTCCACACCTGCGCCCGTACGAACCAGGGCGGGATCATCCTCCGCATGCTCGAACTCGGTGTCGATCCGCAGGCACCCACCAGCAGGGGAGACACCTTCCAGGAGATCTACTTCAGCTACCCGCCCGCCGAGGTGCTCAACGACCAGGCGGTGGAGCACCGCCGCCAGATCGTCGCCTGGCTGCTGGCGCACGGTTACCAGATCATTCCGGAAGCCGAACCGTATCGCTGAGCCGGTACCGGAGGGGTTGTGAAGGGCCGGAGACGCGCGAGCACAGCGAGACTCGCGTCGAGCCGGCGGGTACGGAAACCGTGCTCGCGCGGGATCAGCCGGCCGCTGGTTCGCTGGCTCGCCTGGCCGCCAGCACCTGGGGCATCACGTCGTACACCGCGCTCATCAACTGCTGGAGGGCGGTGGCGATCCGGCGGCCCGACTCGGTCAGTTCATAATCGACGTGGTGCTCGGCGCGCTCGGTGCGGACGACCAGTCCGTCCGAGGCGAGGGTGGCCAGGGTGCGGGAGAGCATGCGATCGCTGATGCCGCCCACGGCGCGGGCGGTCTCCGCGAAACGCAGTGGGTTCTCGGCGAGTGCCACCAGCACCAGCGCCGGCCAGCGATCGACGACGTCGTCCAGGATCGCGCGGGAGGGACATCGCTCGTCGAAGGCATCGAAGGGGCGCTCCATGGCGGTACCTCCTTGACTCATCACCGGCTCGCGAGTAGCTTACCAAGAGTAAGCACTAACGAAAAGTAAGTACTAGGAGTACTCCCATGACCCTCGCAGTCACCGCGGCCACCGGCCACTTCGGCCGCCACGTCGTCGAGCAGTTGCTGACCCGCGGCAAAGCACCGGATCAGATCGTCGCGCTCGCCCGCCGACCGGAGGCGCTCGTCGAGCTGGCGGCCCGCGGGATCAGCGTGCGCCACTTCGACTACAACTCTCCTGAGGTCACCGCGCTCGCCGGGGTCGACTCGCTGCTGCTGGTCTCGGGCACGGAGTTCGGCAGACGCGTCACCCAGCACAGTGCGGTGATCGATGCCGCGGCGGCGGCCGGAGTCGGTCGGCTCGCCTACACCAGCGCTCCGGCCGCCGATGCGTCGATCAACCCGGTCGCGCCCGAGCACAAGGCCACCGAGGAGCATCTCCTCGCGTCCGGACTGCCCTACCTCATCCTGCGCAACGGCTGGTACCACGAGAACTACGTCGGTGACCTGAAGAGCGCGGCGCAGACCGGCATCGTCCTGACCGCGGCCGGCCAGGGACGGGTGGCCAGCGCGGCCCGCAACGACCTCGCCGAAGCGGCGGCGGTGTTGCTCGCCGGGGAGCAGGCCGGCCGGATCTACACCCTCACCGGCGACGTCGCGTGGTCCTTCGACGACCTGGCCGCCGACTTCGCCGCCCTTCTGGGCCGGGACGTCGTCGCACGCCATGTCACCATCGACGAGAAGCGGTCCGAGCTGGCGCAGGCCGGCCTGGGTGACGGGACGATCGGCTTCATCGTGGGGGTGGACGCCGCCATCGCAGCCGGGGAACTCGGGATCGTGAACGGTGAGCTCGCCGAACTCCTCGGCCGCCCGACCACTCCGCTGGCACAGACCCTGCGTCCGCTGGTTCAGGCGTAATCTCGCCGTCACCAGCAGAAGGGAATCCAGTGAGCACGAGCCGGCCCATGACCGATCCGCAGCAGCGGTGGCACGCCTGGCGTCAGGAGCGGAACGCCCAATTCGGCCAGCCCTACGGGTGGCTGAGCCTGACGGCCCTGCACTGGCTGGACGACCTTCCGTCCCCGCTGGAGGGACTGCCCGGACTGTGGTGGGCCGACGACCAGGGGATCCGATTCGATCCTGCCGGGGACACCGATGCCGTCGCGCTGGAGGGGCTCCCCGTGACCCGACCGAGGCTGCTGTGGGCTCCGGCCGCGGGCGAGGCTCCATCGGTGACCCATGGGGAGCGCCGGCTGGAACTCATCGAGCGAGGCGAAGGGCTTCTCGGGGTGAGGGTCCGCGACCCGCACTCGTCCGGCCTGCGGGCCTACACCGGGGTGCCGGCTTTCGACTATGACCCGGGCTGGCGGCTGACCGGCAGCTATCGCGCCTACCCGGCCCCCCAGGAGGAGGCGATCGGGTCCGCCGCCGCCCGGGTGAAGCTCGCCGCACAACTCACCGGTGAGGTCGACCTTGAGATCGCCGGCGTCACTCACACCCTCAAGGTAACCGGGGACGAGGGAAGCTGGCTGGTGGCCTTCCGGGATGCCACCAGCGGTCGGGAGACCGCCGGAGCCTGCCGCTGGATCTGGCTCGATGACGAGCCGGCCGTCGAACTCGTGATCGACTTCAACTTCGCCGCAAACCCGCCCTGCGCCTTCACGGACTACGGCACCTGCCCACTGCCTCCGGCCGGCAACACGCTCGGTGTTGCCGTCCCGGCCGGTGAGCGAAACCCTCGGCCCAGCTCCGGTTAGGCGGCCGGAGGGGAAAATTGCCACCCGGGCGGCTCCCCGCTGAGCGCCTACCATGACTCCACCGACACGGCGTGGGCTCGGGGCATCCGCCGAGGGGGTCGACCATGACGACAACGGGTGGCCGGATCTTCATCAGTTACCGGCGGCAGGAGACGGCCTGGCCGGCGCGTCAACTGTACGAGGCGCTGTGCGAACGGTACGGCGCCAGTCAGGTCTTCAAGGACGTCGACAACATCGCACCGGGGGAGGACTTCGTCGAACGCGTCTCGTCGACCGTCACGTCCTGCCGGGTCCTGATCGCGATGCTCGGGCCGCGGTGGATCGACATCGCCGACGACGACGGCAACCGGCGGATCGACGATCCGGACGACTTCGTCCGGCTCGAGGTCGGCACCGCGCTGAGCCGTGGCGTGCTGGTCGTGCCGATTCTAGTGGACGGGGCGGCGTTGCCGAAGGCCGCCGACCTGCCGCCCGACCTGGCCGCGATCACCCGGCGCCAGGCCGTGGAGATCAGCCCGACCGGCTTCAACCTGACCCGGCTCTACGATGCCCTCGACCAGGCGCTCCAGCAGCCGCCCGCCTCCGGCCGGCCGCCTGGTCAGCCTGAAGCCGTCGATGCGCTGACGCCGGCCGAGCCGATGGCGGCTCCCCGGACCGCCACTCTCCCCGGCCCCGAGACCGTCCGGGTCGACCAGCCCTCGACGTGGGCGCCAGGGGCGGAGACGCCATCCGCGGCGGCATCGGAGCCAGTGGTCGCTCGACGCCGGGGCTTGCCGCTCGCGGTGTTGGCGGGCGCCGGCGTCCTCGTGCTGGCGCTGGCAGGTGTGCTCATCGTGAACCTGCTCGGTCGCGGCAGCGGTCTCCCCGCGGCACCCCCCACGCAGACCACGGACGTCACCGGACCGGCCGCAACCCCGGTCGATCCGGCGGACGTGCCGATCGCGGCAGTCTTCACGCTCGACCAGGCCGGGGTCCAGCTGAGCGTGCCGGTGATGTGCACCGCCGGGCGGGTGTTCTCCATCGAGGCCGCGGGCGAGGTGCTCGATACCGACGGCCTGACGAGCGGCCCGGATGGTGCGGCGGGCTGGTTCGACGCCCAGGCTCCGCTGCCTGAGGTCCCGCTCGGGGCGCTGATCGCCTCCGTTGGCGGATCACCGCCGCTCTTTGTGGGCGACACCCGCACGCTGGTCTGCCCCACCGACGGCGAGCTCAGCCTCACCACCAATAGCCGCGACGCCAGGGTCGCGGATGGAAAGCTGACCGGAACCGTGACCTCCCGCGACGCGCTCACCGAAGACGACCTCGTGATCGACCAGGTCGAGGTACCCGCGAACGCGAGTTGGGTTCGGTCCAACTTCGAGTGTGTCGCCGAGCACCACTACCGGGTGAGCGCCACCGGCATCGCCGGCGCCGAGGACGCACCCCCGGAGGCAGCGGGCGGACCGGACGGGGTGCGGCTGCGAGACGGCGAGATCGTTCCGGGTGCGGCCGCCAAGGAGTACCCCCACCGCAGCCTGCTGGGACGGATCGGCGAAGGCGCCCCCTTCCTGCTCGGCAGTTCCGCGACCCTGACCTGCCCCGACGATGGTCCGATCGACCTGCAGACCAACGACGGCGTGCTGGACGACAACACCGGCGGCTTCCACGTGACGCTGTCGCGCTGGCCCGATCCGCCCCGGTGAGCAGTACTGTCCCGTTACCCGATACCCATGAGTTCGTCCGAGTCTGGCTGGCTCAGCGGCCGCGGCCGCCGATCCGAACGATGCCCTGGTCGGCGGCCTTCTGCACCGCGTCCGCCTCTGCCTGAGTGAGCTTTCCGTCCTTCACCGCCTGGTCGAGAACGGCCTTGCTCTGAGCGGCCTGCTCGGCCTTGCGTTCGGCGCTCAACTCCTCCAGGGCGGCGGTGACCCTGGCCTCATCGATGCCGAGTTCGGAGGCGAGGGCCTCGATGAAGGCGGCCCGACGTTCTGCCCGTGCGGCTTCGCGCTCAACCTGAGTCTGGTCCGACGGCTTGGTCCTCTCGGTCGGTTCGGTGGCCTTGCGGGCCGCGGAGACGGCTTCAGAGACCTTGGTCTCGTCGAGGCCGAGCTTGCCGGCCAGTCCGCTGACATCCAGCTTGGTCTGGCCCCGGTGGCCGCTGGGCTTGCGTCCGGCGGTGTCCTGCTGCGGGGAGCCGGTGGGGGACGCCGTGGGGGACGGCGACGGGGTGGCGGCGCCGGCCAACTGGGTGGCTCCGACGCCCAGGCCTGCGGTCAGCACCACCGCGGAGACTGCGGCAACGGCTCTCTTCTTCATGTGCGGGAACCTCTCTGGCTTGGCTGGGTGAATCCCGAGGTCTGCCCAGGGTTGGCGACGAAGCTGGCCGGAGCCTGTGACGAGGCTAGGAGTTGGCGTCACACCAACCGGGTGGGAAGGGATCCGACCTCGGCCCGCCGGCTCTCGGCGATCGCGGCGAACTCGGCGTCCAGCCCAAATTGGCCCACTGCAACCGCGAACACCTGCTGGGCGACGGACGCGACTCGGACGACCACCTGTTCGATCCGCCTGGCGGGAACGCCCCAGTCGATGTCGAGGAGCGCTTCGAGCGAGCGTTCCCGATCCCCTGCTCGAAGTGGGGTGCCTTCGCCTTCCCTCGGGTAGGGGACGATGTCGAATGCCGGTGCCGGCGACCACCGCCCGTCCCGGTCCTGAAGGAACCCCAGGTTGCGGCTGTGGTCGTCGATGTTGTTCACAGCGATGTTGAGCGCGGCCAGGCCGACGATGGTGAGGACGCCCTGTTCGCCGGTGTGGAACCCCGCGGTGGCCGCCATCAACCGGTAGTCGGCGATCTCGTCGTCGCCCAGGCGGGCGGCCGTGTGCATCGACTGGTAGCCCCGCCTGCCTGCCTGGGTGCGGTCAAAGCGCTCGACCAAGAGAATGGCCCGATCGGTGTCGACTCGAAGGTGCCGGAACCGTGGCACCGGCAGGCCTGCCTCACCGGCGATGTGCAGGGCCGCGGCTTCGCAGGTCTCGACGTCGTAGGTGTCGGTCTCGGACGGGAACTTCGCGATCCAGAGAACTCCACGCTCGTCGACGACCGCTGCCTTCGGACGGAAACCGCCCTGGCTGGTACCCGAGTACAGCAGGCGGTGGAGCCGGCTCGTCTCTCGACCGGCCTGGAAGTCCCGTACCTCGGTGTAGAGGTCGCTGAGTTGGTCGGTCGGCTCGGGTCCTCCGTCGGAGAGGAAGGGACCGCGGGGATCGACTGACACGCGCAGCGCCCCCTGCCGGGTGAGATCGGCGGCCGCCACCAGGAACTCCGAGGATGACCTGGGGGGTGGGGAGAGCTTGCGCGACAGCACTCGACGGCCCCAGACATGCGGGGTCGCGTCCAGGAAGAGACCGAACTCGTTCGCTCCGGCAGGTGGTAGCAGCGGACCCGACTCAAGCGGCAGCCCCTCCCCGAGGGGAAAGCCTGGCCCCGCCAGCCACGTGGAGTCGTAGGTGAACCGCTGCAGGTCGAGGGGCCCGATCGTGGTCAGCCGGCCGGCCAGGTGCACCGAACCGCTCGGCGAGGTCCAGTGGACGAAGACCGGCTCCATCACAACTCCCGACGGGCGGCGGCGGTGAGGATCGTCTGGCCCCGTTCGGAGCGACTCGGGTCGATCGCCGCGGCCACTGCATCATCCACCCCCAAAATGGCCAGCACCGCCAGCACGTTGCCGAAAGCGACCGACGTCGGATCGGTTTCGATCGCACGCAGGGTGGCGCGGGTGATGCCCGCCCGATCCGCGACCGAGGTTGCGGTCAGGCCCTGCGCCAGTCGCCAGGTCTGGATGTCCTTCCCGATCTTGGTCAGCATGCGGGCTGACTTGGGGTGGAGTCTCATGATGCCTCCGTTGATCACTAGAATGATCAGTCTATGTGGTACGTGATCATTCTAGTGATCAGCCAACCGCTCCGCGGGCCATCGGGGGTGCATCCTCAGCCTGGGTTTCCGGAGGGAGAGTCGCCACGGGTCTCCGGTGACTTCCAGGTGGCGCTTTGTGCTGGCCCGACCCGCCCCGGTAGGGGGAGCCGTCCGAGCCCACGCCTACTGCGCGACGAAGTGTCCCGGAGCGACTTCGTTGAGCGGCTGAGGATCGTCCGGCCAATCGAAGCCGGTGGACGCTCGCTGCGAGCGCGCCGCTCGGGCCTCCCGGGCGCGTCTGGGGTCGGCGATCGGGATGGCCGACAGCAGCGTTCGGGTGTAGGGGTGTTGCGGGTCGGTGAACAGCTGCTCGGTCTGGCCCAACTCGACGATCCGGCCGCGGTACATCACGGCCACCCGGGTGGCCAGGTGGCGCACCACCGACAGGTCGTGGGAGATGAACAGGTAGGTCAGGCCGAGTTCGCGTTGCAGCGAGGTCAACAGGTTGATGATCTGGGCCTGGATCGACACATCCAGTGCCGAGACCGGTTCGTCGCACATCACGAAGGCCGGACGCACCGAGATGGCGCGGGCGATCCCGATCCGCTGGCGCTGCCCGCCGCTGAACGCGCGCGGATATTTGTAGACGGCGTCTCCGGCGATACCCACCTGCTCCAGGGCCTCGATCGCCCGGGCGGTGGGATCGGTGGCGTCGGTCAGCAGGCGCAGCGGTTCGAGCACCTGTTGCAGCGCGGTGCGGTGCGGGTTCAGCGAACTGAATGGATCCTGGAAGATCACCTGCATCGAGCGGTGGTACGGCCGCCTCTCGCCGGGCGACAGGGCAGTGAGATCGACTCCCTCGTAGCGCACCGCCCCCGAGGTCAGCTGCTCCATCTGCAGCAGGCAGCGACCCAGCGTGGTCTTGCCGCTGCCGGACTCGCCGACCAGCGCGAGGGTCTCTCCTCTACGGATGTCGAGTGACACCTGGTCGACCGCCTTCAGCACCCCGGTGCGGGTGCCGAACGGTCCTCTGATCGGGAAATGGCGGCTGACCGCCTCAGCGCTCAGCAGGGTGGTCGCCGCGGTGGTGGACTCGGTGGTGGACGCTGTGCCGGTGCTCACGGTGCCTCCTTCGCCGGGACGAGCGAGCGATGGGTGGGGGAGTGCTGGACGTGGACCGCACCGGCGTCGACCCATTCGGAGGGGACTCCGCCGCTGACCGTGATCCCGCCTCCGGCGACGTCCGTCCCGGGAGCGGCGGCCAGCAACGCCCGGGTGTAGGGGTGTCGTGCGGAGTAGAAGATCTCGTCGGTCGTGCCCACCTCGACCACCCGGCCCCGGCACATCACCGCCACCCGGTCGCAGGTGCCGGCCACCACCCCGAGGTCGTGGGTGACCAGTGCGACCGCCAGCCCGGTCTCCCGGCGCAGCTTGGTGATCAGATCGAGGATCTGTGCCTGCACGGTGACGTCGAGCGCGGTGGTGGGCTCGTCCGCGATGAGCAGCGAGGGCTTGGCGAGCAGAGCCATCGCGATCATCACGCGCTGCCGCATCCCGCCGGAGAGTTCGTGCGGATACTGCCGGAACCGGCGGGCCGGATCGTTGATGCCCACCTGATCGAGCGCGGCGACGCCCAACTCCCTCGCCTTGCCACCGGTCACGCCCTGGAACCGGCGGATCACCTCGGTCAGGTGGTAGCCGATCCGCCGCACCGGGTTCAGTGAGGTCATCGGATCCTGGAAGATCATCGAGATGGGCAGCCGGTCGCCGGGTCTCGACAAGCTCGACCAGCGGCGACGGCGGTCGCCAGCTCCCGGCTGGCCGGCGGGCTCGGGCTGGGCGGAGTCTGGCCGGCGAGCGGCGTCCGTGCCCAGGCGGAGGGTTCGGTCCACGCCGTCCACCTCGCACTCGTTCGAGGTGCGGAGCGCGGTCTCGGGCAGGATGTCGACCACCGAGCGCATCAGCATGGTCTTGCCGGAGCCGGATTCGCCCACCACGCCCACGATCTCACCGCGTCCGACGGTGAAGTCCACGTCGTGCAGCACCCGGACGGGCACCCCGTCCCGGTTCGGGATGTCGACCGTCAGCCCGGCGACCCGCAGCACGTCGCTCATCACGCCCCCCGCGAGAGGTAGCGGCGCAGGCTGTTCCCGAGTGCGTTGAACGAGAACACGGTCCCCATGATCAGCAGACCGGGAATGAGCGCGAGGTGCGGCAGTTGCTGCAAGCTGCCCTGGGCGGTTTGCAGCAGGCTCCCCCAGGAGGCCATCGGTTGCTGGATGCCGACCCCCAGGAAGCTCAGCGAGGCCTCGGTCATCATCGCGTTCGAGACGCTGGCGGTGGCTGCCACCAGGATCGTCGGCAGCACGTCGGGCAGGATGTGGCGTCCCACGATTCGCGGGGACCGTTCGCCGATGTAGCCGGAGTAGCCGACGTAGGCACGCTCCTTCACCGACAGCGTCTCGGCGCGCACCAGCCGGGCGGTGGTCATCCAGGTGAAGCCGCCGATCACGATGATGATGGTGACCAGCCCAGGTCTCAGGAAGACACTGACCACGATCACCAGGATCATCCACGGGATGGACGACAGGAAGTCCACCAGTCGCATCAGCAGGTTGTCGATCCGCGGGTGACCGAACCCGGCCACCAGCCCGACCAGGGCACCGATCGTGGTCGCCGTCACCATCGCGAGGAAGCCGACGAGCAGCGAGATCCGTCCGCCGAACACCACCCGGGCGAAGTAGTCGCGTCCGATCTGGTCGGTGCCGAACAAGTGCTCCCAGCTCGGCGGGGCGGACATCGAATCCAGGTCAGTGGTGTCCGGATCCAGCGGGAGCAGCGGGGCCAGCAGACTGAGCAGGATGACCACCGTCAGGAAGCCGATCGCGAACCAGCCCGCCGGCGATCCGGAGAGTGCCTCACGCAGCCGGCGGTCACGGGGAGCGGTGGTGGGCGCGGTCATGGGGCGCTCCGTTCCAGCCGCACCCGCGGATCGACCAGGACGTAGAGAATGTCGGCGAGCAGGTTGCCGACGATGACCAGCGTCGCCGAGAGCAGCAGGATCGCCAGGATGACCGGATAGTCCAGGCTCTTGGTGGCGGTGAGGAAGTAGGGGCCGACGCCGGGCCAGCCGAAGATCGTCTCGGTGATGATCGCGCCGGTGACCAGCAGCGGCAGCGCCACCCCGATCTGGGTGACGATCGGCAGTAGCACGTTGCGGCTGACGTGGTTGCGGAAGATCTCCGCCTTGCTTGCCCCGAAGGCGCGCTGGACGAGTACGTAGTCCTCCCGTAGTTGCGAGACGGTGGACGAGCGGACGTACCGGATCAGGTCGGGAGCGAAGGCGACGGTGAGCACCAGGTAGGGCATCACGAAGTGCCGCAGCAGATCGAGCAGGTCGTCGGAGCCGACGGTGCGCATCCCGATGATCGGGAACCAGTTCAGGTAGTAGCCGAAGAGGTAGATCAGCAGCAGCGCGAACCAGAACGGCGGAGTGGCCAGCCCGATCGCGGAGACACCGTCGATGAGGCGATCGATCCGGCGGCCGTGGTTGGCGCCCGCCCACAGCCCCAGCCAGATCGCCAGCACGAGTGCGGTGACGTAGGCGGGCACCACCAGCAGGATGGTGTTCGGGATCTTGGCGGCCAGGTCGGCGCTGATGCTGTACTGGCTGACCAGCGAGTACCCCAGGTCGCCCTGCAGCACATTGCCGAGCCAGCGGACGTACTGCACCAGCACCGGGTCGTCCAGCCCGTACCGCTGCCGGATGATCTCGATCGTCTCCGCCGACATGTTGGGCGTGGTGATCGAGTCGATCACGTCGTACGGCGCCGCCTGGATCATCAGGAAGACGACGAGCGAGATCAGCAGCAGCATCGGGACGACCTGAAGCAGTCGTCGTCCGATGTAGACGGCCATCTCGCTCCTTCCGATGTGGCCAACCAGAGGCTGCCCAGGCGGTTCGGATTTCCCCGCGTCCCCACCCCGAGTGGCCTGCCGAGGGCCAGCTCCAGGTGCCGAGGGCCAGTCAAGAGTGCTGGCCCTCGGCCACCAAGGCTGGCCCTCGGCGGTCGAGTTGGGGGGCGGGGGCTACTTCTCGGTTAGTTTGGCGAAGTTTTCCAGGGTGTAGATGGGGGCCGGCTTGGCGTCGTCGACGCCACCGATCCGCTGGTTCACGGCCAGGATCTTCAGGTTGTCGGCGATCGGGAAGAAGACCGCGTCGTCGGCGATCTGGCGCTGCAGATCGGCGTAGATCGCCTTCCGCTCCGCCTGGTCGGCGATGGTGATGCCCTTGTCGAACAGCGCGTCGGTAGCAGGGTTGCTGTAACCGAAGTAGTTCGCCGAGGCGCCGGTGCGGAACAGCAGGCTGTAGGCGTCCGGCTCGATGCCCATGATGTAGCCGCCGATGAACAGGTCGTAGGCCGAATCGGCGCCCTTCTCGATCTCGGCGTACACCGCCGCGGGCTCGACCCCGGCGAGTTCCACCGTGATGCCGGCCGCCGCCAGCTGCTGCTGAATCAGCGTGGCCTGCACGGTCTGTGCCGGATCGGCACCGGCGTAGCCCAGGGTCAGCTTGAGCCCCTCGGCTCCCGCCTCGGTGAGCAGCTGCTTGGACTTCTCGACGTTCTGTGCGTAGCTCTCCAGTTCGGTGGTGGCGAACGGGTTGGACGGCGGCAGGATCGAGTAGGCGTTCTGGAAGTACTCCTCACTGAGGTAGGCGGCCTTGTTCAGGTCGTCACGGTTCAGCGCGAAGAAGATCGCCTGCCGTGCCTTCACGTCGGACACCTTCGGCGCCACCACACCGAGGTAGGCCACGCGTCCCTCCGGGTAGGCGTGGATGTCGACCGGGGATCCGGAGAGGTCGGCGATCTGCGCCGGCGTCACGAAGGAGGCGTCCACCTCGCCGGTCTGCAGCGCGGCCTTCACAGTGTCGGCGTTGGCCACGATCTGCAGGGTCAGGTTCTGGATCGCGGGCTTCCCGCCGTAGTAGGACTCGTTGGCCTCGAACCGCAGGTACTCGCCGCGCTTGTACTCGACCAGCTTGTACGGCCCCGAACCCACCGCGATCGGGTCGAGCTCGGCGACCGAGAAGTCGGTCACGCCGGAGTAGACGTGCTCGGGGATGATGTAGGTCTCGGTCGCGATGTTGGAGAGGGCGGCCGCGCTGAAGGACGGCAGTTCGAAGCGGACGGTGAGGTCGTCCACCTTCACCGCCTTGATCGGCTGGTCGCCGATCCAGAGCAGGTCGGCGTTGCCGTTCTCCTTCACCGCCTTGTTGGTGTAGGTGAACACCACGTCATCGGCGGTCAGCGGTTCGCCGTCCGACCAGGTGACGCCCGACTTGAGCTTCACGGTGACCGACAGCCCGTCGTCGGCGGGCTCGATGCTCTCGGCGAGTTCGTTGACCACGGTGCCGTCGGCCTCGACGCGGGCCAGCGGGGAGTACACGATGTTGGTGGTGGTCAGGCCCCACCGGTCGCCGGTGTTGATCGGGTTGAGCGAGGTCGGGTCGCCGGCGATGACGTAGGTGAAGGTGCCGGTCGCGGTGGACGCGGGGGAGCTCTCGCTCGCCGCCGGGTCTGGCGCCGTCGTGGTGGCGCTGGGAGCCGCGGCGCAGCCGGTGAGCACCAGGGCGCTCGCTGCTACTGCCAGGGCGGTTGTCCGCAGGGACATCGGAGTTCCTTTCGGGAGGTTTGCGTGGGAGCGGGTTCGGGCGGACAACGGCGGTACGCCGCGGTCACCAGCCGATGGAGCGGCTGGGCCCGAGGGTGGGCTGTGAGGTGCGTGCGCCTACGAGGGCGCAGCGAGGGCAGACCGAGAAAGCGGTGCTCAGCCCGTCACGCGACGACGCGACAACAACACAGCCCGCGCATCATGGCGGCGCAGGTCATGGGGTTGAGGCTGGCGTGCATGCGGAGAACGGTAACCGGCCGTGCGCGATGAGACAAATCAGGTCAAGGCGTGGGACGAGCGGACCGGTGCGCCGATCCCTCCGCCGAACCCTTGGATCGAAGCAGCGCGCGGAATGGTCTCACCACCTGGCACGGATGTGACGAACGCCCGCCCACCGGAGTACCGTTGGGGCACGAGCTGCACGTTGCCTGGTCACCCCGCCGGCACGCGACAACCCACACCAACCACCCACTGGCACCGCTGTGCGCCCGTGGGTTCCTGCGCTACTTCCCCCGAAAGACAATGACCAAAGACCTGACCGTAGGTTCGCCGCTCCGCGTGATCGTCGCCTTCACCCTCCCCTTGCTGATCGGCAACCTCTTCCAGCAGCTGTACGCCTTCACCGATGCCGCGGTGGTCGGCCAGCTGCTGGGCGTGAAGGCGCTGGCGGCGGTCGGCGCCAGCGGCAGTCTGCACTTCCTGCTGATCGGTTTCACCTTCGGGGCGGCCGCAGGCCTGGGCATCCCGATCGCGCGGGCCTTCGGCGCCGGAGACTTCGACGCGATGCGCCGTCACATCGCCGCGGGAGTCATGGTCTCGGCCGGCATCGCGCTCGCCATCACCACGATCGGCGAACTGGCCGCGCGTCCGATGCTGCGGCTGCTCGGCACGCCGGCGGAACTGCTGCCCGCCGCGGCCACCTTCCTCACCGTGACCTTCTGGGGCGCCGGCGCGATCATGGCCTTCAACTTCCTGGCCGCGGTGATCCGCGCGCTGGGGGACAGCCGGACCCCGCTCTACTTCCTGATCGTCTCCTGCGTGCTGAACGCGGGCCTGGTCTACTTCTTCATCGCGGTGCTGGGAACCGGCGTCGGCGGCGCCGCGCTGGCCACCGTGATCGCCCAGCTGACCGCCGTGCTCGCCTGCCTGGTGCTGATCGCGCGCCGGATGCCGCAACTGCGACTGCGCCGCCGCGATTGGCAACTGCGGCCCGGAGAGTTCGCGGAGTCGGCCCGCAGCGGCCTGACGATGGGCTTCAACCTCTCGGTGATCGCGATCGGCGCGGTGGTGCTGCAGTCGGCGATCAACCGGCTGGGGGCGGACGCGGTCGCCGCGACAACGGCGGCGATGCGGGTCGATCAGCTGGCCGTCGCCCCGCTGGCCTCCTTCGGCGCCGCGATCACCACCTTCGTCGCCCAGAACCGCGGCGGACTGGAGTGGGCGCGGATCCGGGTGGGAGTCTTCCGTACCCTGCTGGCGACCTGGGCGCTCGCCGCCTTCCTGGGCGGGGTGATCATCGTGGCGGGGACGCCGATCGTGCGCCTCTTCGTCGGCGAGGGCGAGCAGGCCGTGGTCGAGATGGCTCACCAGTACCTCGTGATCAACGGGGCTCTCTATCCGCTGCTGGCCACCCTGTTCGTGCTGCGCAACGCCATCCAGGGTCTGGGGTCGACCGGCGTGCCCACTGTCGCGGGGTTCATGGAACTGCTCTTCCGCGGCTCGGCCGGCCTGCTGCTGGTCGCACCGCTGGGCATCGTGGGCGTGGCGTTTGCGGCCCCGCTGGCCTGGACCGGCGCGCTGCTACCGGTGGTCTTCGCGTGGTTCGTCCACCGGCGTGTCCTGCTGGTGCGCGAGCGTGGAGGACTCCTCCCACAGCTCGACGCCGGACTTCCGGCGTTGTCGGCCGCCTGACGTCCTGACGCACGTCGTCCCGGGTCCATCCGCAGCCCTGCACGGGACGGCGGGACCTGCCCTGCGGTCGGCTCAGGCGTGGGTCGCGGGACCTCGCCGGGCGCGGACGGTGGGGATCCTGGTGCGGCAGCCTACTCCGCCAGGCGGTAGGAGGCGCGGAACTTCGCGGCCGGCACGATCCAGTGGTTGCCGGAGGCGTCCCGCACCACCCAGCCGTCCGACCCGGCGGTGGTGGGGCCCTCCTGGGTGTCGATCCGCTCGCCCGGTCTGACCGGACGGGCGTCCACCTCGGCGGTGCGCTGCCAGCGGTCGCCGTCCAGCCGGAGGTGGGTGGCCCGGAAGCTGGCGTCGGTCACCGTCCGGACACTGCCGGCGGCGTCGGTCACCAGCCAGTCGCCGGGCTGACCGATCAGCGTCTCACCCGTGACCGTCCGCCATGGGTGGGGTTCGGTGAGCTGGGTCGCCGTGACCACGCCGAAGCGCCGGTACCGCTGCCAGACCGACGGCGCGGCGTCGGCTCGTACCGCGCGATGGCCAAGTGCCCGCAGCTGGAACAGGGTGTCGACCACCCCGGCCATCGCCACCTCGCGGCGGGCTTCGGGCAGGGCCTCCCACCCGAGCAGATCAGGATGCCGCTGGGCCGCGTCGTCCCGGTTCTCGGCGTAGGTCCACCCGGCAGCGCGGTAGTGCTCCAGCCAGGACTCGTGCTCGGCGCGGGCCAGCTGGGTCAGCTCGTCCAGCGAGAGGTCGAAGACCTCCAGGCCGTCCTCGATCGGACGCTGCGGATCGGCTGCCACGGCGGCGTTGCCGCCCGCCTCGGCCGAGGACGGTCGCCAGGTGCGCCCCAGCGCGGCGAGTTCGTGGCGCACCACGCCCAGCTGCCGGCGATTCGACTGCCGGTAGAACTCCGGCAGCTCCTCCCAGGGCACCGCGCGCGCGGCCCCGGGATGCCGGCGCCGGTACCGCTCGTGGATCAGCCGGGCGGCGCGCTCCCAGGCGTCCGCCTGCGGGGTGGCGAGTGACAGTCCGAAGGTGACCAGGGCGCCGACCGTCGGGGTCTCGGCAGTGGTTGTGGTCTCGCCGCTGCCCACCTCGAAGACCGGCAGCGCCGGCAGCCGGATACCGAGCTGGGTGCCCAGACGGGTGTCGGGGCGGGTGATGACGACCGCGCAGCCGGAGCCGTCCGCCAGCCATTCCAGGACGGCTGCCAGGCGCGGCTCGGTGTCCACCGCGGTGATCGCCAGGGGATCGAAGGCGAACCGTCGCTGCAGGACGCGGTGGTCGTCGACGAGCTCGCCGGCCTGTTCGGCCAGCACCGTGACCGCGGGCAGTGCAGCCTCGTCGCCCAGGAACTGCAACTCGCGGCCCAGCTGCGACAGCTCGGTGCACAGGGCCAGGGTCAGCGGCGCGTCTCCGACGACCAGCAGCCGCTGCGGCCGGGTCTGGCGGAGCCGGACGATCAGCGCGTCCGAGGTCGCCTCATACAGCCCGACGGCGTCGGCGGCGATCCGCGGGTCGCCGACGAGGCGCTTGCGCCACTCGTCGGCATGCCAGGGGTCGTCGATGCGTGCCACGACGATCAGGGGTCCGGCGTCGGCGGATCGAGGAGCGGCGGCCAGCAGCTTCTGGATCTGCTCGACCCGCGAACGGTTCCAGCCGTCGTCGGCGGCCAGCAGATAGATCTTGTCGATCCGGTCCAGCGGCAGGCCGCGGTGCTGACCCAGCGGATCGTCGGTCTCGACCCGGACGGCGAGCAGTCCGGCCATGCGCGCGCGTTCGGCGACGGCCGGGTCGAGTTCGGGCGCCACCAGCACGACGCGGTGCCCGGCGGAGCGCTGTGCCGCCACCCGCTCGATGATCTCCCACGCGTGCTCGTCGACGCCGGTGACGATGGTGAGCCTGCGGGCACGCCGGGCGGCCAGCCGGTCGAGCTGACTGCGGGAGAGCGACAGGATCACGGCAGTCGCGCCTGAGGTGGTGGCCAGCAGTGCCAGGCCGCGGACGATGTGCATGCCGACCGGAGTCGGGTAGGCGCAGACCTCGCCGGGTCCGAAGGGTTTGTCGAAGCTGCCGAGGAACAGCGAGATGGTCGAGTTGAAGGCGTCCCAGATCGGTGGGCCGTCCCCGGGGCAGGGCAGGTAGCCGAAGAAGGCGACCGGCACCGCGCTGATGGCGGACCAGGCGGAGACCCGCAGTGGGATCCGGGTGCCGGCGGCGCGGTCACCGCCGGCGAGCAGCGTCAGGGTGAACGCCGCGGCTCCCAGCAGCAGGGTGACCACCATCGCCCAGAGTGATCCTGGTGCGGCCAGCAGGACGGCCCACGGTACGGCGTGGTCGAGCAGCCCGGGCCGGAAGGCGACGGCGGCGAGCCAGGCCAGCTGGGCCGCATAGAGGACGAGGGCCACGCCGGCGAGGGCTCGCCGGCCGGCAACCGGGGTGGCCGCGTCATTGGCCATGCCGGTGCCGTTCGTCGCTCCGGCTCGCCTGCTTGAGCGCGCCGGACGGCTGTCGGTGCGGCTGTCTCTCCGCCATGCCGGCTCCCTTCGTCCGCCCCACTCCGGCTTGGTGATGATCTGCTCTGGTGGGCCACCCTAGTCGTCTCGCCGCCTTCTGGGCAGAGGCCGGCCTCACCCGCCAGGCATACTGCAGGTGCCGGGGACGAGTGGGCTGCAGCCCGGCGGCGAGACTCGTCGATCGGGCCGATAGTTTCGGGAATATGATTGACACCGTGTCGAAGGATCACAGCGAGCGGGTGACGCTCGCCGGTGTCGCAGCCGAAGCAGGTGTGTCGCTGGCCACCATCTCCAAGGTGCTCAACGGCCGCCCGGATGTCGCCACCGCGACCCGGGAGCGGGTGGAGGCGCTGCTGGCTGCGCGCGGCTACGAGCGCCGGCTTGGCGCCACCCGGACGCGGGGGGAGCTGCTCGAACTGGTCTTCCACGAGCTGCAGGACATCTGGTCGATGGAGATCATCGCCGGCGTCGAATCCGTTGCGCAGCAGCACGGCCTCTCACTGGTGATCACCGCGAGCGGCACCCGGCACGCGCCCGATCCGGAGTGGATCGAAGGGGCGATGCGTCGCCGGCCGGTGGGGGTCGTCCTGGTCTTCTCCGACCTGGCACCGAAGTACCGGGCTCAGCTGGCTGCCCGCTCGATCCCGTTCGTGATCATCGACCCGGCCGGAGACCCGTCCCCGGACGTGGCGTCGGTCGGCTCGGCCAACTGGTCGGGCGGGCTCCAGGCCACCCGGCACCTGATCGAACTCGGACACCACCGGATCGCCGCGATCACGGGCCCGGACGACATGATGTGCTCGCTGGCCAGGCTCGACGGCTACCGGTCGGCGATGAACGCCGCCGGGCTGGCGATCGATCCGGCCTGGATCCGGTACGGCGACTTCCATGTGGAGGGTGGGCGGGCCCAGGCGATGAAGCTGCTGCTGCTGCCGCAGCCGCCGACAGCGATCTTCGCCGGCAGCGATCTGCAGGCGCTCGGCGTCTACGAGGCGGCCCGCAGCGTGGGCATCCGGGTGCCGGACGAGCTCTCGGTGGTGGGCTACGACGACATCAAGGTGGCCGAGTGGGTCAGCCCGCGGCTGACCACCGTCCATCAGCCGCTGGGCCGGATGGGCGCCGAGGCCGCCCGGATCGTGATCGGCATGGCCAAGCACCCCCCGTCCACCACCCCTCGGCTCGACCTCGCCACTCACCTGGTGGTGCGGGAGAGCACTTCGCAGCCGCTGCGCTGACCGCTCGGCAATGAGCCGTGGCTTCAGGCTGTGGTGACGGGTTGACGAAGGATCGTCCGCAGCTTCCCGGGAGCGACCTTGCGGGGGTCGCTGAGGTAGATCTCGTGATGCTTGCCGGTCATGCGAAGTCCGTGGCCGGGGATGAACTCGTGGTGCATGCGCTCCAGCACGGGCGCCTCGTCGTCGAAAGAACCGAGGTGGAGGGTCTGGACGCAGAGTCCTTCCGACAGTGGACGCAGTCGGACATCGGCAAGACGCGTCGGAGCACTCCTCGCCGCCACCTGGGCGAGGGCGGCCTCGAACCGGGTGTCGTCGGTCCATTCGGGCGCCAGCAGCATCATCGTCCAGTCCCAGCGGGACTTGTCGCGCGCTGCGGTGAAGACATCCATGTCGTCCGCCCACCACAGCCCTCCAGCGGCGGCACCACGTAGCCGCGGGCGAGTTCCCGCTTGCTGGCGAGCTTCAGCTTGTAGGCGACCGGATACAACGCCGCGAGCGCCTCGATATAGGCAGGGGAGGTGTTGGGATCGCCGTGCCCGTCAACCATGAGGTACTGCTGGTCGGGGATTTCCACGATCTCGAACCAGCCCTGGGGCGCGCGGTAGCCGGCGAAGATCTTCTTGAAGTCGAGCTTGTCGGTCATTGGGTACACGGTCGCGCAGGTCAGCCCACGAAGCGAAAACCGCGCCCATCATTCAGGGGGCCGGCCCGAAGACACGATTGAGGGTGCATGCCTGTCGGACACGAGTCCGGAAGGGTCAGGACGCAGGCATGCGTGCAGCACCTCTTGCATTCCGCCATCCCGGGCGAGGGCTCACATCGCAGCTGCGTGAAGGGCCGATCTGGCAACGGTCGGATCGCGGGATGCCGAGCATGGCCAAACGCGTGGACATGCCCGGTCATCCGCCGGCGCGTGTCTGGTAGCGGACGTGGGTGCGTGGTCTCTGGTGGGGGTCGACGCGTCGGGGTGGGATGACTTCGGGGTGTCCCGTCGGTACGTAGCCGGACTTGCCATCGGTCGGTGGTGGGGTCTCGGCTGGGTTCGACGATGCCGTGGTGGTGTGGGCAGAGGAGGACGAGGTTTTCGAGGTCTGTTCTCCCGCCCATCCACCACGGGAGGATGTGGTGAGCGTGACAGGCTTGGGGTCGTTTGTCGCAGCCCGGGAACGCGCACCCGCCATCACGGGCTTCCAGCGCCGCGCGTTGGGTGGGGGTAACGAAGCGTTGCGTGAGGCCGACGTCGAGGATGCCGGAGGGTCCGCCGAGCACGATCGGGAGCAGGTCGGCGTCGCACAAGAGTTGCCGTAGTTGGCTGGCGGGGATGGGTTCTCCGGTGCCTGCCAGGGTGCCGGTGAGGAGCCCTGCGTCGTGGGCGGCTTTCTGGAGCTTGTCGTAGGACATGATGATGCTGATCCGGGGTCGATCGCCGCCGTGCACCGGCGCGAGGGCTCGCTGGGTGTGGTGGTTAACCATCGCGAGAAGTCCGTCGGCGCGGCGCATCGCCTGGGTGAGGTACTCGGCGCTCGGGTCGAGTGCGTCCAAGGCGCGTTTCTCGGCGGCTGCGTAGGCTTCGACGATCCGGATGAGTGGTTCGGCCGCCATGATCGGCAGGCTGCCTTTGATGAGGATGGAGCCGTGGTGGTCGGGGGTGAAGGTCAGGTGCCGGTTGCGTTTCGCCATACGTTCTTCGCGTTCCAGCCGGGCTGCTTCCAGCTTTTCAGCGGTGTCGAGTGCGAGGACTTCCAGCAGTCGTCCGGTCAACCGACGCAGTTCGGCCGAGTTGTGGGTGTGGGCGAAGTCGGCCATCAGTTCTTGGGCGTGATCGACGACGTCGGTGGGGAACTCGGGTGGGAGTTGGTCCAGGACGTGGGTGATCGCTGTCGCTTGGGTTGGAAGTACCTGGCCGGTGAGTGCGGCGGTGCCGATGTGAGGGAACCGGGCTTGTTCCTGTCCTGCTTTGATCAAAGCGGCGGCTTCGCGGCGAGTGAGGTTCGCGACGTCGGCCAGCCAGGTGGCAGTGGAGGTGCCGTGCTCGTTCCACGCGACCTCGCCAGCGTCCAGCCTCGCGGCCCATTGGCGTTGCCAGGCGTCCAGCCGGGCATCGATCCGAACCGCTTCGAGCAGCACGTTGAGTTGGTCACGTTCGGGCTCTAGGAGGTGGCGCGGTTCGGCGAGTTCGTCGAGGGCGTGACCGATCAGCGCCAGCAGGTTGCTGGCGTCCAGCTCCTGCAGCTGGGTGATGATCGGTTCGTCCATAGCAAGGACTCTAGAGATAGGCACTGACACTTTTCGTAGCAGCCCGGACCGATCGTCTTTGCTTGTCAAACAAAGAAATCAACCCAAATTTGTAGGGTTCTTCGGTCACACAACGCCGTGGCAGGAAGGCCAGGTCGACCAGAATCTCACCGCTCGCTCCGCCGAGGAGTGGGCCGCGCACGCCGCCCGAATCGAGGATGCCGCGCGCAACCTCTAGGGACGCTCGTGGCTTCTGGTTTCGCCGTTCTGGTGCTTCCACTGCCGTAGCGTTCAGCCCTCGAGGTCGTCGCTGTCCGCTCGGCGACCTCCGGGTGTAGGACGCAGGTGTGGTCAATCCCGCGGACGCTGACTCAGCTCGCGACACCGAGGGTGCTTTCGCGGGCCAGCAGGCGGTGGGGTGCGACGACTTCTCGGGGGTGGTCGCGGGGTCGTTGATCCGGGCCGCGATCCGGGCAACGGCTTCGCGTGCGATGAAAGCGGTGTCGAGCGAGACGGTGCTCAGCGAGGGACGTGAGTAGCGGCCCTCCTCAATGTCGTCGATCCCGATGATGGCCACGTCGTCGGGCACGCGGAGACCTGAGTCGAGAGCTGCCCGTAGCGCACCCATGGCCAACAGGTCGGAGTAGCAGAAGACGGCATCCGGCGCGCTCCTGCCGGCGAACAGCGCCATCGTGGCGTTGTAGCCGTCCGCGCGACGGTAATGCGCCGCGCGGGTGCCGACCTACCCGTTCCCACCCAGCCCAGTGAGCTGACGGTGCGAGTCTCACACCACGGTACCGAGCCAGTACGTGGCCGGATTCGAGCGGCCTGGACGAGCGCTGGCCGGCCCTTCCCCCGAGGTCTCGCCGACACCCGACGCCGAGACCGGCGAGGTGCTCGTGCATCCGTACGTGACCAGCGGGCCAGCGAGTCTGAGCGTGCCGACACCGGGCGGTCCGGCGAGGCTACTGCTTTGTCTGGTGGACCATGCCGGCGTGACTCGGGCACGTGCTTACCTCGACGCAGCCCCCGTGGAGCCGCCCAACCGCCGGGGCGCGCGGACGGGCTGACCAGACCGGTGTCGCGCGCGTCTCCAGCCAACGTGGCGCGCGTCACACCCCGGAGAAACACCGATCAGCGTCTTCGCTGGATTCCACGTTCCATCTGAAGGCCGGGGTGCAGTACGCGGGTGTGGTCGACCTCACGAACAGCGCCGGTCAGGTCGACCGGCAGGGTCGCGACGATGTCGGTGCTGGAGCGGCCGAAGCCGAGTTCGATCCGTCCGGGTTCGACGATGCGGCGGCCGGCGACGCCGGTGAAGCTGGTCAGGTCGGGGTGCACCTCGAAACTCACCCGGGCCGCCTCGCCGGGCTCCAACGCCAACCGGGCGAAGCCGATCAGCCGTTGCACCGGACGGACGACGCTGGCGAAGGGATCGTGCAGGTACAACTGGACCACCTCGGTGCCGGCCCGGTCGCCGGTGTTGGTGACGCGGATCGAGACGGTCACCGGTTCATCCGTCGCGACCGTCGCTGCCGACGCGAGTGCGTCCGTCCACTCGAACGAGGTGTAGCTGAGTCCGTGACCAAAGCCGTAGGCGGGGGTCGGGTCGATGGTCGACACCCCGCTGCGGCGGGCCAGCGGTGCCGCCAGGTAGGTGGACGGCTGCGAGCCTGGCCCGGCCGGCATCGACACCGGCAGCCGGCCGCTGGGGTTCACCCGGCCGCTCAGCACGCCGGCGAGGGCGCCGGTACCCTCCTCTCCGGCGAAGAACGCGGCGACGACGGCTCCGGTTCGCGTCCCGGCTTCCCCGAGAGCGTAGGGACGACCGGCGAGCAGGGTCACCACGACGGGAGTGCCGGCGGCCAGCACCGCCTCCAGCAGGGTTTGTTGAGCTCCGGGCAGAGCGAGGTCGGCCGCGTCGCAGCCCTCGCCCGAGGTGCCGCGTCCGAACAGCCCGGCCCGGTCGCCGAGCGCGAGCACCACCACATCGGCGGCCTGGGCGGCAGCCAGGGCCGCCTCGAAGTCGGTCTCGCCGCCGTCCACCGAGGTGCCGAGGACGTGGTCGACCACCGCGTCCGGGAACTCGGCACCCAGGGCATCGACCAGGGTGGGGAGCTCCAGACCGATCGGCACCTCCGGGTGCCGGACGCCGACATGGGACGGGAACGAGTAGCAGCCCAGCACCGCGTACGGGTCGGCCGCGTTCGGGCCGATCAGAGCGATCCGCCGCGGTGACCGCAACGGCAGCACGCCGTCGTTGCTCACCAGCACGATGGCCTGCTCCGCGATCTGCCGGGCGAGTTCGCGGTTGGCCGGCGGGTCGAGCGCGACACTGCCTCGCAGATTGTCGAGATCGTCGAGATCGGCACCCGCCAGCGCGGGTGGGACGGGCGAGTAGCCCGCGTCGAGCATGCCGAACTCGGCCTTCTGCCGCAGCACCCGGCGCAGCGCCCGATCCAGCAACTCCTCCTCGATCCGGCCGGACTGGACCGCGGCCGCCAGGGCGCCGTTGAAGGCCTTGGGCGAAGGCAGTTCGACATCGATTCCGGCCCGCAGTGCCAGCTCACCGGCGGTGACGAAATCCTCGGCGACGGCGTGCAGGGTGTGCAGGAAGCCGATCGCGAAGTAGTCGGAGACCACCGTGCCGTCGAACCCCCAGGTCTCCCGCAGCAATCCGGTGAGCAGGCCCGCGTCAGCCGCGACCGCCACTCCGTCCACATCGGTGTAGGAGTTCATCACCGAACGGACGCCGCTCTCGCGGATCGCCATCTCGAAGGGGACGGCCAGCACATCGGCGAACTCCCGCGAACCGACGGAGACCGGGGCGAGATTGCGTCCGGCCTTGGAGGCGGAGTAGCCGATGAAGTGCTTCAGGGTGGCGATCACCCCTGCGGACTCGACGCCGCGGATGTAGGCCGAGGCGACCCGACCGACCAGGTAGGGATCTTCGCCGATGGTCTCCTCGACGCGTCCCCAGCGCAGATCGCGCACCACGTCCAGGACGGGCGCCAGCCCTTGGTGGATCCCGAGCGCTGCCATGTCGGCGCCGATCCGCTCGCCCATCTCGCCGATCAGGTCGGGGTTGAAGGTGGCTCCCCAGCTGAGCGGGACGGGATAGGCGGTTGCCTGCCAGGCGGCGAAACCGGCGAGGCACTCTTCGTGGGCGATCGCCGGCAGGCCCAGCCGGCTCTCGGCCATGATCCGCCGCTGGGTGCGCAACAACGAGACCGCTCCGGCCGCCGGGTCGACCGGAGCGGTGCCGAACGGACGAGTCAGCTGGCCCAGCCCGCGGGGGAGCATCGCGTCCAGGTCGATCGGATCCGACATCTCGTTCTGATTGGGCGCCACATCCTCACCGTCCTCGGAGGCACCCACCCACAGCCCGTGGAGCTGCGCGACCTTCTCGGTCACGGTCATCTCTCCGATCAGCGCGTCGACGCGCTGATCGATCGAGAGCGAGGTGTCGTGCCACGGCCAGGTGGCGGACGTTTCGGTCACTCCGGTCATCCCTTCACGGCTCCGGTCAGGCCACCGACGATGCGTTTCTCGGCGGCGATGAAGAACAGCAGCGCCGGAAGCATCGACAGTGAGGTGTAGGCCAGGACGGCGCCGGTGTCCTGGGAGTACTGGGTGGCGAACTGGGTGACGCCCAGCGGTAGCGTCCACAGGTTCTGCGGCATGCCGCCGGCCGCCATGATCAGCAGCGGCAGCAGGTAGGCGTTCCAGGAGCCGATGAAGGCCAGCACTCCCACCGTGATCAGTCCCGGCATCGACAGCGGCAGCATGATCCGCCAGAAGAAGCCGATCCGGCTGGCGCCGTCGATCGCCGCCGCCTCCTCGAGCTCGTCGGGGATGGCGCGCAGGAAGGGCACCAGGATGATGATCGTGGTGGGCAGCGCGAAGGCGATCTGCGGAATGATCACGCCGAGGAAGCTGCCGTGCAGCCCGATGTTGCGGATCAACAGGTTCAGCGGCAGCGAGGCGACGGTGAGCGGGAACATCAGCCCGGCGGCGAACAGGGTGTAGAGGCCCTGCCGGCCCCGGAAGTCGTATTTGGCGATCACGAAGGCCGCCATGATGCCCAGCACGCACACCCCGGCGGTGGTGCTCGCCGCCACCACGGACGAGGCGAACAGCGATCCCCAGAACCGGTCCGAACCCAGTACGGTGAGGAAGTTCTGGAAGTACCACGGGTTCGGCCAGCCCGCCGGATTGGCGTTGATGTCGGAGTTGGAGCGGAAGCCGTTCAGCCAGACGTACAGCACCGGCACCACGGAGACGACGACGATCAGGTAGGCGATCACGTAGATCAGCGGGGAGGACCAGTTGATCCGGCGCGGCGCGATGGACGCGGTGAGTTCAGCCATGTCAGCGCACCCCCCGGGTCATCGCGCCGGCCAGGTCGCGGCGCATCGCAAAGCGCTGGTAGACCAGCGCAACGGTCAGTGAGATCAGGAACAGGATGACGGCGATCGCGCTGCCGTAGCCCGGCCGGGTCTGGCCGTTGACGATCATGTACACCGCCATCGTGTTGGTGGCGTTCAGGGGACCGCCACGGGTGGTCACCCAGACCATGTCGAACAGCTGCAGCGAGCCGATCATCGACAGGAAGACCCAGATCCGGATGGTCGGGCCGAGCAGCGGCAGGGTGATGTACCACTGCGCCTTCCACCAGCCCGCGCCGTCGATCGCGGCGGCTTCGTGCAGTTCGTCGGGGACGCCCTGCAGGCCGGCCAGCATGATCAGGATCGCGAAGCCGAGGTACTTCCAGCTGATGATGCCGAACATCACCCAGAGCGCGATGTCGGGATCGCCCAGCCAGGGACGGGTCCAGTCCTCCAGGCCGACCATCTCCAACAGGGCGTTGATGAAGCCGTTGGGGGAGAGCAGCAGCTTCCAGGAGAGGCCGGCGATCACTTCGGCGAGCACGTAGGGGACGAAGATCGCGGCGCGGATGAACGCCCGTCCCTTGAGCTTGCGGTTGAGCAGCATCGCCGCGGCGATCGCCAGCGGCCCCTGGATCAGGATCGAGGCGATCAGGATGGAGAAGTTGTTGCCGATCGCCTGGGTGAAGTTCGGGTCGGTCAGGGCCTCGATGTAGTTGTCGAAGCCGACGAACCGCTCCAGCGGGGTGAGCCCGTTCCAGTTGAACAGGCTGTACACCGCCGCGAGCACCACCGGCAGGATGACGAAGGTGAGGAAGACGACCAGTGCGGGGCCGGCGAAGACGGCGATCTCCAGCCATTTGCGGACGTTGCCCGATGTGCGGGGCCGCCTGGCCGGGGCAGGGCCCGCGGTAGCCGCGGGCCCTGCCGTTGTGGTCATTGACATGATGGTTTTCTACTACAGGTTCGCTGCAGTCTTTTCGAGCGCGGTCACGATGTCCTGCGGCGTGCCCTTGCCGCCCATCAGGTTGACGATGGCGTCGTTCAGCGGATTGCCGAACTCCGGGCCGAGGGCGCTGTCGAGCCACAGCTGGACGTAGGACGAGCCGGCCAGGCCCGCGGCGATGGCCTGCAGGTTCGGATCCGTGATCGAGTCGGCAGCTGCCGGGTTGGCCGGGATGCCGGAGCCGGCGGCGCCGAACTCACGCTGAACCTCGGGGCTCACCAGGTACTCGACGAACTCGACCGCGACATCCGGGGCTCCAGCGGAGACACCGAAGCCGTCGCCGCCGCCCATGGTCACCGTGGGGTCACCGGCGGTGCCGGGGATGCTCGGGAAGGGGAACCAGCCGAGGAACGCGGGGACCTGACCGTCCGGAGCCAGCGAACCGATCTGGCCGGAGTTCCACGGGCCCATGAATTCCATCGCGGCCTTGCCGTTGGCGACCAGGCCGGCCGAGGAGTCAGCGCCCTGCTGGCCGGAGCTGGACAGCCAGCCGTCCTGGAAGGGGTTGATCTTCACGAACGCCTGCAGCTTCTCGCCTGCCTCGATCCAGCACGGATCGGTGAAGTCGAGCGCCGGGATGGCGGTCTGCAAGGTCTGCACGGAGCAGGTGTTCAGCGCGAACTGGTACCACCAGTGACCGGCCGGCCACTTGTCGCCGGCGCCGACCGCGATCGGAGCGACGTTGATCGCCTTCAGCTTGGCAACCGCGTCCTCCAGCTCGGGCAGAGTCTTCGGGGTGTCGGCGATGCCGGCCTGCGCGAAGAGGTCCTTGTTGTACCAGATGCCGGTGATGCCGAAGGTGAAGGGCAGTGCGTACTGCTTGCCCGCGACCTCCCAGGGCTTCACCACGCCACCCATGTCGGCGATCGTGCCGGCGGCCAGGGTGGTCAGGTCCTTCAGGTGGCCGGCTTCGGCCTGGGCGCGAACCTCGCCGCCCGGCCAGACCATGAAGACCTCGGGGACGGCGTCGCCGCCGGCCTGAAGGGCCTGCGGGATCAGGGTGCGCTGGAGCTCCTCGTTCTGGTAACCGGTGGCCTCAATGGTGACGCCGGGGTGGCTGGCCTCGAAATCGCGGGCAGCCTTCTCCCAGATGCCCTTCAGCGGATCAGCGGTAGCGTTGTGCCAGAACCGCAGGGTCACGGGTTCGGGCGGTGCCTCTGTGGTGGGTGCTGGTGCAGTGTCGGTTGGGCTGGGCTCCGGCGCCGCCGGCGTGGAGCAGGCAGCGAGACCGAGTGCCATCGCGGTGGCCGCGAGGCCGGCGACAAGCCCCCGAGCCGAAAATCTGTTCATCCTCGAACCTCTCGAAAGTTTCGACCACGCAGTCGAAAGTGGTTAGGCGCCTTCAGCATAGGTTTGGGGGGTTATGCAGTCAACCGCAACATATCTCGGAGCGATAACAATCTGATGCGCCGCCGGAACCGGGATCTCCGCACCCGGGCGGCGATACGCCCGCGGTCAGCGCTCTTTGATCTCGGCGGGGCTGACCGACGGGACGGTCTTGGCCAACGGTGCGGCGCTGGGGGACGGGTCGGCGTCGTTGCCGAGCAGAGCGGCACGGGTGACGGCTTCCTCGCCCAGCGCGGAGAGGATGCGGGTGCGAACCGCCTCCGGCATGGCCAGACCGGGCTGGCCGCGGAGGAGCCCCTGGACAGCCTGGTCGTCCTCGGGATCGAGGTCGGACGGTAGCGGCATGGCATCCTCACTGGGCGGTTCGGGGACCATCATGCCTCCACCAGGTGTCGTAACAGCGGTGCGAGCTTCGCCCGTCCGCGGGAGCAGCGGCTCTTCACGGTGCCCGGCGCGCAGCCCAGCAGCACCGCGGCTTCGTCGATCGAGTAGCCGTCCAGATCCACCAGGACGAGCGCGGCGCGCTGGTCGGGGCTGAGCTGTCCCAGGGCGCGCTCCACCTCGTCGGCGAGCTCACGCTGGAGCACGACGGACTCCGGGCCTTCCGAGAGGCTCGGCAGGGCGGCGACGATCTCGTCCCCGGCGAATGCGGCCGGGCGGGCCTTGATGCGGCGCAACCGGTCCAGGCAGGCGTTGAGCACGATCCGGTAGAGCCAGGTGCCGACCGCCGCCTCACCACGGAAGCCGCCCGCGCGGCGGAAGGCCGCCAGCATCGCCTCCTGCAGCACCTCCTCGGCATCCTGCGGGTGTTGCAGGGTGCGCAGTGCCAGCGACCAGAGGCGATCGGCGTGCCTGCCGAACAACTCGGCGAAGGCATCCGGATCCCCGGCGACGTGCGCCGCCAGCAGCGCCTGGTCGTCGCGGGTCATCCGAACACCTCGATCTCCGCCACCACGCCCCGGAAGTAGCCTTCCTCGACCGGCGGCAGTTCGGTGAGATAGACCAGCAGGAACCGGGTCTGCTCGACGTTGAAGGCAAGAGTGAACGTGCCGGTGCGGGCGTCCCCTCCGGCCACCCGCCGCCACTGCACCTCCGATTCCATCGACGCCTCGCCGAGGGCGGCCTCCGCAGGCACCCGCGCTTCCAGCGTGGTCGCCTCGCCCAGCAAGGTGATCCTGACCTCGCTGACCTCTCGCACCCTGCCGAGATCGAGCACCAGGCCAACCCCGGGTTTCAGCCCACCGAAGTCGGCGCGTTTGCGATACCGCTCGGTCCGCCAGGCCGTGCTCCGGTCGCCGTCGATCGCCAGCGCCACCTCCTTGGGGTTCTCCTGCGCGCTGCCGCCGTCCGCCCGGGGATCGAAGTCGGTGGCCCCGGCGATCGCGAGCCGTACGACCGGCTGCACGGTGGGTTCGGCCGGCACCTCCTGGCCATTCGGCGGGAAGGCCAGCCAGATCCCCGCCACGACCACGGCGAGCACCCCGGCGCCACCGAGCCACCAGCCCGTGCGGGAGCCGCGGGAGCGCGGGGCCGGCTCCGGCGGGGGCGGGACGGGCGTGAACGGCGGGGGAGTGTCCTCGGCGGCGCTCGGAACGGAGCCTGCTGAAGTCTGCGGCGGGCCGGCAGGCACCGGTCCGCTCACCTCGAAGCGAGGCCGGGCGGGCACCGGGACGGGAGGGGCGGTCGTCGACGCTGTTGCGAGGGCAGCTGTCGAGGGCGACGCCTGGTCGTCCGGCGGTGTGTCGCCGTAGGCGTGCTCCAGGCGCAACCGCAGGTTGCCGGCGGAACTGATCGGGCCCAGTATCAGGGACAGTTCGGTGACCACCTCGGCGGCGGTGGTCAGCCGCGATGCCTGCTGCCGCGGGACGGGCGAGAGGATCCGATCGACCACCACATCCACCGGGTGGGCGACGCCGGTGCGCACCTGGCTGGGCAGCAGCAGCCGTCCCTCGTGTTCGGGAGCGGCGGGCAGCCCGTGGGCCTCCTTGCCGGGCCAGCGGGCGACCAGGCAGGCATACAGCAGCTTGCCGAGGGCCGTGACGTCCGCCGCCTGGCCGTCGTCTGCGGTGCGCGCGGGAGCGTCGGAGAGCACCTCGTCGACCAGCAGACCGATGATCTTCACGTTGCCGCTGGCTGTGATCAGGACGGTCGCCGGGTTGAGATGGCGGTGGAACACCCCGGCGGGATGCAGGCCGACCAGCGCGTCGGCCACCTCGCGCACCACCCAGGCGGTCTCGGCACCGGTCAGCGGGCCGCTGGCCAGCAGCCGCTGCAGGGTGTGCCCGGTGGCGTACTCGTAGACCAGGTACGCGCCGTGTTCTCCGGACGAGGGCGGCACCACGTCCAGCACCCGCAGGAAGCGGGAATCGGTGGCCAGCGCAGCCCGACGTGCCAGCCCGAGCAGGTCGTCGCTGCGCGGGTCGTCCAGCTGCAGCAGGTGGATCAGCACCGGCCGGGTGAGGACGGTGTCCTCGGCCCGCCAGGTCTGGTGCCCGCCTCGCTCGGCCAGCAGTTCGGCCAGCCGGTAGCGGCCGGCCAGGAGCCTGCCGATGTCGATCAGGTTGGTCGGCTCGGCGATCGGATCGCTGGGCTCGTCGTCGGTCGGTTCCGGAAAGTCCAGGACGTCGGCGGGCGGCTCGACCGGTTCGATCGGGACGAAGACACCCACCCCGTCCGGGTCGTCGTTGACCGGATCGGCATTGGTCGAGGGGTCGACGCCGGCGTCGGTGGTGGAGGTGGGGTTCGGATCCCATTCGCCATCGCTCGAGACCACGGGTGCGGCGCCAGACTCGGTAGCACCCGCGCTGTGCGACCCGGAGTCCTCAGGCCCCCAGGACTCCTTCTCCGCCTCGGCGACCGGTGGGACGGCCGCGGCGAGATCGCCGGTGACCTCCACGGTGGCGACCGGACGGCGCCGCAGCACCGCGATCAGCTCGCTGGCTTCGGGGATGCCCATCCGCTTGGCGGTGAAGAAGTAGGCAATCACCGCCAGCCCACCCGCCGCGGCGAGCCCGATCACCTGCCACAGCAGGCCGCCCACTGAGGAGAGCCCGTAGTTCACCCCGAAGGCGAGCGCGGCGGCGGGCAGCGAGGCCAGCAGCAGCCGGCCCAGGTGGCGCAGGGTGTCGTGCCACGGCAGGTCGGGGATCCGCCGGGAGAGTGCGCGGTGGGTGAGCCACCAGCCCAGGAAGTAGGCCACGGAGTAGGAGAGCGCCAGTCGGGCGGCGACCGTCCCTGGCGAGTCGAGGGCGACCACGAAGGCCACGGCCAGCAGCGCGTTCGCCCCGGAGATCGCGATCTGCAGCAGGAAGGGGGTTCGGGTGTTGTCCAGGGCGTAGAAGGCGCGCAGGTAGAGGTACTGGATGGTGAACGGCACCAGGCCGACCCCGAAGCCCATCAGCGCCCAGGCGACGAACTGGAAGTCGCCGCCGCCCTGGCCGTGGCCGAAGAGCAACGCGGTGATCGGCAGGGCGAGCGCGATCAGCCCGAGGCTGGCCGGCACCAGGAAGGTGGTCGCCAGCCGGATCGCCCGGTCGGTCTCGCGGGTCACGCCGGCGAGATCGCCGGCCAGCGCCGAGCGGGAGGCGGCCGGCAGCATGGCGGTGGCCAGCGACACGGTCAGCAGCGAGTGCGGCAGGATCCAGATCAGGTAGGCGTTCTGGTAGGCGCCTGGGCCACCTCCCCCGGCGGCACTGGCGGTCGAGGCCAGGTTGGTCACCACCAGCTGCGCCAGCGAGGTCAGCGCCACGTAGCCGACCATCCACTTGGCGACGTGGAAGGTGCGGCCCAGGCCCGTCCCCTTGAGATCGAACCGCGGACGGTAGCTGAAACCCGCCTTCTTCAGGAAGGGCAGCAGCACCAGGGTCTGGGCGATGATGCCGAGGGTCGAGCCGCCGCCCAGCAACCAGATCTGCTGCTCGGTGAAGGTGGCGCGTTCGGCGGCATTCGCTCCCCAGGTGGCGATGTAGATGCCCAGCACCGAGATCGACACCACGTTGTTCACGATCGGCGCCCACATCATCGGCCCGAACACGTCGCGGGCGTTCAACACCTGCCCGATCAGGAAGAACACCCCGAAGAAGAACAGCTGCGGCATCGTGATGTAGCTCATCAGCAGCAGGTTCTGCCAGGCGTCGGCCATGCCCGGGTCGCGCAGCGGGGCGGCGTAGAGCGTCATCACCCACGGCACCGCCACGGTCAGGATCGCGGCGAGCACGGCGAGCGAGGCCAGGAAGGCGGTCATGATCCGGTCGACGAAGGCCTTGCCCTTGTCCTCGTCGTGCAGCACCGCCCGGACGATCTGCGGTACCAGCACGTTGTTCAGGGTGCCGCCGGCCAGCAGCATGTAGAGCGAGTTGGGCACCAGCATCGAGATGGTGAAGACGTCCATCCGCAGGCCGGCATTGCCCAGCGCGAAGGCGAGCAGCATGTTGCGGACCAGGCCCAGGACGCGCGAGACCATCGTCCCCGACGCCATCACCGCCGTGGCGTTCAGCAGCCGTCGTCCGCCCGACGCCTCAGTCATCCCGGGCTCCGTCCGGCCGCCCCGGCCCCCCGGACTCATCGAGCGCCACTCCTATCGCCGAGCGCTCGTCCCCAGGGGCTGGCGCTCGACGCGAAGGATGGCGCTCGGTGTCGGAGGGCAGGTCCTCCGCCTCGGGCGAGGGGGGCGCAGGGGTGGCGTCGGCGGTGGCCGGCGTGCGGCCGGCCTTGCGGCGGACCTGCCAGATCCGCAGCGCCGTGGCCCCCAGCACCACCGAACCGGAGGCGAGCACGATCACCCAGCCCACGAAGCCCAGCTCGGTCATCTCGACAGTGATCTCGGTGGACGGGGAGACCCGGCGTCCGCTCACCGTGGCGACCCAGGCCTGCGCGATGGCCACCCCGTTGGCCGTCGCTTCGGGACGGATGGTGATCGAGGCGCTCTGTCCGGCGGGGATCGTGACGACCTCGGTGTCGGGGATCCGCAACCGCTGCGGGTTGTCGGTGTCCACCCGAACCTTCACCCGGATCGGCTCGGTGAGGTGGTTGACAACCGTCAGCGGGAACTGGCTGGTGCGTGCCGACATCACGAACCGTGGGCTGGCGTCCAGGGTGACGGCGCTCTTCAGCGCCGCCGGGCCGACGAGGCCGTCGATCTCCCGCAGTAGCGCGGCGTGTGCGGCGTCCTGGCCGATCCAGGGCTGCGCGACGGCTCGGGTCAGCAGTGCGGCGGCCTCGTCGGGGATGACCGAATCCGGTGCCAGCTGGCGGTAAGCGGCCACGGTCTGTTCGAGGTCGGCGACCTTGCGGAACTCGCTGGGGGCCAGCGTGACCGGGGTGATCGCCTGATAGCTCCCGGGACGGGACGCGTCGGCCAGCAGCGCATCGAGCGGACGGGGTAGCTGCCAGGCGGTGGTGATGGCGCGGTCGGCGTCCAGATCCGCCGGTTCGCGGAGCACCCGCAACTGGCCGGACTCCCCGGCCAGGACGGTCTCGGCCAGCGCGAGCTGCCGGGCGCCGAAGTCATCGGGGGAGGGGAGCGTGACCGCGGAGGCCAGCACCGTCCGTCCACCGGCCGACGTCTGCAGCGCGCCGGCGCCGAGCGGATTGGTGGCCAGCAGCGGCGTGTCCCCGGCGAGGTAGGCGTCCACCGCCTCGGTGTAGAGCCCGCCGGTGGGCCAGGCGAGCAGCGGCAGCCCGCGCAGGCCGGCCACCTGGTCGGTGGCGGTCCTGGCCCTGGCCAGCACTTCCGGGTCTTCGGCCGCCGCGGCACCGGTGAGATCGGGAATGCCGAACAGGGTGCGGGCGCCGGCCTTCCGGTCGAGTCGCTCGAACCGCTGCAGCCATGCCTTCGCGACCTGCTGGCCGGTGCCGGGCCGCAGGCTGTCTCCGTCGCGCACCTGGTAGCCGTCCGCGAGGTCGGTGACCTCGTCGAACAATGCCGGATCGATCAGCCAGGACATGCCGGGCTCGGCGGCGGCGGTGAGCAGGGCGTCCAGGCGCCCGGTCAGCTCGGCCGCCAGATCCTCGTTGCGGAAGATGCCGCTGGTGAGCTTCGTGGGTGTGGTCGTCAGCATCACCAGCCGGGTGATCGGTACGGGGTCGCCCGGGACGGCGACAACCGTCGAGCCCTGCCCGACCCGGCCCACCGCTGCGCTGCCGGCAGAGGTGCCGAGCGCCCGGGCGCCGACCAGGTAGGCCCTGCCGGCGGTATCGAAGCCGAGGTCGGCCAGGCGGGCGCGGACGGTGAACTCCGCGGTGGAGCCGGGGGCGAATGCGATGTTCTGGCCGGTGATGACGCGGTAGCTCTCTTCCGGCCACTGGGCGAGGATTACGCCCGGCGGGGTGGCCGCACCGGTGACCTGGCGCAGCGACGGCAGGTCACCGATCGGGTCGCGGGAGCGCCAGATCACCATCGTCAGGCCGTAGACCTCGGCGCCGGCCGGGTTGCTCACCCTTCCGGTCACCGTCACCTGGTCGGAGGGCTTCGAACCGGTGACCTCCACCCCGGTGATCTCGACGACCAGCTGAGGCGTCGCGGCCGTCGCGCTCGGTGCCGACCAGGTGAGCGAGGCCACCGCCGCGATCACGGCCGCCGCCCCCGCGACAGCGCGCCGCAGCAGCCCTGGCCTCCGATTCACTGTTCCATCGTACGGGCGGGGACGCGATGGCCATGCCCGGCGCGAGGGCGAGTCCGCTGCCCCCTGGACGTGGCATAGTCGCTGGCACCACGTCGCTTGCTGGAGGTTGTGATGCGGACGTTGACCGTGAGCCTGACCCCTTCCCAGGCCGCCCAGCTGGTGCGGCAGCAGGTGGAGGCGTCCGGGACCAGCGTCGAATGCATTGGTGACTACGTCAATCGTTCGCCCGACGGTCGCGAGGTCATCATGCTGGTCTTCGAGAAGTACTACATGCGCAACTCCAGCCGGGCGAGCCTGTCGGTGGTGCTGGAGAGCCTGAACGACCAGACCTGGGTGGGCTACCTCGGCTCGGGCGGCGGCCAGGGCGCGGTGTTCAGGTTCGACTGGGGCACCGCCGAAGACTTCGCCAGCGTGGTGACCGCGGTCCTGCAGCCGTACGTCCTGCGCTGACCGGCCAGAGTTGGGGACGGTTCCTGACTCCGGCCACCCCCGCCGAAGTCGCGGCCAGAGTTGGGGACGGTTCCTGACTCCGGCCACCCCCGGCCGAAGTCGGGCGGTTGCCAACGCGGGCACGGTCGGTCACGGATCTACTCCCCGATTGCGGATCTCGGGCCGACGGTTGGCCTTCCAGGCCATCTGGAGACGGAGTTGTTCGGGATGGGGCCTGGGATGCCCGAGTGGCCGGAGTCGGAACCGTCCCCGACTCTGGCCACACTTGGCGACCTGCGCGTTGGGTCCGGACGGGGCTGGGGACCGTCCCCATCGGTTCGGGCGGTAAAGTGATCCGTCGTGCCTCACGTGACCCCTGCCCAGCGCGCCTCGCTCGACGCGGTGCGGGCGTCCAACGTGTCGATGGATCGGCTGACCGAGGCCTTCGCCTCCGCCGGGCACGAGTTCTATCTCGTCGGCGGTTCGGTGCGCGACGCCCTGCGCGGCACACTCGGCCAGGATCTGGACTTCACCACCTCAGCGCTCCCGGAACAGATCGAAGCGGTGGTGCGCACCCTCACCAAGACCGTGTGGGACGTGGGCCGCGCCTTCGGGACGATTGCCTGCCAGTTGACCGAGCCGGACGGTTCCCGACGGCTGGTGGAGATCACCACCTTCCGGGCCGACAGCTACTCCGAGGAATCGCGCAAGCCGGAGGTGGTCTTCGGCGATCACCTCGGTGGCGATCTGGTCCGGCGCGACTTCACCGTCAATGCGATGGCCCTCGACATGACCACCGGCGAGCTGCTCGATCCCTTCGGTGGGCTGACGGACCTGGCCGACCACCTGATCCGGACGCCGGCCGCTCCCGAGCTCTCCTTCTCCGATGACCCGCTGCGGATGATGCGGGCCGCCCGGTTCACCTCCCAGCTGGGCTTCACCTGTGTCCCCGAGGTGGTGGCGGCGATGACGGCCATGGCCAGCCGGCTGGCCATCGTCTCGGCCGAGCGGATCCGGGACGAGCTGGTGAAGCTGCTGCTCACCGACGACCCACGGCCGGGCCTGGATCTGCTGGTGCAGACCGGTATCGCCGAGATCGTGCTGCCCGAGCTGCCGGCTCTACAAATGGAGAGGGACGAGCACAATCGCCACAAGGATGTCTACCAGCACTCGCTGACCGTCCTCGATCAGGCGATCGAGCTGGAGCGGACCCGCGGTCACCAGCCAGACATCGTGAACCGGCTGGCCGCCCTGCTGCACGACATCGGCAAGCCTGCCACCCGGCGGTTCGAGCCCGGTGGCAAGGTGAGTTTCCACCACCACGACGTCGTGGGGGCGAAGCTTGCCCGCAAGCGGATGCAAGCGCTGCACTTCTCCAACGAGCAGATCAAGGCGGTGGCGAAGCTGATCGAACTGCACCTGCGGTTCCACGGCTACGGCGAGGGCAATTGGACCGACTCGGCCGTCCGCCGCTACGTCCGCGACGCCGGCGATCAGCTGGAACGGCTGCACATCCTGACCCGCTCCGACTGCACCACCCGCAATGTCCGCAAGGCACAGCGGTTGCAGCGCGCCTACGAGGAACTGGAGTGGCGGATAGACGCGCTGGCCGAGCAGGAGGAGCTGGCCGCGATGCGCCCCGACCTGGACGGCACGCAGATCATGGAGATCCTCGGCGTCGGCCCCGGCCCGGTGATCGGGCAGGCGTACAAGTTCCTGCTGGAGAAGCGGATCGACGAAGGACCGCTGGGCGAGGAGCGCGCCCGGGAGGCGCTGCTGCAATGGTGGGCCGACCGGGCCTCCTAGGACCCAGACGACAGCATTCGCAGCCGTGCGAGCGATGAGGCCGCCGGAATCCGCACGAGGACGCGATGGTCTTCGAAACGGAGTGCCGCGTGATCAGCCTGGCGAATGGTGACTCCCCTCGCTCGCCCGCACCGGTGCCGCTGCCGCCTTGCGCGGTGGAGTCTCGGGAGGCTGCCAACAGCGACATTTATTTAGCAAAGCTAATGAGCTAGACTAACTAACCGTGACTATCGCCCTTGCCAAGCTTGCCTATGAACTGCGGATCGCCTGCCAGCAGGTGAGCCGCCGTGTCCGCTTCGAACCCAGTGCGGAGATCCCCCCGCATCAGGTGGGCGTGCTGGGCAAGCTGACCAACGGCCCCAAGACCCCCGGCGAACTGGCCGAGTTGGAGCAGGTCAGCGCCCCCAGCATGACCCGCACCACGAACTGCATGGTGGACAAGGGCCTCATCGATCGCACCGACCACCCCAGCGACGGCCGCAGCAAGGTGCTCAGCATCACCGACGAGGGACGCGCGGTGCTGAAGCGGGTCTCGAGGGCGCGGGACGACTGGATGTACCACCGGCTGAAGGGCCTCTCGGAGCAGGAACTCGACGTGCTGGAGCAGGCGGCCGCCCTGCTGCGGGAGAAGGTGCTGGTGTGAGTACGGCGGTCGCCGAACGGGTGCCGATGTTCGCCTCGTTCGGCCTCTACAACTACCGAATGTTCTGGAGCGGCGGCTTCGTCTCCAACGTCGGGACGTGGATGGCCCGGGTGGCGCAGGACTGGCTGGTGCTCACCATCCTCACCAACAACTCCTCGCTGGCGCTGGGGATCGTGACCGGACTGCAGTTTCTTCCCACCGCTGTCCTGGCGCCCTGGGCCGGTTCGGTCGCGGATCGGTTCGACAAGCGACGGGTGCTGCTGCTCACGCAGGCGGCGATGACCGTCACCGGCCTGGTGCTCGCCGTGCTCGTGTTCACCGGGCAGGTGAGCTTGTGGCACGTGTACCTGCTGGCCACGTTGCAGGGTGCGGCGGCCGCCTTCGACGGCCCGGCCCGGCAGGCCTTCGCTCCCGAGATGGTGCCGCGGCGCCTGATCGCCAACTCGGTCGGGCTCAACACCACCTCCTTCCACGCCGCCCGGTTGATCGGCCCGGCCGTCGCCGGCCTGACCATCGCCTGGTGGGGAGTCTCGCTGGCGCTGCTGCTGAATGCGCTGAGCTTCGTGGCGGTGATCGTGGCCCTGCTGCTGATGCGTCCGGCAGAGCTGACGCCGGCTCCGGTGGCGCGGGCCAAGGGTGCCGTGCGCGAAGGCCTGGTCTACATCCGGCAGCGGCCCGAGATCATGATCGTCCTCTTCGTGGTGTTCATGCTCGGCACCTTCGGAATGAACTTCCAGCTGACCAACTCGCTGATGGCGACCGCGGTGTTCGACGTGGGCCCGGAGGAGTTCGGTCTGATGGGGTCGATCATGGCGATCGGTTCCCTGGCCGCCGGACTGGTGGCGGCCCGTCGCACCACCCTGCGGCTGCGGCTGATCCTGACTGCGCTGGCCGGGTTCACCCTGGCCATGGCGGTGCTCGCGGTCGCCCCGACCTACCTCTCCTACGTCGCCGTCCTCATGCCCACCGGCTTCCTGGCGCTGACCGTGATGACGGCCTCGAACGCGTCGGTCCAGTTGGCGGTCGAGCCCGAGATGCGAGGCCGGGTGATGGCGATCTACTCAGCGGTCTTCCTCGGCGGGACGCCACTCGGCTCGCCGCTGCTGGGCTGGGCCGGCGAGGCCTGGGGCCCGAGGTGGACGCTGGTGATCGGCGCGTTCGCCTGTGGAGTGGCCGTGGTGCTGGCCGGTCTCTACCTGCTCCGACGCAACCACTGGGAGTGGCCTCGCCTCCGCACCCCTGACGTCCCCGAGTTGGAGCTCGTCGAGGAGCCCCGCTGATCCTGACCTGACGGGACGGGTCCCGTCAGGGTGGCTTCCGGCTGGCGTGGTCGAGACCCGAGACCGGAAGCGCGTGTCAGCGGAGCGGGGTGAGGTCGTCCAGCTTCTCCTTGACCTGCTTGCGCAGCACCTTGCCCAGCATCGACTTCGGGAACTCGTCCAGAAGGTAGAACTCGCGCGGAACCTTGTAGCCGGCGAGTCGTTCCTTGCAGAAGGCGCGCAGCTCGGCGGCGTTCACGGTGGTGCCCTCCTGCGGCAGGATGGCGGCGACCACGCGCTCACCGCCGGCGGCCTCCGGCAGCCCGACGGCCGCCGCGTCCGCGACGCCGGGATGGGCGCGCAGGACCACCTCCACCTCCGAGGGCGAGACGTTGAAGCCGCCGGTGATGATCAACTCCTTCACCCGGTCGACGATGGTGGTGAAGCCGTCGGCGTCCACGGTCACGACATCGCCGGTGCGCAGCCATCCCCCGGGCAGCAGCGTCTTCTCCGTCTCGGCCTGGTTGTTCCAGTATCCGCTGAACACCTGCGGTCCCTGGATCAGAAGCTCCCCGCGCTCACCCTGGGGAACCTCGCGGGTCGGGTCGTCCGGGTCCACCACCCGCATCCAGGTGGAGGGGAAGGGGATCCCGATCGTGCCGGTGCGGCGGCTGGGGTGGAACGGATTGCCCAGGCAGACCGGCGAGGCCTCGGTCATGCCGTAGCCCTCGACCAGCAGGCCTCCCGAGACGCTCTCCCACAGCTCAACGGTGGAATCCGGCAGGTTCATCGCACCCGAGATGCAGTATTTGGCGGTGCTGATGTCGACACCCTTCTCGATCGCCTTCTTCGCGGTCGCCTCGTAGATCGGAGGAACCGCGCAGTAGACGGTCGGCGGGTTCTTGCGGGCGGCGTCGACCACCATGTCGGCGTCGAAGGACGGAAAGAGCACCAGCCGGGCCTGCTTGAGGATGCCGTAGGTGAGGAACAGCGTCATGCCGAAGGCGTGGAACATCGGCAGGATCGCGTAGAACACCTCCTTGCGGTACTGCGCACCGTGCATCCAGGCCTCGCCCTGCAGCGCGTTGGAGTAGAGGTTGTAGTGGCTCAGCATCGCGCCCTTGGGTTGCCCGGTGGTGCCCGAGGTGTACTGGATCACCGCCAGATCCTTCACCGTCGGCCGTGGGTGGGCCGGATCGATCGGGGGTGCCGCCAGCAGCCCCTCCCAGCTCAGCGCTCCTGGCGCGGGCTGGGTGAGCCGATCGCGGGTGGCACGCAGTGAGGGGATGGGCAGTCGCAGCGCGAGCTGCTTCACCAGCGGGAAGGCCTTCAGCAGGTTCACCGCGATGATGTGCTCGGGCTTGACGTCGGAGGGCAGCTCGCGCAGCTTCGCCACGGCGGCATCCCAGGAGATGACCACCCGCGCCGCATGGTCCTCGAACAGGTGGCGCAGTTCACGAGAGGTGTAGAGCGGGTTGTGCTCCACCACGATCGCGCCGAGCCGCAGCGCCGCATAGAACGCCACGACGTGCTGAGGGCAGTTGGGCAGGATCAGCGCCACCCGGTCTCCGGCCTTCACCCCGAGCCGGCGCAGGCCCTCGGCCGCGCGAGCGATCTGATCGCCCAGCTCGGTGTAGCTGGTGGTGCGTCCGAAGAAGTCGGTGGCGATCGCCGGGCCGCCCTCGGTGACCGATCGTTCGCACAATGCGACGAGCGACTCGGTGGGCAACTCGATCTCGGCGGGCACACCGGGCTGGTAGTGCCGGGTCCAGGGGGCGTCGGGGTTCGCGTCGGTGCTCATGGATCTATCCTGCCCGCTCGGGCCTCGGCAGGCGATGAAAACCTACGATTCCGTAGCCGAAGGTTCCGGCCCAGGCTCGCTCGGCCGACGATCCGGTCGTAGCATGATCCGACGGAAGGAGTGGCGATGGGCGAGCGGTGCGGGTGGGTCGGCGATGACCCGCTGTACATCGCCTACCACGACGACGAATGGGGGGTGCCGGAGTACGGCTCCAAAGCCCTGTATGCCAAGCTCGTGCTGGACGGCTTCCAGGCCGGACTCGCGTGGATCACCATCCTGCGCAAGCGGGAAGGCTTCTACCGGGCGTTCGATGGTCTGGATCCCGATCGCCTCGCGACCTGGGGTGAGGACGAGGTGCTGCGCTGTCTGAGCGACCCCGGCATCGTCCGGCACCGGGGCAAGATCGAAGCCGCCATCGGCAACGCGCGTGCCTGGCAGCGGCTCGAAGCCGGGCAGGGGTTCTCGTCCTTCCTGTGGGACTTCGTCGATGGACGCCCGCTGCAGCCGACCCGCGGCAGCCTCGCCGAGATCCCGGCGTCCACCGAGATGTCCGAGGCGATGTCGAAGGCGCTGAAGCGGGCCGGCTTCCGGTTCTGCGGTCCGACCATCGTCTATGCCTTCATGCAGGCGGTCGGCATGGTGAACGACCATGTCGTCGACTGCCCGCGGTATCTGCCGTTGTCCGGAGTGGGTCAGCAGGAATCGTCCCCGGTGCCCCGGTGAAGGCGAGGCTCCCGGTCTGGCTGTCCCCGGTGTGGCTGGTGATCGGCGCGATCGTCTCGGTGCAGTTCGGGGCGGCGATCGCGAAGTCGCTCTTCGGCGAGGTCGACCCGACCGCTTTCGCCTGGCTGCGGATGACCGTCTCGGCCCTGTTGTTCTATGCGATCGCCCGTCCCCGCTTCCGTGGCCGGACCTGGGCGGACTGGCGGGTGGTGCTGGGCTATGGCGTCTGCTTGGCCACGATGAACTGGTCGATCTACCAGAGCTTCGCCCGGATTCCACTCGGGCTGGCGGTCACCATCGAGTTCCTGGGTCCGCTCGCCGTGGCGGTCATCACTTCGCGGCGGCTACGGGATTTCCTCTGGGCCGGGCTGGCCGCGGCCGGGGTGGTGCTGCTGGGCTGGTCGCCGGCGCCGCTGGACCCCATCGGGGTGGGCTTCGCGCTGCTGGCCGGCGCGGCCTGGGCCGGTTACATCGTCCTGGCCGGCCCGACCGCGCGGGCCTGGTCGGGCCTGACCGGTGCCACCGTGGGCAGCCTGGTGGGGGCGATCGGCTTCGCCATTCCCGGCCTGATCACCGGTGGGACGGCGCTGTGGCAGCCCTGGGTGCTCGGGGTGGGGCTCGCGGTCGGCGTCCTGTCGTCGACCATCCCCTACGGCCTGGAGTTGGTGGCCCGGCGGCGGATCCCGTCCGGCACCTTCAGCATTCTGATGAGCCTGGAGCCGGGAGTCGCTGCGCTGTCAGCGCTGATCGTGCTGGGTGAACGGCTGTCACCGGTCGAGCTGGTTGCCATGGCCTGCGTCATCGTGGCAAGCGTCGGTGCCACCCGCACCATGAACCGTCGTGGCACGCAGCCCGCGACATCGCTCGGTTCCGGCACCTGACCCCTGCGGCCAGGTCAGCCTCGTTCGCGCCGCCCCGCTCCGACTCCGACTTCGGCCACAGCGCGCGCCCAAAGGGTGGTTCGCGCGGACGCGCTGTGCACCAGGGTTGCGGCGTCAGGCCGGGGGAGTGGGTACCCCAGGCACCACCGGCCCGTGATAGCCGGCCTCGCCGAGGGCCTTCAGGCTGCGCTGGAGCAGCGCGCGCTTGACCCCCCACTGCTGGTTGGGACCGGTCTTGGCGGTCATCCGCAGGACGGTGCCCGTCGCGCTCACCGAGTCCACCCCGACCACGGTGGGGCTGTCGATAAGCACGTCGGCGAACTCCGGGTCGGCGCCCACCTCTTCAGCCACGGACTGCAGGATGGCGAGCGCCCCGGCCGCGTCCTCATCGTTGCCGATCGGGACGTCGGCGATCGCGGTCGACCAGCCCTGGGTCTGGTTGCCGACCCGCTGGATCTCGCCGTTGCGGACGTACCACACCTGGCCGTTGGCATCCCGCAGCCGGGTGACCCGCAGCCCGACCTCCTCGACGGTGCCCGTGACCTGGCCGGTGTCGATGGTGTCGCCGACGCCGTACTGGTCCTCCATGATCATGACGAGCCCCGAGAGGAAGTCCCGCACCAGCGATTGGGCGCCGAAGCCGAGCGCCACGCCACCGACACCGGCGGTGGCCAGCAGCGGGCCGAGCGGGACATCGAAGATCGCCAGGACGGTGAGGACGGCGACGGTGAACACCCCTGCTGCCACCAGGCTGCGCAGCAGCGAACCCATGGTGGCGGCGCGCTGCTGGTAGCGCTCATCGTCCGCGCCGGTCACCGCGGCGATGAGCCGACCGGCGGCTCTGGGGGCCTTGCGGCGGCGAGCGCGTTCGAGCATGCTCCGGGTGGTCAGGCCGATCGCGCGGACCAGCAGCCAGCGCAGCACCAACGCCGCGACGACGACGAGCAGGATCAGCAGAGCCTTGTCGAGCCAGCCGTCGGGGATGTCATAGCCGAAGAGCATGACCCCATTGTCGCCGGTTCAGGCCTTGGCGTCCTTCAGGCTGCCTTTGATGCCGCCCTTGGGGGAGCCGACGCTGCACACCAGGCGGTGATCCTTGACCTTGCCCCACAGGTCGGCGTCGGCGATGAAGTAGGTGTACTCGTACTTCGAGCCGGCGGCGTCCTTGCCCACGAACTTCTTGAACCCGGTGACGCACACGCTGCTGATCTGCTTGGCCAACTCCTTCTCGTCCGGTGCGGCCTCGCTCTTGAGCTGCTTCTCGGCGTAGACCTCGTAGTGGTGCTTCTTGGCGCAGTCGATCACTTCGAGGGCCAGTACCGGGACGTCCTGGGGTCCGGTGCACTCGCCGACCACGGGGAAGAGCGTGGTGTCGTCGCGGGCTGTGGCGCTCAAGGTCTGCGTGGGGGAGCCGAGCAGGCAGGTGAGCCGGCGCAGCCCGGGAGTCTCCCAGGCCACCTCGTCGGGCGAGAGGAAGAGCGAGTCGTAGCGGCTGTGGCTCGGGGTGACGCCGACGTATGCCTCGAAGGCGGGCAGGCAGCGGTTGTTCGCGATCGCCCGCATGATGTCGGGGTCGGGAAGGCTGTCGCCGCCCAGCGACACCACCTCGAACACCTCGTAGGTGTGCTCGGTGTCGCAGGCGACCGTCTCGATCGGAGCGCTGCCGAGCGCGGACGGGAGCGGGCCGGTGCAATCCCCGACGGCGAGCTGGCGTGGGGGTGGCGTCGGGGTCGCCGATGTGGTGGGTGGGGATGGGGTCGCGGGCCCAGGAGCGGACGGCGTGCAGCCGACGAGTGCGACCAGTGCCGCGACGGCGAACAGCGCGGATCTGCGCATCCGACTCCCTTCCACGAGCACCCATGGTAGCCAGCGGGCCAATCTCCGGTGCCGGGAGTGGGGTGCCACGGTACCCTCGCCACATGGCCGAACCGAACCAGCGTCACGCGGACGCGCAGCGCCGGTTGGAGCTGGCGGCGGCGGCGGCCAATGCCGAAGCCGCGGCGGCGCAACCACACCTCGATGCCTTCGTGGCCGAGGCCACCGCGCGCGGACTCGCCCCCGAGGCGCTGCAGGCCACCCTGCTCACCGGTCGGCGGGTGAAGACCCCGTTGAAGGGGTGGTACATCAACGCGGCGCAGACGATCGCGGTGGGCCCCGGCGGTGAGTTCTACAACCTGGTGACTTCGGGACCGCCGTTGGCCCGGTTCACCGGGGTGACGCCGCAGCCCGCTCGTCCGGTCACCGAGATCGGACGAGGTGGACGCGACGGTGAGACCGGTCCGCTGGCCGACTTCCTGGCACGGGCCCTGGAGAACTACTCGTCGCGCTAGGGGAGAGCTGGATCGCTTTGGTCGGGCTGGCCGGAAGCTGAGCCAGGCAGGGGCCGATCGAATCGACAGGGTCGGCCGACGGACGCCGCGCGGGTCGGGGACCTCCTGGACTCGGGGGATCCGGTGTTCGGGCGGAGCCGACTCGGCCCGAACATGGCACCAGGGGGTTGCTGGATATCCGAGCAACCCCCTGGGCGATCAGGGATCGGTGGAGCGCTGATGCAGCCTCGCTGCCGACAACATCCATTTTACGGACAAAGACGCTGGTCAACGCCACTTGAAACGTTATCTGTAATCAGATCGTTAGCAAACCTACGCAATCGTCAGTAGTGATCGGTGGACAACACCATCCTTCAGACGGACAACACCGTGGCCGGCCCGGACAACACCTGGGACAACACCCTTCCGCCAGGGTGCTCGTATGAGGAGCATTCACCCCACCCTGAGATGGCTCAACACCGAATGGAGCGAGCTCGCCGACGAGCCCCTCCCGTGCGGTTGGCGGACCGAGACCGCGCTGGGCACCGCGTCCAGCTTGGCGGAGGTGCTGTCATCGGTGAGGTCCGATCCGGACGCGGTCCTGGGTGCTCTGTTGCGGAGCGGCGACGCCACCGCGAGGCGCGTGGTGCTCCAGGCGATGCTCGGCTGCGTGGTGCTGGCCGCCACCCGCGACCCGTCCCACGACCTCGACGACTACATTGCCGAATTGTGGCTGGGCATCGCGACCTACCCGCTGGATCACAGGCCCGCCCGGATCGCGGCGAACCTCGCCCTCGACACCCGCAAGCGGGTGCGCGGCAGGATGCCCGCCCGATCGATCGATCCGGCCCGGATCGCGACCCTCCCCGACGCCGTGCCCGGCGAGAGCAGCACGCTTCTCCTGGCTCGGGCCCGGCGCACCGCTGTGATCGACGCCACCTCCGAGTCGGCGCTGCGGCTGGTCTATGCCGACGGCCTCGACACTCGCAGGGCAGCGGCCGTCCTGGGTCTCACGCCCGCCGCCCTGCGACAGCGCTGCCACCGCGCCCTGCGTCGGCTGGCCGCCCACGCCGCAGACCTGCAGCAGGTTGTCGCCTGAGTTATCCACAGCCCTTATCCACAATGGGGATAACTACATCGGTGTTATTCCCGTTCTCCCACGCTCCCTTTCGCGTTCGACCCAGTCAAGGCCATACGCCGCCGCGCGGGGTGTTCGCTGCTGACGGCCTGGGTCGCGACGAGGGCGGCCCGCGGGCGAACTCGGGTGTGGAGAGACTCTGGGTGGAGCGGGATCCGGACCACGAGGTTGGGAACGCGCCGGCATCAGGCGTCGTCGTGCGATGAGGAGCCAACCCTCGCCGCGGGGCGGGGTTGCGCGAGCGCTCGGTCTGTCCTCGGGCCGAACCGTCCCAAACTCCGACCGAACTTCGAGGGCACAGGAGGGTGTCCGCGCGCTAGCTTCAGAGCACTACACCGCCAAGGGAGGCAGGAAAGTGAACCGTTCAGCGATGATCCTCCAGCAACTGGAAACCTCGCTGTCGGCTGCCCCCGAGTCACTGTCGCGACGTTTCGGTGTCTCCACGAAGACCATCGCCGCCGAGGTCGCCGCGCTCAACGCCGCACTGGGATCGTCGGGCTATGTCCGGCTGCACCAGGGCAAGTACCGGCTGCGGGTGCGCTGACGCCGATACCTACCGGCGTCAGCGCACCCGGATCCTCGGGGAGCGTCCCAGCTTCAACAACCCCCAGTGGCGCAGCGGCTACATCCTGGCCACGTTGTTCCGCTCCCTGGTACCGGTTCGCTCCGACGAACTCGCCCAGGCGATGTTGGTGGGACGGACGACCGTGGTCGCCGACCTGGCCGATCTGCGCCGATCGCTGGAACGCCACCTGGTGACGATCGAGGGCCGCTCCGGGGTCGGCCTGTGGCTGGAGGGGACCGAACCCGACCAGCGGCTGGCGGTGCTCCGGCTGGGCTTCGAGCAGGCCTACGGCGAGTACGAGCCTGGCCCCGAGGTCGACGCCGGATTCGACAAGGTGATGGCCGAACACAAGGTGGATCCGTCCGTGGCCCGCACCGTGCGCCGCTGGCTGGTGATCTGTCTCGACCGGTTCTTCGCCGGCCATCCGCTGGCCGAACTGCCTGCTGTCTACGGTGAGCTCCGCGGCACCCCCGCCCACCGGACCGCCACCGCGCTCGCCGACGAACTGGCGCCGGTGATCGCCGACCGGCTGCCGGAGGCCGAGGTGCTCTTCCTGGCGGTCCCGCTGGCCAGCATGCGGTCGACCTCCTTCTTCGAGCACGGCTTCGGCTCGGTCGATGTGACCGCGGAGAAGCTGGTGAACCAGATCTTCGAACGGATCACCACCCAGCTCGACCTGCGCATCGACCCGTCCGCACTGGTCACCGAGTTCACCCACCACGTTGCGTTCATGCTGAACCGGCTGCGCTACTCGCTCAGCAACGGTGAACCGGGGGCCGCCGACCAGCTGGCCGCGGCCTATCCGCTGGCCCACCGGATGTCGACGGTCGCTGCCGAGGTGATCGCCGAACAGACCGGCCTGGTGATGGACGAGTCGGAGATCGGGCTCACCAGCGCCTACTTCCAGGTATTCCTGGAGGAGCACAGCTCGCGGCGGGCCCGGCCGCTGCGGGTCGGGATCGTCACCGGTCGAGGTCCCGGCATCGCCGAGCTGATCCGCTCCCAGCTGGTCCGGACGCTGCCGGCCGGCACCGAACTGAGCGTCGTCGCCAGCCCGCAGCAGATCCCCGACGGCCTGGACGTGCTCGTGGCCACTCCCGGCTCGGAGCCGCACTCGCCGCTGCCGGTGATCGTGGTCTCGGAGGTGTTCGACCGCGACGAACTGATCCGCCGGCTCACCGACCTGACGCTGACCGGCCGCGGCTCGCTGACGCTCGCCCGTCCGCCGAGTTCGCTGCTGGTCGCGCTGCTCGACGAGGATCGGTTCATCTCCCTCCCGGCGGGCTGCAGCTACCAGGAGGCGACCCAGATCCTGGTCGAGCACCTGGTCGCCCGCGGACTGGTCACGCCGGAGTTCGTGGCGCTGCTGGCGGAACGGGAACGGCAGTCCACCATGCTGCTGACCGAGTCGGTCGGCTTCCCCCACGCCTCGGCCCCGGACGTGGACCACCTCGTCTGCGCGATGGGGGTGATCCCCAAGGCGGACGCCGAGGAGGGCATCCGGATGGTGTTCCTGATGGCGGCCCCCGAGAAGTCCTCCTATGACGACAACCTTCTGATTGGTGCCTACGACGAGCTGATCCGGCTCAGCACCGACCGCGGGCTGTTGAACCGCACCTCCCGACTGTCCAGCTACGAGCAGCTCTTCTACCTGATGGAGAGCGCCTTCCAGACCGAGAACCAGTGAGGACTCCATCATGGACTTCTGGCCCTTCCTGATCGGCTTCGGCATCTTCTACGCGATCAACACCGTGTTGGGGTTTCGCCAGGCCAAGCACTTCTCCTCGACCTTCATCGCCCTGCGGCGTCGCGGCCGGGTCGGCATCGGCAAGCGCAAGGGCCTGGTCGCCTCCGGCGCGATCGTGATGTTCCTGCTCGACGACGACGGGCGGATCCTGGAGGGGACCCGGATGTCCGGGGTCACCGCGATGGCGCGGTTCCGGGCGCTGCCGGCCTTCGACGGAGAGCTGTTGTCCGATCTCGCTCCTCAGACCCGTCGCGAGTTGGCACCGAGCGTCCGCCTCGCCGCGGCCAACGCCAGGGACAACTACCTGGTGATCGCCGCCGGCGGCGTCGCTGCCGAGCCACCAGGCCCGTGGGCCCGGATTGCTGCCCGCTTGTCCCCCCGCCGTATCGCCCAGGCCCCGGCCTGACCCCTTGACTGCGCAGACCCACCAACCCCACAACCTCGAAAGGAGCGAAACTCATGGAATACCTCGTCCATGCCGCAGAGTGGTTCATCGGCCTGTTCCGAGCCGGCGGCGAGACGTTCATCAGCTGGGTGACCGGCATCGTTCCGCTCGTCCTGATGCTGCTCATCGCCATGAACTCCCTGATCCAGCTCATCGGTCAGGACCGCATCACCAGATTGGCCTCGAAACTGGGTGGCAACCCGGTGAACCGCTACCTGGTGCTGCCCTTCCTCGCCCTGTTCATGCTGGCCAACCCGATGGGCTTCACCTTCGGACGGTTCCTGCCCGAGCGGTACAAGCCGAGCTACTACGCCAGCGCCGCCCAGTTCTGCCACACCAGCAGCGGCATCTTCCCGCACATCAACGCCGGAGAGCTGTTCGTGTGGCTCGGCATCGCCCAGGGGATCACCCAACTGGGCCTCAGCACCGGCCCGCTGGCGATCCGCTATCTGCTGGTCGGCCTCGTCATGAACTTCGTCGGCGGCTGGGTCACCGACCTGACCACCAAGTACGTCAGCAAGCAGCAGGGCGTGACCCTGAGCGACCAAGTGAAGGTGGAGGTGTAGCACGATGAGTGACGAACTTCGCACCATCGTCATCGAGCGCGGCAAGGGCGGTTACGGCGGCCCGCTGACCATCACTCCCACCGCCGAGCGCAACAAGCTGGTCTACATCGTCGGCGGCGGTGACCGCCCGGCCGTGGTCGACCGGATCGTCGAGCTCACCGGCGCCGTGGCGGTCAACGGCTTCGCCACCTCGGTGCCGGACGACCAGATCTTCGCGGTGGTGATCGACTGCGGCGGCACCTTGCGGTGCGGGATCTACCCCAAGAAGGGAATCCCGACGATCAATGTGATGCCCACCGGCAAGAGTGGGCCGCTGGCCCAGTTCATCCACGAGGGCATCTACGTCTCGGCGGTCGGCAGCGAGCAGGTCCGGCCCGCCGGTGCGGAGGCGCTGGCGGCGGTGGCCGCGGCGGCCGCCACCGCCGAGGCCACCGCAGCGTCCGCAGCCGGCGCGTTGCCGGAGGCGAACGGCCCGGCCACTTCGGACGCTCCGGGGGAGCAGCCGAAGAAGAAGGGCGTGCTGGTGAAGATCGGCATGGGTGCGGGACGAGTGATCTCGGTCTTCTACCAGGCCGGGCGCGACGGCATCCAGACGATGATCAACACCATCCTGCCGTTCATGGCCTTCATCGCGATGCTGATCGGGATCATCAACGCGTCCGGATTCGGCAACTGGTTCTCCTCGATGCTCACCCCGCTGGCCGGCACCGGCTGGGGCCTGATGGTGCTCGGCTTCATCTGCTCGCTGCCGTTCCTGTCCCCGCTGCTGGGACCTGGCGCGGTCATCGCCCAGGTGATCGGCACCCTGATCGGCGTCGAGATCGGCAAGGGCAACATCCACCCCAGCCTCGCCTTGCCCGCGCTGTTCGCGATCAACACCCAGAACGCCTGCGACTTCATCCCGGTGGGTCTGGGTCTGGCCGAGGCCGAGCCGGAGACGGTCGAGGTCGGAGTGCCGTCCGTGCTCTACTCGAGGTTCATCAACGGAGTTCCGCGGGTGGCCGTCGCCTGGCTCGCGAGCATCGGCCTCTACGCCTGATTGGAGAACTGCAGCATGACCGAGATCTACCGCACCACCGTCACCGACGCTGGGCCGCTGGCGGAGTCGTTCCTCACCGAACGCATGTTCGTCACGTTCGGTGAGAACGCCCCCGACGCGCTGCGGGAGTTCTGCTTCCTGGTCGCACCGGCCACCTCCAGCGCGGTGATCACCGTGGGTCACCAGTTGGTGATCGACGGCGCAGCCTTTCCGATCACCGCGGTCGGGGACGTCGCCCAGCGAAACCTGGACAGCCTCGGCCATGTCACGATCACCCTGGACGGCGCCGACACGCCGGCGATGGACGGGGGCATCCACGCGCTCGCCGGTGAGGAGCTCCCCCGGATCGCGGTCGGCAGCATCCTGGCGATCGAGTCGCCTTGATCCAGCGGCAGCTGCGGGTCGCGGATCCCGCCGGGATTCACGCGATCGTGGCGCAGGAACTGGCACAGCTGGCTGAGCGATTCGCCAGCAGCCTGTTCCTGCGCCACGGCGGCCGCACCGCCAATCTCGGCCGGGTCGTCGAGGTCCTCGCCCTCGGCGTCCGTGGCGGCGCTGCGATCACCGTGCTGGCCGATGGTGTGGACGAGACCGCCGCCCTGGAGGCGGTAGCCGTCCGGCTGATGACAGGGGACTGGCCCGCCGCTTGACGGTCGATCCGGTCCGCGGGTGGGCTGATGACGGGAGTGAGCCGATTGCTCCCGGCCAGCAGATGTGCGGCAGTGCTCATCTGCGCAACATTCGTTGGCAGGATGCGCATGAGCCGGCCCGGCGCTTAGCGTCGTGATACCGAAGGGGAGTCAGTGTGAGGACGGATCCATGGTGAGGACACCAGCCGATGAGGAGCTGATGCTCCGCGCGGCCGAGCTGTACTACTACGAGGAGCGCACCCAGGCCGACGTCGCCGAGAAGCTCGGCCTGACCCGGTGGACCGTCGGCCGGCTGCTGGACGACGCGAGAAAGACCGGCCTGGTCCGCATCGTCATCGACCATCCGCTGGGCCGCCGCCACGACCTCGAGGTGGAACTCACCCGCGCCTTCGGCCTGCGCGAGGTGGTGGTCCTGCCCAGCCAGTCCCGGACGGCGATCACGGCGACCGCCGTCGCCCGTGTCGCAGCTCAGAGGCTTGCCGCGATCCGTCCGACGGTGCGCCGGATCGCCGTCTCCTGGGGACGGACGATCGCCGCCGTGGCCGCCGACCTGCCCCGCGGCTGGGCCAAGGGCGTCGAGGTCGTTCAGACCAATGGCGGCCCGACGCTCGCCGCCGGCAATCCAGTGGGCGACTCGCTGCATGTGATGGCCGAGAAGGGCCCCGGCAGCGTCCGCAGTCTCACCGTCCCGACCATCGTCGGCTCCGCCGAACTCGCGGCCTCGCTGCGTCGGGAAGTCTCCATCGGCCAGACCCTCGCCGCCGCTGCCGCAGCGAAGGTGATGATCTACTCCCCCGGCAGCGTCTCAGCCGAATCGGTGCTGGTGCGCTCGGGCTACCTCACGGCCGACCAGGTCGCCTCCTGGCAGCGGGCCGGCGCGGTCGGCGACATCCTGAGCCACTTCATCACCGGCTCCGGGGCGGTGGCCGATCCCGGCCTCGACGCCCGCACCCTGTCGATCGACCTGGCCGCCGTCCGGCGCTGCCCGACGGTCATCGCCGTCGCATGGGGAGCCCACAAGACCGAGGCGACCCGGGCGGCCATGACCGCCGGGCTGTGCACCACCGCGATCGTCGACAGCGCGATCGCGACCGCGCTGCTCGACCCCCACCAGACCTGGTCTTCCGGCCAGAACGAAGAAAGGTAACCATGGCAACAATCGTGATTCTCGGCGCAGGGGTGATGGCCTCGGCGCTGACCAATCCGGTCCGTGACAACGGGCACGAGGTCCGGCTGGTCGGCACCCATCTCGATGACGAGGTCATCGACCGGATCAAGGCCGACGGGGTGCACCCCCGACTCGGCGTCGCGCTCGACTCGCAGGTCAAGCCGTACTACTTCATCGAGGCCGCCGCGGCCTTCGACGGCGCGGACGTCGTGATGGTCGGGGTGAACTCCTTCGGCATCGACTGGATCGGCGAACAGCTGACCCACCTGCTCTCACCCGGTCAGAAGGTGCTGGTCGTGACCAAGGGCCTGCAGGCCGAGGCCGACGGCACGCTTCGGATCCTCCCCCACGTGCTCCAGCGCAAGGTCGGCGCGATCGCCGATCAGGTGACCTGGACCGCCATCGTCGGACCGTGCATCGCCGGCGAGCTCGCGGTGCGCCGCCCCAGCTGCGTGGTGTTCGCCGGTGAGGACACCGCCAGCATCGAGTACCTGGCCGGTCTTTACCGCACCGACTATTACCACGTCTGGACCTCCACCGATTTCGTCGGCCACGAGGTCGGCGCGGCCACCAAGAACGTCTTCGCCTTCGCCGCCGGCTTCGCCGACGGGCTGTTGGCCACCGAAGGCAAGCAGCCGCACCCCTACGTGTTGTTCAACTTCTCCGCGGCGATCTTCGCCCAGGGAGCACGCGAGATCCACCAGTACATCCAGCTCATCGGCGGGGATCCCGCGACCACGCTCGGCCTGGGCGGTGTCGGCGACATGTTCGTCACCTCCATGGGCGGACGCAACGTCCGCGCGGGCGGCTACGTCGGGCGGGGGGTGCCGTTCTCCGAGGTCCGCGAGGTGCACATGAAGGGCATCACCCTGGAGGGGGTTGCGGCCATCGGGGTCATCGGCGCCGCACTGGAGAAGCTGACCGAGCGTGGCGTGATCGCCGCCACCGACTTCCCGCTGACCCGGTTCCTGTACTCCGTGGTCGCCCACGACAACTCGCTCGACGTGCCGTGGAGCAGCTTCTTCGGCGGTGAGCTGACGCAGGCCGGCTGAAGCCATACGAGCCGGGCACAGGCACGTCGGCGCGGCCCGGTCGATCGGGAAGCGGAACGGGGCCGCCAGGTCATCGCCGGAGGTCGCCGATCACGACGCGTGCAGGGCCGCCGAGCCCTGTGTCCCGGATTCGCTACCGGTGGTACCGTATATGGCATGGTCAAGACGACCCTCTATCTCCCAGACGAACTGAAGGCTGAGCTCACCCGAGCGGCAGTTCGGCGCGGCGAGCCGGAGGCCGAGGTGATTCGAAGGGCTCTGCGCAAGGAGCTCGAGTCCGAGCGGCCCCGCCCGCGTGGTGGGTTGTTCTCTGGTGCTGAACCGATCGCCGACCGAGTCGACGAGCTGTTGAGCGGCTTCGGCGCGGCATGATCGTCGACACCAGTGGGCTTCTGGCCTACTTTGACGTCAACGAACCGACTCACGCGCAAGTGACTGCGGTGATCGACGGAGCATCGGAACCGCTGGTGATCTCGCCGTTCGTCATCGCCGAACTGGACTACCTCGTTCTGACTCGGCACGGCAGCCGAGTCGAACAGCTCGTCCTGGACGAGTTGGTGGGTGGAGCGTGGGATCTGGCCGAGTTCGGCACCGACCGTCTGCGCTCGGCCGCAGAGATCGTCCGCTCCTACCGCGACGTCCCGATCGGTGTGACCGACGCCTCGCTGGTCGTACTTGCGTCGGCCTACCGCACGGATCGGATCGTCACCCTCGACCGGCGGCACTTCTCGGTGTTGCGACTGCCGGACGGCAACCCGATCCACATCCTGCCGGACTGAGTGCGGGCGCTTGCCCGTGACGCCGTCCGCCGGCTGATTGGCCCCGCTGGCATGCGACCCGCAGCGCAACGCTGTGCCTGCGGGCGTCAATGGCTTCGCAGTGTGGCTGTGAGTGCCCGCGATAGGTGTGATCGCGGGCACTCACAAGAGCTCAGGCGCCGGTGCAGAGGTTGGTGAAGGCGTTCATCGACTCCTGGAGGCCGGTGAGGGCGCGCATGGCGTCCGCTCCGGCGGTGGGGTCCTCGTCGATGAGCAGCTTGCCGTAGGCCTTAGCGAGGTCTGCGTAGCCCTTCGCGATTCCGGTGAGGGCTTCCTTGACCTCCGGGTTCGTGGCCGACTCAGCGCGCAAGAGGAGTTCGCCCATCGCGCCGACCTCGATCGCACCTACGTCAGCGGGGTCGAGCGGGGAGTTCGGAACCCGACCCTCGACGTGATCACCAAGTTCGCCAGGACCCTTGAGGTCGAGGTTGCTGACCTCTTCCCACGCTCCCAGCCGGAGGAGGGGGACTCCGCCTACAGCAGGCTCTCGCCGAGCGGGGTGGGGTTGACGGCGACCTCCCAGCGGAAGCCGTCGGGATCGGAGAAGTAGCCGCTGTAGCCGCCCCAGTCACGCGACTCGGCAGGCTCGACCCGCGGGGCACCTGCGCGCCGGGCATCGTCGAGCACGGCGTCGACGGCGGCGGACGTCGCTAGGTTGTGCGCGATCGTCACCGGTGGCGTGCCATCCGTGCCCACCGGGCCGATCTCGGCGGTCGCGTGCCCGCGATCCCAGAGCGAGAGCAGCAGCTTCTCCCCGACCCGGAACATCAGCACCTCGCCCGGCGCATCGAGCTCCGGCACCCAGCCCAGGCCGTCCACGTAGAACCGTCGTGAGGCGTCCAGGTCGGCCACGACAAGGGTGATCAGACTGATCCGCGGTTCCATGGAGCTCAGGCCCGGAGCGTAGATGTATCCGCGGGAGCGGCGACCGGTGGGGTGAAGGCGCCGTCCAGCGACCGGGCAGCGCCCTTGTCGGCGGACAGGGCCAGGGCGGCGTAGATCTTCAGGGCCTGGGAGACCTCCCGCTGCCGGTTCTTCGGCTGCCAGCCCAGCTGGTTCTGCCGTAGCCGTCGCTCCTCCAGGGTGGCCTCGTCCACCAGGACGTTGATCGAGCGGTTGGGGATGGAGATCTCGATCAGATCGCCGTCCTCGATCAGTCCGATGGCACCACCGGAGGCCGCCTCCGGTGAGATGTGGCCCAACGACAACCCCGACGAGCCGCCGGAGAACCGTCCGTCGGTGATCAGCGCGCACTTCGGGCCGAGTCCGGTTCCCTTCAGATAGGACGTGGGGTACAGCATCTCCTGCATCCCGGGGCCGCCCTTGGGGCCCTCGTAGCGCACCACGACCACGTCGCCGGCCTGCACCTTCTTGCCCAGGATGGCCTCGACGGCCTCCTCCTGCGACTCGGTGACGATCGCCGGTCCGGTGAAGTCCCACTGGGCTTCGGGGACGCCCGCGGTCTTCACGATCGCACCGTCCGGGGCGATGTTGCCCTTCAGCACGGCCAGCCCGCCGTCGGTCGTGTAGGCGTGCTCCACCGAACGGATGCAGCCGTCGGCAGCGTCGGTGTCCAGATCGGTCCAGCGGTTGTTGGTGCTGAACGCCTCGGTCGTGCGGACGCCACCGGGCGCGGCGTACCACAGCTCCATCGCCTCGGGCGTGGCCTTGCCACTGCGGATGTCCCAGGTGTCCAGCCACTCGGCCAGCGAACGGGAGTGGACGGCGTGCACCGCCTCGTCCAGCAGGCCGCCGCGACGCAACTCGCCCAGGATCGCCGGCATCCCGCCGGCCCGGTGCACGTCCTCCATGTAGTACTTCGTGGTGTTGGGCGCCACCTTGCTCAGACAGGGCGTCACCCGGGACAGTGCATCGATGTCGTCCAGGGTGAAGTCGACGCCGGCCTCGTGGGCGGCGGCCAGGATGTGCAGCACGGTGTTGGTCGAGCCACCCATCGCGATGTCCAGCCGCATCGCGTTGCTGAACGCGGCCTTGGTGGCGATCGAGCGGGGCAGCACCGAGTCGTCGTCTTCGCCGTAGTAGCGGTTGGCCAGTTCGACCACCAGCCGTCCGGCCTCCAGGAACAGGCCCTTGCGGGCGAGCGCGGTCGCAAGGGTGGAGCCGTTGCCGGGCAGTGACAGGCCGAGCGCCTCGGTGAGACAGTTCATCGAGTTGGCGGTGAACATGCCCGAACAGGAACCGCAGGTGGGGCAGGCGTTCTGTTCGATAGTGGCGATCTGCTCGTCGGAGACCGACTCGTCAACGGCCTTGATCATGGCGTCGATCAGGTCGAGCCGCTCCGAGCCGCCCTCGTCCGGAGCCCCGGAGACGACCCGGCTGCCGAGGACGCGTCCGGCTTCCATCGGGCCACCGGAGACGAAGACGGTGGGGATGTTCAGCCGCAGCGCCGCGATCAGCATGCCGGGGGTGATCTTGTCGCAGTTGGAGATGCACACCAGCGCGTCGG
>CAYSZZ010000005.1:0-23095 GCA_964435735.1 uncultured Propionibacteriaceae bacterium
CTTCGCCGCCTACCTGCAGCAGCTCACCATGGAGTCCAACGGCAAGGGCGTCCGCTGGGACGGCACCCCGGTCACCACCGCAACCGGAGAGGTGTTTTGGGGCGAGCCCGGCACCAACGGCCAGCACGCCTTCTACCAGCTGATCCACCAAGGCACGCAGCTGATTCCGGCCGACTTCATCGCGGTCGCCACCCCGGCGCACCCGCTGAAGGACGGCGACGCCGACGTACACGAGCTCTTCCTGGCGAACTTCCTCGCCCAGACCAAGGCGCTGGCCTTCGGCAAGACCGCCGACGAGGTGCGTGCCGAGGGCACACCGGAGCCGATCGTTCCGGCCCGGGCCTTCCCAGGCAACCGGCCGACCACGTCGATCATGGCGCCGGCGCTGACCCCGTCCGTGGTGGGTCAGCTGATCGCGCTCTACGAGCACATCACCTTCACCCAAGGAGTGGTGTGGGGCATCAACTCCTTCGACCAGTGGGGGGTGGAACTCGGCAAGCAGCTCGCCCTGCAGATCGCCCCCGCCGTCGCCGGGGACGCCGAGGCGCTCGCCGCCCAGGACCCGTCCACCCAGTCCCTGGTCGGCTACTACCTCGCCCACCGCCGCTGAGATCGCAGGTGGCCGGAGTTGGGACGGTTCCTAACTCCCGCCAGACGCTCAGCTGGCGGTCGGACGGCTTCGCCCAGGTGCGGTGGGGCGGGGTGCGGCGTTGAGGCAGGTGGCGGGAGTTCGGAACCGTCCCCAACTCGGGCCAGGACTCCGACGGCGACACCTTTTGTCATTCCGCGGAGGCGGGGATCTTCCGATGTGCCTGCGTAAGGTGCCCGTCGGTGCGGGGACGGATAGACTCGCCCAGGAAACTCGGCCGGGGACGGCCGCAGGACGCACGATAGGGATCCGAGGCGGATGAGTCTGGCCGAACTGGCTGCCCAGCACGGGTTGCACCGGGTGGGCGCGCGACCCCGCTTCTTGGCATACCTGAAGCAGACCTGGGATCGTCGCGACTTCATCGTCACCATGGCGGAGTACCGGCTGCGGGCCACGGTCGAGGCGAACCGGCTCGGAGGGCTCTGGCTGGTGCTGCAGCCCGCGCTCAACGCCGCCATCTACGGCCTGATCTTCGGAGTGCTGCAGCGAGACAGCCGAGGCGAGCATTTCGCTGAGCGGGTGGTGATCGGCGTCTTCCTGTTCCAGTTCTTCTCGCACTGCCTCAGCCAGGGCGCCAAGTCGATCACCGGAAACCAGTCCCTGGTGCAGTCGCTGGCCTTCCCGCGGCTGACCCTGCCGCTGGCCGAGACGATCCAGCACTTCCTGGCGCTGTTGCCCTCCTTGGTGCTTCTGGCGATCTTCCTGCCGCTGCGAGGCTTTGCGCCGACCTGGAGTTGGCTGCTGATGATCCCCATCCTGGCGCTGTTCAGCCTGTTCAACGCCGGGGTGGCGATGATCGCCGCCCGGCTGACCGTGCATGTCCGCGACCTGACTCAACTGCTGCCGTTCGTCTCGCGGATCCTGTTCTACACCTCCGGGGTGTTGTTCAACGTCAGCAGCATCTTCGAAGCGCACCCGGAGATCCAGCGGCTCTTCGACTTCCACCCGATCTATCAAGTACTGCAGTTGGCCCGCAACGTCCTGATGGGGGCCGAGCTCACCAGCAGTCTCTACTGGGTGTGGTTCGCGATCTGGGCGGTGGCGACGTTCGTCATCGGGTTGTTGTTCTTCTGGGTCGCCGAGGAACGGTACGGACGTGACTGAGGCCATCATCCCGGCTGTCCCGTCGACCTCGCTGGAACACCGCCGTCCGGTCGTGGTGGTGGACGAGTTGCACGTCAAGTACCGCGTCTGGGCCAGCGGCAAGGCGGTCAAGGCCGGAACCAAGCCGGGCATGCTGCGCACCGCCCGCCGCGGGGTGCGTGAGGTGCACGCGCTCAAGGGCATCTCCTTCGTCGCCTACGAGAACGAGTCGATCGGCGTGATCGGCTCCAACGGCTCGGGGAAGTCCACCCTGATGCGCGCGATCACCGGGCTGACGCCGCCCGAGTCGGGTGCCGTCTACGCGTCCTCCCGTCCCAACATGCTGGGGGTGGGCGCGGCGCTGATCCCCGACCTGTCGGGGGAGCGGAACATCCGGTTGGGTGGCTTGGCGATGGGCATCGGGCGCAAGGACATCGACGCGCTGCGGGACGAGATCGTCGAGTTCGCCGAACTGCAGGAGTTCATCGACCTGCCGATGCGGACCTACTCCTCGGGGATGCAGGCACGGTTGAAGTTCTCGATCGCCACCGTCCGCCAGCACGAGATCCTGATCGTTGACGAGGCACTGGCGGTCGGCGACCGCCGCTTCCGCAAACGCAGCGAGGAGCGGATCCGTAGCATCCGTGACAACGCCGGCACCGTCTTCCTGGTCTCGCACAGCATGGGTTCGGTCCGCGACACCTGCGATCGGGTGATCTGGCTCAACAAGGGCGAGTTGATCATGGACGGGCCAACCGATGAGGTGGTCGACGCCTACGAGGCCTCGCGGAAGTGATCGTCCCCCCGCTCACCCGGCTGGCTGGGCGCTGCGGGGGCCGCGGATCATCGACGGCCGAGCTTGTCAGGACCGTCGCTGACCGGGCGGTGGTGACGGGACTCGCCCCGTCGGCATACTCAGGCCGGGCAGGCTCGACGGGCGCACGAGACCGGCGTCGAAGAGGTATGAAAGTGCCGGCCGGAGCGCCTGGTGCCGAATCCAGGGCCTATGGTCTTGACATGCTCGACCGGCGGGGGCGTGCTGCTCCCGAATCGGTAGGCTGGGCCGTCATGCACCAGGGAGGACGCCGATGAGCGACGAGGAACTGTCCGATCTCGACGAGCGGGACGAGGCCGACGACAACGCCGCGAATGCCGCGGACGCCGCTCAGGCCGTCCGGATGGGCAACTCCTTCGAGTTCGCGCGGGCGGTGCTGCCGGAGTCGAGGACGCCGGGCTGGCTCGCCTGGGTTGACGCGCTGACGGCCCGCGCCTACCTGCCGGTCACCGCGGTGCTCTGGCTGGCCCTGGTCGCCTGTGTGCTCGGGCGCTGGGTGCTGCCGGGAATCGTCTGCTGGCTGCTCGCCGCCGCCTTCGACTGGGCGGCGAGCCGTCAGTACGTCCGTGAGACGCTGCTGCTCCGGCGGCTGGGGGTCGCGCCGCATGTCCGGCTGGCGATCCGCGCCGTGCTGGTGTTGGCGTTGTTGGCGGGCTCGGGCTGGGGGCCCGTGGCGGTCGGTCTGGCCGCGGTCGCGCTCTGCCTGATGCTGGTGGAGGTCATCGAATGGGCGTCCACCGCCTGGCTGGCCAGCCGCCAGCCGGCGCTGGCCTACCACCCCGAGGGCCCGCAACCGGCGGCCAGCACGGCCTATGCCAAGGCGTACGTGAAGTCGTCCTACACCGCTGCCGAGACCATCGTGTTGGAGGTATTGGCCGGCCTTGCGGTCGTGGTGACGGTCTCCGGTCTGGTGAGCGGACGGCTCGCGACGGCGGTGTGGGCGATCCCGTTGAGTCTGCTGGCACTCGGCTTCGCGCTGCGGCATGTGCTGCGGGTGCGTGCCCTGGGATCGCCGGCGGCGGTCAAGGCATTGCAGGAATCGGTGCAGGCGGAGCTGGACGCTCTCGCACCCCAGGCGGTCGTCTACATGTCAGCCGACGCCGGCCAGTCGCGATACATCCTGAATCAGTGGGTTCCGACCTTGGAGCAACTACCGCATCCGGCGTTCATCATGGTGCGGGAGGCCAGCCACCTGGCGCCGATCCTGCCGACCACGCTGCCGGTGCTCTATGCGCCGAGCACCCGGCATGTCGAGGAACTCTGCCGGCCCAGCCTGCTGGTCGCCTACTATCTGGCCAATGCCGGCAAGAACGTCCACCTGCTGCGGGAGGCCCGGATCCGGCACGTCTTCCTCAACCACGGCGACTCCGACAAGTCCACCTCGGCCAACCCTGTGGCCCGGGTCTACGACGGAGTCTGGGTGGCCGGTCAGGCGGCGATCGATCGCTATGAGGCGGCCGGGATCTCGATGCCCCGCTCGCAGTACGCGATCATCGGGCGGCCACAGGTCGAGGGCCTCCGGGTGGGGACCGGAGGTAACACCGACCCGGTGACGATCCTCTACGCCCCGACCTTCGAGGGCTACTACGAGGAATCCAACTACTCCTCGCTGGAGCGGATGGGCCCGCAGATGATCCGCCAGATCCTGGATACCCATCCCGAGGTGCGAATCATCTTCAAGCCGCATCCGGCCAGCGGAGTGCAGCGTCCCGGGATGATCGCCGCCCGGGTCGAGATCGTCTCGATGCTGGCCGAGGCTTCGGGGGAGCATCTCTACGTCGGGCCGGAGTCCACCCTGACCCTCTATGAGTGCTTCGACGCTGCCCACGTGCTGCTCTCCGACATCTCCAGCGTGGTCACCGACTTCCTCTACAGCGAACGGCCGCTGATCACGTCCAATCCCCGCCGGTTGGATTCCGAGACCTTCCTGCGCACATTCCCGACGCAGGGCGCCTCCTATGTCGTCGAGCGGGATCTGTCGAACCTGGCCGAGATCCTGGACGATGCGCTGGGGACGGACAGCCTCCGCGAGCAGCGCCTGGCGATGAAGAAGTATGTCCTGGGCGATCTGCCCGAGGGTCCCACCGCCGCCTTCGTCGCCGAGGCCGGCCGGATCGCGGTGGAGGCCGAACAGCACGCCGCGTCCATCGTCAACGAGTTCCGCGTGAAGGTCCAGGGCGCTCGCGGGTAGGCCCGCCCGCCGTGTTCCCGCAGAGCCGGTGGTATCCCGCCCGAACTCCTCGGGCACCGCGCGTCCCCTGGTTGACCCCCGTCGCCGTGGGACACAGGGACGGTTCCACTGTCCCAGCTTGCACCGGGTGTGGGACACAGGGACGGTTCCGCTGTCCCAGCTTGCACCGTGGGACACAGGGACGGTTCCACTGTCCCAGCTTGCACCGTGGGACACAGGGACGGTTCCACTGTCCCAGCTTGTCAGGCATGGAATTCGCGGGCCGAGTCAACGTAATGGCTGTGTCGGGTGCCGATCGAGGGCTCAATGGTGCTTTGGCGGGTCGACGTCGGGAAGCAGCGGTGCCGAGCGGCGGACGGTGGGACAGCAGGAACCGTCCCCGTGTCCCGGCTTGTCAGAGGGGACTTCCGGGAAAAGCGGTGGCCCCGGACATCGGGCCGGGGCCACCGCGTGCGGTTCTGCCACCTCAGCCGCGAATGGCCTTGGAGTAGGTGGTGTTGTCGACGAAGCCGTACCGCTCGTTCTTGATCCGGACCCGGATCGACTTTCCGCGGTCGGCGGCGGTCAGCTTGTAGGTGCACTTGGTGGCGCCGCCGATGTTGACGCCATTGCGCTGCCACTGGCACTTCTGGACGCCCCGCACCACCGGCAACTCCGAGGCGATCCACGCCTTCGAACTCACCTTCAGGGTGCTGCCGGTCCGCTTGAACTTCGCCGGGTAGCTCTTCACCCAGGCCCGCTCGGCGAGATTGCCGTTGGCGTTGCTCACGTTGGCGGTGCCGACCGCGACCGTGAGGGTCTTCACCTTGTAGCGCTCGTCGGCGTGGCTGATCCGCAGTTTGTAGGTGCCCGATGGGAGCCCGGTGATCGTGTAGCCGCCGGAGCTGTTGGATCGAACCTGATTGACCACGCGGCTGGTTCCCCAGGTGCTCATCGCCGCGACGTCCACGGTGCATTGGGTGGATGCCGCACCCGGGCAGTCGATGTCACCCGAGATGCTGTAGCTGGTGGTGCTCTGCGGGGTGATATTGACACCGGTCTGGGCCTTCGCGGCCGTCACGGCGACGCTCCTGGCCGAGTCGTATCGAGTCCTGCCCTTACTCAGATCGGAGGCCGCCCAGCGGGAACTGAAGTTGCCCGAACCGATGTAGACCGCCACCACGTTGTAACTGCCGGGACGCACGCTGAGCTGGTAGCTTCCGTCCGCCGCGACCTCGGCCTGATCGTGCAGATCCTTACCCTTGTAGGCCGCTACCACGTAGTCGCTGGCCGGCTGTCCGTTCAGGTTCACCGTGCCGGTGATGTAGCCCTTGGGCGACAACGTCTTGACCATCAGGGCCTCGCTGCGCTCGGACAACACCGCGCCGTCGCTCTTGCGGATGATCTTGACCCGCATGTACCAGTTCGTGTTGGCGGCGAGCTTGGGAACCTGCGTCCAGTAGGTCTGCGCGGTCTGATTGGCAACGGCGGGCCGGATCGGCGCACTCAGCAGCACCACGTCGGTTGGTTCGCCAGTCGTCGCCCGCGCGGCCACCTGCTCAGCGGGATCGTCCTCGGGCGGAATCGCTGCCGAACTGGTTTCCTCCGGTGCGGACGGAGAGGCCTCGGCAGTGGCCGCAGGAGACTCTTCCGGAGTCGTGGTGGGCTGCTCAGCGGGCGGCTCAGTGGTGGGCGTGACCGGCTGCTGCTCGACGGGAACAGTCGAAGCATCGGTGGTCGTCACTCCGGATGACTCCGGCTCGGCGATGGCCGCACTCGCGATCCGTGTTGAGACCGGTACCACCACGGTGCCCGCCGTCTTGTACGAGCCCTTCTTGGTCTTCATCACCCGGTCCGTGGCGTACTCGACCATGAACTGGTGCAGCTCCGGGTCGAAGCCCTTCGGTGCCACCCACATCAGGTCGATGGAGTAGGGACGCTGGCCGTCCTTGTCGAGGGTGTCGTTGGGATCATCCCTGGTCTTGAGGTCGATCGGCGCGTCGAGGTAGGTCGACTTGTTGGTCGTCGCGGTAGCCGACTTGGTCGAGTACTTGCTCAGCAGCTTCTTGGGGCTGGGCTGCTCGACCGCGACGGTGAACTTGTACTTCGTGTTGGGGCTCAGACCCGTGATCGTCCAGAAACCCTCGGGACCGGTTGAGGCGGTCTTCGTCTTGCCCGACACCACCTTGCCCTTGGAATCCAGAGCCTCGGCCTTGATCCGGTAGCGGGGGGCGCCGGTGACCGTGCCGAACACGATCTCGGCGTAGTCCTTGCCCACGTTCGCTACCGCGACCGACGGCGGGGCTTTGTAGGGGTACTTCGTGGCGGCATCGGACACCGCCGGGACGAGAGCACCGGCGACGAGTGCGAGCAGCGCGGCCACGGCGATGACCGTCCGGCGCCCGGTGCGGGGAGTGAGGGTCGTCACTTGCATGCCTTGCTCCCCTGGTTGAGGTCATTCCAGCCGGCCAGGTACACCCCGTAGGCGTGCCTGAAGTCCTCGGCGATGGCGGAACCCTGCTTCATCCGGCGGGAGTCCAGCGTGATGACGTGCTCCTCGCTGTACCGCAGCCCCGACGTGGTCATATTGGCGGTGCCCATCATCACCCGTCCGGCGTTGTTGTCCTGCGGGCCGATCAGAATCAGCTTGGTGTGGATCGGGGTTGCGGTGCACTTCACCTGCTTGCCGAGGCCGGCTTTCTTGATCGCCTTGGAAACCACCTTGGAGATGGTCTGGGCGCCGCCCTTCTGCGACAGCAGCACCTGGACGTCGCAGCCCTTCTTCTTCAGCTTGCCGATCACCTCGATGAACTTGGCCGCCCGGGTCTCCGTCAGCCGGTACATCGCGATCCGGATCTTGTTGTCCACGCCGCAATCGACACCGCCCAACTGCGAGGTGTAGTAGTCGGTGACCGTGGAAGGCTGCGGGCTGAAGGAGACCGTGGTGCCCCGTCCGGAATCGGTGTAGTGACGGTAGACCTTGTCGACCCAGATACCCCGCTGCTTCTTCAGGCTGAACGAGATCCCCGCCGACTTGGCGGCGCTCTTCAGGCTGGAGCCGCTGCGGCAGGCGGCGCTGCCCTTGGTACTGCCGCTGCACGCCTTCATCATCAGGAAGCGGCCGTTGAACTGGTCATACAGTTCCTGATCGCCGTAGAGGAGGGTGGCCTCCTGCCAATAGGTACGCACCTGCGAACGGGCGAACTGGCCCGAGGAGGAGTACACGGCCGGCCCGCCATCGGCCACATTCGGGTCGGTGGACTTGGTACCCCAGTTGGTCTTGCTGATCGCCACGAACTTCTCGTGGTTGATCGCCCAGGGGAATTTGCTGGAGACGTTGGTGTCGAAGCAGCCGTTGTAGCACCACTTGATATTGACGAATTCCTTGCCGCCGAACTTCGCGAGTTCCTTCTTGATGCTCGCCTTGCCCGCAGCGGACGTGATGCCGCCGCCGTCGAGCACCATCTCGACCTTGACGCCGCGGTTCTTCCACACGTACCACAGTGCGTTCCACACCATCTGCGAGTCGGTCTCCGGACGATCCGCGGTGCCGATCGCCCGGATGAAGTACATCCCGATCCGGACCGTCGCTCCCTTGGCCGCCCCGCAGATCACCTGGGCGCTCTTGTTCGCGAAGCTCCAGGGCCGCTGATTGTTCGGATCCATGTATCCGCGGTAGTCCATGTCATCGGTGTTGAACCACGCCTCGATGGTGCGCGGCTCCGAGGTGAAGGTCGGGCAATCGACGATCTCCGAAGCACCGCCAGCAGAGAGGGCGCCGATGCCGCCGACCTGCTTGGCCTCCTGGGTCGCGTCATCGATGTCGAAGTCGGCTGCGAGTGCCGGCGCCGCCGCGAGCCCGAACGTGAGTACCAGTGCTCCGAGCGTCGCGAGCATCCTCGTGGACCACGGCTGCCGGTCTTGCGTAACGCGCATCAATCCCCCTGCGGCCACGTGGTGGTCAACCCGGGTGTGGACACACCACGCGTGCGGCTCTCTCAGCTTGTGATCAAGTCAGCATAGCTGACGAATTCCCGGGTGCCGCTGTCGAGGGATGAGCCGAGTCAACCGCCGGTGGAGGGTTGGCGTGGAGCGGCGGGTACCCTAGCGAGGGAATTGAACCTCCGGAAAGGCGGGGATACCGATGGGGCTCCGAGCGATCCTGGCTGGTCTGGGAGCGGTGCTGCTGCTGAGCTTCGGCGCATCGCCGGCCCAGGCGGCAGACGACTATCTGGTGCTCAGCACTCCAGAACGGCATGCCGAACTGGATCGCCGGCCGGGCTGGGTCACCCTGGTGTTCGCGTCGGATGCCGGCGCCAGCTATGCGGCGATCGTCGTCCAGAGCGCTGCCGGTGAGAATGTCACCATCGGACCGTTGATCGTCGAAGGTGACAACGTCACCATCCAGTTGGTCGACGGCCTGCCCAGGGGCACCTACACGGTGATCTACCGCACCGAGGACGCCAACGGTGAGCCGCGGGGTGGCGCCTTCCAGTTCGCCTATGGCCCGGGGAACTGGACCGATGTGGAAGAGGTCTGGATCGGCGAGGACGAGCAGCCGCCCGAGATCGACAACCCTGGACCACCGCCGTCTTCACTGGAACCCGACGAGACCCCGACTGCCGAGCCGGAGCCGGGCCCGTCCCTGTCGCCCACCGAGTCGGCAACCTCCACCCCGAGCCCCAGCCCAAGCCCCAGCCCGAGCGAAACCCCGGAAGGTGAGTTGCCCGGCGAGCCCGACGGAAACCCGCTCGGCTGGATCGTCGGCATCGGCGCCGCGTTGGCCGCGATAGCAGTCGGCGCACTCCTGATCGTCCGTCGTCGGCGGAGCGGTGGGGCGCCTCGCGGGGGGAACGACGAGCAAGGCTGAGCAGGGTCTCAGTCGTCGTCGGTCAACCCGCGGAACAGCGCCGACCAGCGGGCCGCGAAGACCGCTTCGCTGAAGTCGCCGGCGCGCCGCTCGGCGGCCCTCGAGGCGCTCTCCAGCAGTGGACGATCGGTCAGTAGTGCCGCTATCCGCTCGCCCATCGCCGTCCGATCACCGTAGGGCACCAGGAAGCCGTCCACGCCATCGGTGATCATGTCAGCCGGGCCGTAGCGCAGGTCGTAACTCACCACCGGGCAGCCGTAGCTCATCGACTCCTGGACGACCATACCCAGCCCTTCGAACCGGCTGGTCAGCAAGCTCAGCGAGGCGCGTTGGTAGGCGAGCTCCGGCTGCTTGGTGAACCCCATCAGCTTCACCTGCTCCCTGAGGCCCAGATCGGCGATCAGGTCGCGCATCATCGGCAGTTCTGGTCCGCGTCCGTAGATCTCCAGGTGCGCCCCCGGCACCTGCTTGGCCACGATCGCGAACGCCTTGATCGCATGATCGACCTGCTTCTGCCGCTCCAGCCTGGCCATCATGATCACCAGATTCGGATCCCGCTCCACCCCGGCGGCCGGCACCGGCGGCCGCACGGCGTGCGGAATCACCCGGAAAGACGCCGTCCGTCCGTACTTTTGCTCGGCCTCGGCCCGCTGGGTGGCGGTGAGGAAGACGATCGCTGGCACCCGGTCGCGAGCCTCGAACAGCGGACGGAAGCTCGGCCGTACCGCGCGAGGGTCGTCGTAGGGCTCCTTGATATGGGCGTTGTGCAGGATGTGGATGCTCTTGGCGTTGGGGTTGGGGTAGTTGATCAGGGTGCGGTCGAGCATCCGGTCTTCGACCATGAGGAACGCCCGGCGATCACCGATCAGCCGGTCCAGGCACAGGTAGTTGATCGGATCGAGGCTGTCGAGCACCTCGGCGATGCTGCCGTCGGGGCCGAACACGGTCACTCGCTCCACCGAGCGCAGTCGGGTTTCCGGGTCGATCAGCCACCAGATGGTGAACGCGGGAGTCTGGTCGGCACGGTAGTGGATCTCCTGGCGGGGCAGGTTGTGGTGCAGGTCCATGTAGATCCGCCGCCGCAGCGTGCCGTTGGGGCGGAACTCCTCGCGCAGCGTCCGGGCCCGGTTCGGGTTGAAGAAGTCCCGCACGATCAGCCGTCCGGCGTAGTCGTAGCGCTTGTAGAAGCGGTAGACCCCCTCGGTGTCGAAGAACCGGTAGATCCGGTAGTCGGGATCCTTGACCCAGACGAAACCCGGCTCGTCGAGGGGGTGCTCGACCTCCGGCCCGTTGTAGACGGTGTCGTCGGGGTAGTAGTCGTGCAGGCAGACGAAGCGAAAGCTGTCCGCGATGGTGCCCTTCTCGCGCATCTCGTGCTCGATGTCGGCCAGTTCACTGGAGTGACGGAAGGCCACCAAGGTGGAGTGCACCCCGGCCTGCTCGGCGAAGATCCGTGCCTTGGCAACAATGGACGCGCTGCGTCCGGCATAGTTGCGCGGGATCGCGTTCACAGCGTAGAGGTACAGCGCGTCCGGGAACGGCAGCAGAGGGGGGGCGGGTTCCAGCGGCCGAACGGCTCCCTTCGGCGCCGCGTGCCGCCGAGGGCCGTCGAACCGGTTGCGAAGCTTGCGGGCCGCCTTGTGGATGCTGTCGGGTAGCTGCATCGCTCCGTTCCCTGGATCGAATCTGCGACAATCTAAGCACGTCGCCGCGGCGAAGCAGCGGACCATCTGCGGGAGAGAAAAGTATGCGCGTCATCACCTATGGCACCTTCGACCTGTTTCATGAAGGTCACCGCAGGCTGCTGGAGCGCGCCAAGGAGTTGGGCGACCATCTCATCGTGGGGGTGACGACCGAGAACTACGACGACACTCGCGGCAAGCTCAACGTCCGGCAGACCCTGATGGAGCGGATCCGGAACGTTCAGGAGAGCGGACTCGCCGACGAGATCATCATCGAGGAGTACGAGGGCCAGAAGGTTCAGGACATCCAGAAGCACGGTGTCGACATCTTCGCGATCGGCTCGGACTGGCTGGGCAAGTTCGACTACCTCAAGGACTACTGCGAGGTGGTGTACCTGGAACGCACCAAAGGCGTCTCCAGCACCCAGTTGCGCAACGAGACCGCCGGGGTGATCCGGCTCGGGGTAATCGGTTCGGGACGGATCGCTGCCCGCTTCGTCGCCGAGGCCCGCTACGTCTCAGGCGTCTCGGTCGAGGCGGTGTACTCGCGCCGCTTCGAGTCGGCGAAGGAGTTCGCGGAGGCCCTGGAGCTCACCTACCCGAACGAGAACCTCTCCGAGATGCTCGAACATGTCGACGCGGTTTACGTTGCGACCCCCCACGGCACCCACTTCGACTACGCGCTGCAGGCGATCAAGGCCGGCGTCCACGTCCTGTGCGAGAAGCCGATGACGCTGAGTCGGGCCCAGACCGAGGAGCTGGTCAACCAGGCGACCAGCCACGGGGTGGTGCTGCTGGAGGCGGTGAAGACCGCCTTTGCGCCGGGCTTCCAGCGGATGGTGGCGATCGCCCGCTCCGGCTCGATCGGCCAGATCCGGTCGGTGGACGCCACCTTCACCAAGCTGGTCGACCACGGACGTGAGCTCGAGCCGCCCGACGGCGGCAGCATCTCCGAACTGGCCACCTACCCGTTGCTCGCCGTGATCAAGCTGCTCGGAACGGAGTTCACCGGGTTGCGGACGCAGTCGCTGAAGCCGGGTGACTCTCAGGTCGAGGTGTTCTCCCGGATCGACCTGACCTACCCGAACGCGATCGCCTCGGCGCGTACCGGCATCGGGGTGAAGGCCGAGGGGGAGCTGATCGTGGCGGGCTCGCGCGGCTACGTCCACGTCCCGGCGCCCTGGTGGCTCACCGAGTACTTCGAGACCCGGTTCGAGAACCCGGCCAAGAACAAGAAGTACTACTACAAGTTCGACGGTGACGGGCTGCGCTACGAGCTGGCTGAGTTCGCGCAGATGATCCGCGCCGAGAGCCGGGAGTCGTTCAAGCTCCGCGCCGCGGAGTCGATCGCGATGGCGGACATCATCGAGCGCGCCCGCGCCGGCGCCGAGTACTTCGGCTGAGCCCGCCGATGGCCAAGGAGTTCAACCGGGTCGAGACGCTCGTCCGCAAGGCATTGCGGGCCCGTTCCGGGGTGTTCTACAGCGGCTATCTGGCCGGTCGCCGGGTTGTGCGGACGGTGGTGAACACCTTCACCGGGCGGCACCTCGGCTGGGTCGCGTGGCTGCAGGCGGCCCGCTGGACCGGCCCGACCACCCTGAAGATCGGCGGCTGGGCCTACGAGCGCGGCACCGGCAGCAACGCCGTGCGTCCGACCATCACGGTCATCCTGCGCCACGGCAGGACGAGGATCGAGGTGCTCGCCCGCCATCACTACGAGAGCGAGGCCAACGTCCGGGCCCGACTGGTGCCGGTCGACTACGGCCATTTCGGCTTCGCAGCCGAACTCGACCTGGCCCCGCTGCTGGCCGGCGGGGACGCCGTCTGGCAGGTCGACGTCCGGGTCGACAGCGGCGACCGCCGGGTCACTGGGCCGTTCCGCAGCCGGGTCCGCACCGCTTCCGCGGCGCACCTGACGGCGCACACGGTGGACGGCGTGCAGCTGCTGCCGCATTGGGACGCCCAGCACGGACTGACCATCACCGCGGGTCGTCCGGCCGCGCTCGAGGTCTCGACCACTCTCACCGGACGCCGCCTGGTCACCGAGGTGGAGTCGCGAGGATCCGAGATCGCCCATGCGGCGCTGGTTTCGCCGCGCGGCCGGTTCGCGCTCGCCGTCCGTCCGCTGGGGGAGTCCCGCTTCGAACTCAGTGGCGACCTGCCGCAGTGTCTGCCCGACGGGCCGACCAGCGCCGGTGAACCGGGCGAACGGGAGCCGGATTCGTCCCCGGAGGCCACCGCTACCGTGCTGCCGGTGCTGAACCATCGGCTGGAAGTGACCGACCCCGCCGGTTCGGTGACAGTGGTCCGATCCAGCCTGGACGACCGCGACCCCCTCACCCAGCCGGACGAGGCGCTGTATGCCTACGCCGGGCCGGAAGCCGTCTGGACGCTGCGCGACACCCCCGCGATGCTGCTGATCGACACCGTCGACCTGCAGACCGAGGGCCCCATCGGCCTGCGGCTCGAAGGTCGGGTGCTGGGCGACCTGACCGGGGCCCGGCTGATGCTCACCGGGCCGCGGATCGACATCGGCAGCGAGCTGAGCCTGGACGGCGAGCGGTTCTCGGCCTTCGTCCCGATGCTGGTGCGGGCCTGGGGCGGACCGGAACTGGCCCCGCAAACCGGGCGCTACGTGGTCCGCGGTCAGACCGCGCAGGGCGTCTGGTTCCGGGTCGCAGCCGCGCCCTCGGTGATCGCCCGCACCCCACGCAGGTTCTCCTGCGAATGGTTCAAGCTGCGCACCCAGATCGCGCCCGGTGGGCGGCTGGCCGTCCACTTGGGCGCTCCGCTGGGGGACAAGGAGATCGGTGAGTACCAGCAGGCGGCGCTGAAACTGAAGTACCACGAAGGGGTTCACCAGCCTGCCGAGGCGATCTACTTCGAGACCTTCGGGGCTCGGGCGGCGACCTGCAACCCCTACGCCCTGGATCGCGAGATCGCTCGACGCTTCCCGGAGCTGCCCCGGTACTGGGGGGTGCTCGACCGTTCAGTCGCAGTCCCGGAGGGTGCGATCCCCGTCCTGAAGGGGACCAAGGCGTGGTGGGAGGCCCGCTCCACCTGCCGGTACGTGATCATCAACGAGTGGATCCGGCAGAAGTTCAAGCACCAGCCCTTCCAGGTGGTGCTGCAGACCTGGCACGGCTCGATGTTCAAGCGGATCGGCGCCGATCGTCCCAACTTCACTCGCGATTCTCAGCTCTGGCTGGATCTGGAGAAGGGCAAGTGGGACATCCTGCTCTCCCAGAACGAGCACTCCACCGCGATCCTGCGGTCGGCCTACGACTGGGACAAGCCGATCTGGACCGAGGGCTATCCGCGTAACGACATCCTGGTGACCGGGGACCGGGGGCCGATCCGCGCGTTGCTCGGCATTCGGCCGGATCAGACCGCCATCCTCTACGCGCCGACCTGGCGGGACGACCATGAGGAGGTGCTGGTCGACTTCCTCGACCTGCCCACGATGGCGCGTCTGCTCGGCGACAACTACGTGATCCTGCTGCGGGGGCATTCCCGCACGCTGCGGGCCGGGGACAACGTCCGAGTGCCTGGCGTGATCGACGTCACCAGCTACCCACACACCGCTGACATCTTCCTGGCAGCGGACGCGATGATCACCGACTACTCCTCGGTGATGTTCGACTTCTCGGTCACCGGCCGTCCGATGATCTTCTTCACCCCCGACCTGGATCAGTACCGGGACATGACCCGTGGGGTGTACTTCGACCTGGAGGAACTGGCGCCCGGCCCGGTCGCCTTCACCCAGGACGAGGTGATGGCGGCGATCCGCACCATGGCGGAGGACGTCCCGCGCTATGCCGAGCGGTACGCCGCCTGGCGGGAGCGATTCAACGCCCACGACGACGGCCACGTCGCCGAGCGGGTGGTGGATCGGCTGTTCGCGCTCCCTCCGCGCACCGGGGACGAGACTGCGTCCGCCAGCCTGATCGAGACCGCCAAGGGAGCCGTTCGTATCCAGCGCCGGGCCTGAGGCTACCGGCTCGTTTCTTGAGGTCTCACGAAGGCCGGGATCCTGCGAGCGAGCGGCGACCAGGCCGCTGGACCCTCGTCATCCCGCGGGAGCGGGGATCTCGCCACGTTCGCAACCGGATCGGTGTTGCCCGTCATCCCGCGGGCATCTCATGGCAGCCAGACGGTCGCCTTGAGCATGTTGTGATCGGAGGGGATCACACCGATGAACTTGTTCTGCGCATCGACATCCACCACGGTCTCCCACGCCGAGACCCGCATCGGCGAGGTCAGGATGTAGTCGACGTAGACGCCGTTGACCTGGGTGGTGGTGCGCCGGGCGATCCTGGCCCAGCCGTTGAAGCTGTAGTAGTTGGTGTTGATCCGGGTCTCCACGGTTGGCTTGACCGGGGTGGTGACCCCCTTGACGTTGCCGAGCGGATCGATCAGCCCGCCCGCGGTCAGCACGTCGTAAGGCGAGTTCGTTGGATTGTCGGCGCGGCTGGAGGCCAGGTCGCCGGCCAGAACCACCGGCAGGGACGCGGGGTTCTTCGCTCTGATCGCCGCCAACAGGTCACGGGCCTGCTGGGCGCGGTGGTCGTGGTAGACGGTCTGCCCAGCGGAGTCGTTGAGCGGTTCGAGGTGGGTGTTGGCGAAGAAGAACTGCTGGCCGGTGGCGCGCTGCTCGAAGATGGCCCACGCCAGGTAGCGGTCGTAGGAGGATGCGGTCAGCGGAGTCAGCTTCACCGTGCCGGAGTCGATCCGCTTCAGCCGGTCGGTGCGGTAGATGATCTTGGTGCCGTTCGAGGCGCCCTGGTCGGCGTAGACGCAGCCGGTCGGGGTGGTGGACTTCACGCAGTTGTTCCGCGCCGGGTTGGTCAGCGCCCAAGGGCTGCCGAGCAGGTCGAGGAGATCCTCGAACTGGGACTTGTTCTGCTTGCTGCCGTCCGCCTTGACCAGCCAGGATTGCTGCGCCTCTTGCAGCCCGACGACGTCCGGGTTCGCCTTCGCGATGGCTGCTGCCACGACGGTGCGCCGGGTCGACCACGGCTTCTCCTCGGCCAGCCCGGAACTGCAGTTGTGGCAGCGGATGTTGTAGGAGGCGACCACCAGAGGGGTCGGCTCGGCGGGCAGGGTGACCTTCACGGTGCTGCCGTAGTCGGTGAGGAAGTTCCCGGCGTTGTCCATCACCCGCACCTTGAACGAGTACGCGGTGCGCGGGGTGAGCCCGGTCAACGTCAGCGAGGTGTCGGTGGTGTGGGCGTACAGGGAGCTCTTCCAGGGATCCACGTCGTACTTGACCCGGTAGCGCGGAGCGCCGGCGATCGCGTTCCAGGTGAGCTTGACCGAGCCGGCGCTGAGCGTGGTGACCTTCAGACCGGTCGGAGCCGGGCCACCGGGAGCGAGCGTCGGCGTCGGCGTGGTGGGCGTCGGCGTGGGCGTGGGCACGCCGCCGGGGGCGGAAGGGCTCGGGGTGGGTGTCGGAGACACGCTCGGGCTGGGTTGCGGCGACGGGGTGGAGGTGGCCCCAGGGGTTACCGCGACCTTGGGCCCGTAGTCGGTGAGGAAGGTGCCGGAGCTGTTCATCACCCGCACCTTGACCCAGTAGCGGGTGCCGGCGGTGAGCTTCTTCAGCGTGACCGAGTTGCTGGTGGTGCTGGCATACAGCGAGCTCTGCCACGGCTGGGAGTCGTACTTGACCCGGTAGCCAGGAGCGCCGCTGACGGCCGGCCAGGTCAGGGTGACCGTGGTGGCGGTGCTCTTGGTCACCTGAATGCTGCTCGGCGGGGTGCCTGCGAACTTGCTGGTGGTGAACTTGATCGACCGGCTGTACTGGCTGAGGTTCGCCGCCTTGGCGTTGATCACCCGCACCTTGGCGTAGTACGTGGTGCCCGGCGCGAGGTTGGGCAGCGTGGTGCTGGTGCCGTCGACGCGGTAGTAGCGGGGTTTGCTCATCGAGGATGAGGTCGAGAGCTGGATCCGGTAGCGCTTGGTGCTGCCGCGGGCCTGCCAGGTCAACTTCGCCGAGGTCGCGGTGAGGCTGCCGGCCTTGAGACCCGAGGGAGCCAGCAGGCTGAACCCGCCCTTGGCGCGGGTCTTCACCTTGATGGCCTTGGAGTAGCTCGTGAGGTTGCCGCCCTTGGCGTTCAGTGCCCGCACCCGGATCCAGTAGGTGGTCTTCGCCTTCAGCCCGCTCAAGTCGAGCGTGGTGGCGGTGGTGGTCTTGGTCTTCGCCTTGCTGAACTTCGCGTTGGTGGCATAGCTGATCCGGTACTTGGCGGCCGACTTGACCGGCTTCCAGCTGACCGCGAGCGAGGTCGTCGCCGTCGAGACCTTCGCCAACCCGGCAGGGGGCTTCGTGGCGGCCTCAGCGGCCGGGGCCGCCAGCACGGACGCGCCCAGCAGCCAGGCGGTCAGGAGTGCGACTACCCGCAGCCAGGCACCCACGCGGGGCTGGTGTGACATAAGAGACTCCTGAGTCGACAGTGGCAACTCCGGCGACGCTAGCAAGCAGGCTGAGGAACCGCTGAGTTGCACTGATGTAACTCTCAAGCCCCGCTCAAGGGCGTCGGCTGGCCGGAGTTGGGGACGGTTCCCAACTCCGGCCACGACGCGGCTCTCGCAAGCCGGCTCCGCGGAGCGTCATCACCGGAAGTGGGTGGCCGGAGTTCGGAACCGTCCCCAATCCGGGCCACCGGGAGCGGGTGGCCGGAGTTCGGAACCGTCCCCAATCGGGGCCAAACGGACTCGACAGCGCGTTCGGCCGGGGCGGCTAGGGGAGCCAGACGGTGGCGCGGATCATGTTGTGATCGGACGGGATGGTGCCGATCCAGCGGCCGGACGAGTCGACGTTGACCACCGTCTCGTACTCGCTCACGCGCATCGGGGTGACGAAGATGTAGTCGGGGTTCGAGCCGGTGAGCTGGCCGGGGAAGTTGCGTGCCTTGCGGGTGTACATGTTGTAGCTGGCGTAGGAGGTGTTGATCCGCTTCTCGACGAACGCTCCCGGGGCGGTGCCACGCGTCCGGTAGCCATTGCCCAGGGGATCGAGGTACCCGGCGCTCTGCATGATGTCGTAGGGGCCGTTCGAGGGCTTCTCCCACTTGGTGGAATTGTAGTCCCCGACGGCGATAACCGGCAGTTCGTCAGGGTTGTTGCGCCGGATGAGGTCGACCACGGCGTTTGCCTGCCGGCGCCGGGTGTTGTAGTTCGTCCTCGAACCCTTCTTGTCGTTCGTGGGCTCGAAGTGGGTGCTGAGGAAGAAGAAGCGCTCGCCGGTCGTCTTCTGCTGGAAGATCGCCCAGGTCGCCGCGCGCCGGGACTTGCCCTTCGGAAGGAAGGCCGACCCCTTCTCCAGCAGATCGACCCGGTCGGAGTTGTAGATGATCCGCACCGCCAGCGAGGCGCCTCGCTGCGCGTCGGTGATGCGGTACGGGCCGCCGAGGCGGTTGACCAGGTCCATGTACTGCGAGCCGCCGCCGGCGATCCGTCCCTGGGAGGCCTCCTGCACCCCGAGGACGTCTGGATCCTGAGCCTTGATCGTGGCGACGACCGCACTCCGGCGCTTGGCCCAGGAGGCCTTGCCCTTCGAACAGTTGGCACACAGCACGTTCCAACTGGCCACCCGCAGCGGCAGTTGGTCGGGGGTGGTCACCTCGGCGATCGCCGACCACTCGCTGACCGCCTGGCCCTCGGCGTCCGTCGCGCGGACCCGGATGTAGTAGGTGGTGGCCCGTTCCAGCTTCGTCAGCCGCTTCTCCGGCTGCTCCGTGGTGACCGTCTCGACGGAACTCAGGGTGGGTTCGGCGCCGTACTGGATCTCGTAGGCTGCCGCCACGGCGACCTCGGGCCAGCGGGCAACCACCGAGGTGGTGGTGTCGGCCTCGACCTCGAGCGCGGGGGGCGCAGCCGGGTAGGGCGTCGGCTCGGTGGTGAACCAGACCGGGCCGCTGGGATCGCTGTAGGAATCCCGGTAGACGGTGCGCACCCGCGCGAAGTAGGTGGTGGCCGGCTTGAGGTCGGTGACCACCGCGATCGTGCTGGTGGCGGTGATCCTGCGAGCGTTGCGGAAGGCGTAGTCCGGGGAGACCTCGATCAACCAGCCGGTGGCGTCCGGGCTCGTCCAGGTGATCACCGCCAGGTCGGAACGCGGCCCGATCTTCACCTGGGAAGGCACCGGCAGGGGTGGATCCTCGGCCTGGGCCGCCGACGGCACCACCGGGAGGAGGAGGGCAAGCACGCCGAGGATAGCGACGAGGCGGTGCGTCCACCGCCGACGGCCTGCCTCCACCTCGACTCCGTCCACCCAAAGACGTCCGGGCGACCGCGCCTGGATTCTGCAGAATCTATCATGTCTGAGAGGAGCCTGAGAGGGCCGCCGCAGGGATGCTGGAGTGTCTCGGCGAGCGTGCGAAAATGGCGTCCATGTTGTCTCTGCCCACCGTGTTGAGTGCCCGCGTCGAAGCCGTTGCCGGGGTCGACCCGGAACTGCGTCCGGCCACCCGCCCACAGTTCGGGCACTACCAGAGCAATGTCGCGCTCCGGCTGGCCAAGAGCGAGGGGAAGCCGCCGCGGGAGGTGGCCGCCCGGCTGGTCGAGCAGATCGATCTCGCCGACCTGTGCGAGCCGCTGGAGATCGCCGGGCCGGGCTTCATCAACCTGCGGATCCGGGCCGACGTCCTGGCCCGGGTGGCCGACGACGTGCTGAACGACCCGCGCAGCGGGGTGAACCAGGCAGAACGCCCGCAGCGGGTGGTGATCGACTACTCCTCGCCGAACGCTGCCAAGCAGATGCATGTCGGCCACCTCCGCTCGACCATCATCGGCGACTGCTTCACCAGGGTGCTGCGGGCCACCGGTCACACCGTGATTCCGCAGAACCACCTGGGTGACTGGGGACGACAGTTCGGCATGATGGTCGAGCAATTGATCGACGAGGGGCTGGATGCCTCCACCCTCGACCTGCCCGGCGCCGAGGCGCTCTACCAGCGGGCCAACGCACACCTCAACGACTCCGAGGAGTTCGCGGCCCGGGCACGGGACCGCGTGGTGGCGCTGCAGGCCGGGGACGCCGAGACCCACCGGATCTGGCAGCAGATCATCGACATCTCGCTGGCGGGCTTCAATGCCACCTACCGGCGGATGAACGTTCTGCTGACGGACGCGGATGTTGCCGGTGAGTCGATCTACAACGACGATCTGCCGGTGGTGGCCGCCGATCTGGAGGCACGCGGGATCGCGGTGGTGGACGACGGAGCGCTGGTGGTCTTCGTGGACGGCTACCCGGCGCCGGCGATGATCCGGAACTCCCAAGGCGGCTACGGCTACGACTGCACCGACCTGGCCGCCGTCCGGCACCGGGTGCGGGATCTGGGCGCCGACCGGCTGATCTACGTCGTCGGCACACCTCAGCAGTTCCATTTCGACCTGGTGTTCGCGGTCTCCCGCAAGGCCGGCTACCTGCCGCCGGAGGTCTCGGCCGAGTTCGTCGGATTCGGCCAGGTGCTGGGCGCGGACGGCAAGAAATTCTCCACCCGCGAGGGGACGGCGGTCACGCTCGACTCGCTGCTGGACGCGGCCGAGGCCGAGGCGGCCCCGGCGATCGCATTGGCCGCGATCAAGTACGCCGACCTGTCGAGCGGGCTGCAGAAGGACTACGCCTTCGATATCGAGCGGATGGTTGCGACCACCGGCGACACCGGACCCTACCTGCAGTACGCGCACGCCCGCGCCACCCAGATCCTGCGCAAGGCGGAGGCCGAGGGTTACCCGGCCGGGCCGATCACCGTCCTGACCGAACCCGAGGAGCAGACCCTGGCCCTGCTGCTCTCCCGGTTCGGCGAGGTGGTGGACACGGTCGCGGAGACGCTGCAGCCGCACCGTCTGTGCGGCTACCTCTACGAGCTCGCCGGCGCGCTCAGCGGCTTCTACGAGAAGTGCCCGGTGCTCAAGAGCGAGGGCGAGGTGCTCAGCTCGCGCCTGGGGCTCTGCCTGGCCACCAAGCGGGTGATCGCCACCGGGCTGGACCTGCTCGGCATCCAGGCCCCCGACCGGATGTAGCACTGGGACCCCGCACCGCATCGAGGGCCGGCCTTAGGCATCGAGGGCCAGCGCACAAGGCTGGCCGTCGAGAGGCAAGGCTGGCTCTCGACGGGAGGAGATCGGTCAGCTGAGCAAGTCGGTGCGTCCTGCGGCGTCGGCGGCCAGCCAGGCGGCGCCGATGATGCCGGCCCGATTGCGCAGCTCAGCCGGGATGATCGGGGTCTTCAGCTCCAGCTGCGGCAGGAACTTGTCGGAGTCCTTGGAGATGCCCCCGCCCACCACGAAGAGGTCGGGCGAGAACAGCTTCTCCAACGTCTCGTAGTAACGCTGCAGCCGCGGCACGTACTCGGCATACTTCAGTCCGAGCCTGGTCTTGACCGAGGCGGCGGCCTCGGTCTCGGCATCGTGCCCGTCGATCTCGATGTGGCCCAGTTCGGTGTTGGGAACCAGGACTCCGCGATAGATCAGCGCGGTGCCGATGCCGGTACCAAGGGTCGTCACCATCACCAGGCCGTCGTTGTCCTGGGCGGCGCCGTACTTCACCTCGGCGATGCCGGCGGCGTCGGCATCGTTGGCAAGATGCACCGGGCGTCCCAGTCGCTCGGAGAAGATCTGCTCGGCCGCGGCGTCGATCCACGACTTGTCGATGTTGGCCGCCGAGCGGGTCATGCCGTGGGTGACGACCGCGGGAATGGTGACCCCGATCGGGGCGTCACCGATCACGTCGGCGAAGTGGTCTGCGATCTGGGCCACCACCTCTGCCACCGCCTGGGGAGTTGAGGGAGTGGGAGTGGGGATTCGAAGCCGATCGGTGGCGAACTCACCCTTGCTGAGGTCGACCGGCGCGCCCTTGATGCCGGAGCCTCCGATGTCGATGCCGAGAACCGCTGTGTTGCTCATGGCGTAACACTAGCCAGTGAGACCGGGCGAGCGTCACTATCCGACTCGTCGCGGTCGGCCAGCATCCGTGAGCCCGCCCGATCCTGCGGAGACAGCCCCGCCGCCGGCCGGACGCCGGTCCGTTCGCCGCCGCCGTCCCGAGGGCGACCGTCCCTCCGCCCCACCGGGGGCCGCCGTCGGTCCCGAGGGCACCGCTCGCGCATCGAGCGCCTGGCCATGGTCGAGCGGCCGGCGCCACGGCCGGCACTGTGCAGGAGCGAGCGAAGGCGATCCGGAGATGGTACGGCGTGGCGTCCGTCCGCGTGAATCGATGCCCGGGGGGCGACGATAGAGTCCTGGTTGTGACGACATGGCTGGTCACCGGCGGCGCCGGGTACATCGGGGCACACGTGGTGCGAGCACTCGCGGACCAGGGGATACGGCCCGTGGTGGTCGACAACCTCACCTCGGGACGAGCGGGCTTCGTACCGGACGGCGTGCCGTTCTTCCAGGGCGACATCCTCGACACCGGGCTGCTCGCCCGGGTGCTGACCGAGCAGGGTTGCGACGGCGTGGTGCACGTCGCCGGCTTCAAGTACGCCGGCGTCTCGGTCGAACGTCCGCTGCACACCTACGCCCAGAACGTCACCGGTACCGGTAGCGTGCTGGCCGCGATGGAGGCGGCGGGGGTGAGCCGGATCGTCTTCTCCTCTTCGGCCGCGGTCTACGGCACGCCGGACGGCGAGCTGGTCAACGAGGCATCGCCGAAACGGCCGGAATCCCCCTACGGTGAGTCCAAGCTGATCGGGGAATGGCTGATCAACGACGTCGCCCGTGCCCGCGAAGGCTTCCAGGGTGTCAGCCTGCGCTACTTCAATGTGGTCGGTTCCGCCACCGACGAGGTGTACGACGCCAG
>CAYSZZ010000005.1:23105-102537 GCA_964435735.1 uncultured Propionibacteriaceae bacterium
TACGACACCAGCCCGCACAACCTCTTCCCGCTCGTGCTCGAAGCCCTGCTGGAGGGGCGGACGCCGCGGATCAATGGCGACGACTACCCGACCCCCGACGGCACCTGCGTGCGCGACTACGTCCACGTCGGAGACCTGGCCATCTCCCACGTCGCGGCGGCCAAGGCACTGGACGCCGGCGAGCCACTGCGCGCCGCCTACAACCTGGGCAGCGGCGAAGGGCTCTCGGTCCGCCAGATCATGGACGCCATGGCGCGGGTGACCGGCATCGACTTCGCCCCCGAGATCGCCCCGCGCCGTCCGGGCGACCCGGCCCGGATCGTGGCCACCGGAGACGCCGCGGCCGCCGACCTGGAGTGGCGGATGCGCTACTCGGTCGACGAGATGGTGTCCTCGGCCTGGTCGGCTCGCCGCGCCGCCGGCTGAGCGGACGCGTCCGCACCCGTTGAGGCCGGCCCGGAAGGACCCGCCGCCGGGGCCTGGGACGCGATGCCTCGGGACTCGCTCGTCCCGAACGGCCCCGGGGGTCGCTCCGGCTCCGCCTCGGAGACATCATGCTCGGGCTTGCGGTGCAAGTGCTCCTGCAGCTGGGCCAGCTGCTCCCGCAACGGCTCGACGTCCACCCCCTTGGCGCGGGTCGCCAATTGCAGTCCGGCGGTGTGGACGGCGACATCGGCCAGCCGGAGCCGGCGGGAGAGCGGCCCCTGCTGCAACTGGACGGACTGGGCACGGGTGTGCGGCACGATCTGCCAGCGACGGACCAGCCAGCCGTGCCGGGAGACGAAGAACTGGGCGTTGAAACCCCACCGCAGGAACGGTGCCGACAACGGGTGCACCCAGCGCGCGGCCTTCGGCGCGGGCGCCAGGGCGACCTCGCGATAGTCGCCCGCCGGCCACAGGGCGGTCAGTGCGGTGGTGACCTGCGCGGCTGTTCCGGCCGGCAGCATGATGGTGTTGACACCCCGGCCGTCCTCGTCGTCGGTCAGGGCGCCCCAACCGACCACGGCCAGGTCGATCCGGTAGAACCCGAGCCGGCGCCAGATCAGAGACTGGCTGATCTGCACCGCCTGGACCCGACGGGGCGGCAGCGACTGGCTGGTGAGGCTGGTCAGGCCACGGCTGATCCGTAGACCTGCCGGACGTCGCGAGAGGGTGTAGTTGAACTGCCCGGTCACCCGCTGCGCCACGAAGCCGATCAACGCGCTGCCCAGCGGCAGCAGCAGGCCGAGCGAGGCCCAGCCGAGGTCGAACCAGACCGAGACGATGAGCGCGACGATGCCGCCGAGCAGGATGCCGAAGAACTCGTGCGAGGTGACGGCCGCGAGCAGCAAGGTGGCCGGCGGCACCTGCACCAGTACCTCGTCCTGCTCGTGCAGATCGGTCAGCCTGGAGTTCACCGAGAGTTCGCTGCCGCTCGATGGCGCCTGCCGGTGCCCCCGTGCCCGCGCCAGCAGGTAGTCGCGCAGTTCGTAGGCGCGGCGCAGGCTGAGGTATCGCAGCCGGGCCGATTCGCCGCCGCCGATGTCGATCCGCAGTTCGGCCAACTGGAAGAACCGGGCGGCGAACGGCTGGACGACATCGATGGACTGCACCCGCTCGAAGGCGATGCGTTGCGAGGTGCGGACCAGTATGCCGGTGTCGATCCGGAGCTCATCGGCGTCCACCACGAACCGGGTGAACCGCCAGGAGAGGAAACCAGCGATGCCGGCGATGAGCGCCACAGCTCCGATCCCGCTGAGCAGGAACTCCAGCGGCGGCAGGCGGCCGTTGTCGCTGCCATCGGGAATGAATTCGCGGCCCAGCCCGAACAGGACGGCCAGCAGCACGATCCACCCGCGGATCAACGGGGTGAGTGGGTGGGGGCGTTCGGTGAGCTTCTCGGAGGGAGGCCCCTGCGGACCGGGTGAGGGCGGTTGCTCCGATGTGGCCGGTGGCGTTGGCTCGTCGTCGGACGCGGGCTCCGGCCATGGGCCTTGTGGCGGCCAACCGGCAGCCGGCTGGAACTGAGGGCCGGCAGTTGACGGGTCCGAGGTCCAGCCGGGCTCCGGTGGCGTCTGCGGCGCAGCGGGAGCCGGGCGGGGCGTCCAGGCCGGTGGCGGCTGGAACGAGGGCCCGGCCTGCGGCTCGGGGTTCGGTTCGTTCACAGCGGCAGCGCCTGCGCCTCGCCGGCCTCGATCAGGCGGTCGCGCAGGCTGGTGGCGACCGCGGCGTCGAGCCCGGGGATCGTCGCGCTGGTCTCGATGCTGGCGGTGACCAGGGAGACCTGCGAGAGCCCCCAGAGTCGCTGGAGCGGCCCGGAACGGACCTGAACGGATTGCATCCGGCTGTAGGGGATCGCCACCAGCCGGCGGCTCCACAGCCCCGAGGTGATGATCAGATCGGCCTCCCGCTCTGCGTAGCCGAAGGCACGCGCCCAGCGCCAGGCCCGGATCGTCGTCCAGGTCAACCAGGCCAGGCCGACGCCACCCACCGCCCACGGCAGCCAGGGCAACCACTCAGCCACGAAAAGCCAGGAGGCCACCGTGGCGGGAACAACCCAGATCAGGCCGCCCACCAACGCTCCGACGGCTCGCGAAGGCGCAGCACGCGGCGCGAGTCGCTGCCAGCTGCCGTCCGGCGGTTGGAAGAGGGAATCCATGGCACCAGCCTAGGCCAGCGCCGGTCAGTCCCTGCGGTGCCGCTGCCGGTCGCGATGCTGCCGCTTCTGCTTGGGGTTCCGCACCTCGACGCCGCCGAAGAGCGCGGCCCCCTTGAGGATCACGACGGGTGCACCCGGCTGCGGCGGCGCCACCTTGACATCGGTGCCCCCGAAGATGCCGACCACCTGGCTGCGCACCTCGACGCCCTCGGGCACCCTGAGCGAGAATCCCCCGAACATCGTGAAGGTGTTGACGGTGACGGTGGGAGCCTCGAAGACCGCCTGGGAGGTGTCGAGTTCAGCGCCCCCGAACACGGCCAGCACCGAGGTGTGGCGCCGTACCCGCCAGTGACCGGCGCGGCTGCTGCCGGAGAAGATCGCGACGACCTGGTCGGCGTCCTGGCTGGCGTTGGTGGTGTCGAGCTGCGCGGCCGCCGGGGCCAGCGGAGCCGGGCGCACCGTCGGTCCGTCGAGAGTGACCAGGTCGCGGGTGAGTGGAACCAGATCGTCGAAGGTCTCAGCGACCCGGGCCAGATCGATCCGGCGATCCCGTTCGGGGGCGGGCAGCAGGCCCTCGTTGGTCGCCTCGGCCAGCAGGGTCACGACGTGTTCGCGGTCGGCCTCGGTGGCCGGGATGTCCCCGCCGACGGCTGGTCCGACATCGGTGGGTTCGTTGGGTGAAGCAGTCACGACCCAGACGCTACGCGGGTGCGCCGGCGCTTGACCACCCACGGCCGCGCGGTCCCGGGACGGTTCGGGGTGATCCCCGACAGGCCCGGCCCATTCGTGCCGAGATTGTGCACTGAGTTCGGTGCGCAATCTCGGAGTCAGTGGGGACGCGAACGGCGCTGGCCGCGCTTCGTCCTGTCGGAATGCGCGGTCCGCCGACTCCGGCTAAACTGCCTGAGCAGTCCTGACCGGACTGATGCGGATGTAGTTCAATGGCAGAACATCAGCTTCCCAAGCTGACAGTGCGGGTTCGATTCCCGTCATCCGCTCCAGGTGGCCGATCGCGGTCCTTCGTGGTGGCGTTCACCGCCGGCGCTTCCGAAGGTCCCTATCCGGCCGGACGTCTCGCGAATAGCATGTGGTTGTGAGACGCAGGGTCGTGATCACGCTGACAATGGTGTTGTTCCTGGTGGGATGCGGGCAGTCACCCGCCACACCGACACCCTCAGCCGCCCCGCCGACGCCCTCGGTTGCTCCGCCGACGCCCGCCGCGACGCCTCCGGAATCCCAGCCCTCGGCGCCGGACCCTACCTTCCCGGACATCACGGTGATGCCCCCGACCACGCCGACGCCCCCGCCGTCCCCCACGCCCTCGCCGTCCGATGCGGAGTTGATCCCGATCGACCCGGGTGACGACGCCTTCTTCCAGTTCACCGCGCCGAGCGGCAACTTCTACTGCGACATGGCCACCGATGGTGTCTTCTGCAATGTCCTGGAGTCGGGTTCCCCGAAGTGCAAGGGTGACGCCACGATCACCGTCGTCCTCGACCCGGGCAAGAAGGCGAAGGTGCGGTGTGCGGTCGGCGACGGCGGCGACAGCTGGAACGCCGCCCCGCTGCCCTACGGCCACCAGGCGACGGTGGGACGGTTCCGCTGCGAGATGCGCGAGTCCGGCGGCACCTGCCTGGACACCAGCACCGGACACGGCGCGGTGATGTCGAGGAAGAAGGTCGCCCCGATCGGATGATCGTGCCGGACGCTGGCGCGGCTCCGCACCACCCGGCGGCGAGCAGCGACCTGCCGGCGTCCGAACTCGTTCCGGCGATCGGCAGGCCGGTCACCGGCCCGCTCATCGAGGCCGGCCACCGACTCAGTGTTCCGGCAGCCCTCCGGGCCCACTGGGGTTCGTGGCCCGGCCGCAGTTCCAGCAAGGCCCCCCGGGGGCGGTTTCGTTGAAGGCGCCGCACGCGGAACAGACATTGGCCAGCCAGCACGCCGGATCGCCGCCGGCGGATCCTGGGGGATCGAGCCGGGTCAGCCGATCGGGCTTGTTCTGGCCGGTGACCACCCCGCGACGATACTCCGCGGGTGTCGTCGTTGACGAGGACATGCCGCCGGCCCGGGACGCAGCGATGCCCGGGGACGAGCCCCGGGCATCGGCGAGGACGGTCAGGCCTTGGCCAGCGCCGCAGCCTTCAGCTTGGCGAACTCCTCCGGGCTGATCGCGCCGGAATCCAGCAGTTGCTTGGCGCTGGCGATCTCGGCAGCGGGACCCGAACCGGCCACCTCGCGGACATAGGCGTCGGTCGCGGCCTTCGCCTGCTGCGCCTGCTCGTTGGCGCGCTCGGCCATCCCGCCGCCGCGGACGATCAGGTAGGCCAGCGCGGTCAGGAAGGGCAGGAAGATCAGGAACAGCAGCCAGATCGCCTTGCCGATGCCGCTGAGCTTCCGATCACGGAACAGGTCGGTGATGATCGAGAACAGCGCCATCAGGTAGGCGACGAAGATGAAGATGGTCAGGAACCACCAGATGGTGTCCCAGATGGTTGTCCAGAACGAGCCCATAGCGTCTTCCTTTCTTTGCCCCGGACGGGGCGGGATATGCGAGATGGATGCCGGAGGGTCAGCTCCGGCGGGGTTCCTTCAGGAGGAAGGTGCGGAGCGCCCACGAGGCGAGCGAGCTCACCACCCAGACGATCAGGGTGGCGAGGATCCAGGCCGACGCGCAGGAGATCGAGATGCCGCCGTCGAAGAGCGACGCCGCGAACAGTGCGACCACGGTCGAGATCAAACCGACCCCAACCACGAGCCAGGAGGCGTACCTGCGGCTCAAAGCTGCCACGGCCAGACTCACCAATGACTGGCAGACGGCGAAGACGATCACCGCCGTGACGAAACCGCCCGGCATGACGGTGAAGCCGGTACGACCAGCGCTGCAACGAACAGACCGAGCGCGGCCTCAGCGAGGAACACCGCAACCCGGATGAGTAGGTCGATCACGTCTGGCTCCTTCTGGCTTGGAGCTGGTGCTCCGGCCTGTTCCCGCCATGGGGACAGGCAGCGACGAGCGCACGCGTCAACGTGTCCCCCGCCTACGGCTCAGTGTAGGTCCTCCTGCCAGGGTTGATCCTGACGTCCCGGGTGTCGTCGGGGCAGCCTTCAGATCGGGGATGTCCTCGACGTCTGGCGGGTAGGAAGCAGCCCGGGCGGGGCCCGCCGCCGACTCTAGAACGGCCACCACAGCGGAACCCAGAACACGGCGACCAGCAGGAACATCACCAGCAGCGGCAGGCCGAGCTTCCAGTAGTCGCCGAAGCGGTATCCCCCCGGTTCCAGCACCATGGTGTTCGCCGGGGTCGCCACGGGGGTGAGGAAGGCTGCCGCTCCGGACACGGCCAGCGCCATCAGGAACGGCAGCACTGACACCTGCAGTTCGGAGGCCAGCGACACAGCGATCGGCAGCATGATCAGCACGGTCGCCATGTTCGAGATCAGCTGGCCCAGCAGCGCGGTGATCAGGCAGAGCACGGCCAGTGTGCACAGGGCGCACGCCCGGATCCCGATCGCTGTCGTTCCACTGGGACCCGGGCCGGTCCTGCCGCAGCGGAGCTGGCTTCCAGCCCGGGCCTCGGCAGATCGTCCACCGCGTCGGCACGGGACGATAGGGTCGGAAGCCCGCGATCCCCGGAGGTGCAGATGGCCGTCGCCAGCGTGAAGGCGACCACTTCGCGCTGGATGCTGCGGTGTTCCGTCGCACTCGCATGGGCGGCGGCGGTGGCGACCGCGCTGCTGTTCTGGCGGCTCGGCACGACGCTGGACGAAGGGCAGGTCACGGCGGCCGAGATCACCGGCATGCTCGCCTTGGCGGTGCTGGCCGCTCTGTTCGCCGCCGGTGGCGCCTGGTTCGCGCAGTGGGCTCCGTCCGAAACCGAACGGAGGCTGCGGCGCCTGGTGGTGAGCCGGGTCTTCGACCTCGGCGTCACCGGCACCCACGATCGCGGTGGCGAACTGCTCTCTCTGGCCACCATCGGGGTGGAGAAGACCGCCACCTACCGGGCCGGTTTCCTCGGACCGATCGTCGGCGCACTGTCGACGCCCTTGCTGGTGCTGGGGGTGATGGCGGTCACCATCGACGCTGCCGTCGCAGGGTGGCTGGCGCTGCTGGTACTGCTGGTCCCGGTGCTGCTGGGCGGCTTCCAGCGGCTGGTCCGTCCGGTTGGCGCGGCCTATCGCCGCACCCAGCTGGCGCTGAGCCGGGCCTTTCTCGAGGCCGTTCAGGCGATCGACACCCTCGTCTACGCCCGCGCCGCGGACCGGATGGGCACCCGGCTCGCCGAACGTGGTGAGCAGCACCGCCGGGGAGTGATGCGGCTGCTCGCCGGCAATCAGGTGCTGATCTTTGTCATCGACGCGGCGTTCTCCCTGACCGTGGTGGTCGCGGCCGGTTTGCTGGTGACCGGGCGGATCACGGCCGGCACGCTCAGCCTCGGCCAGGGCGTGGCGATCCTGCTGATGGCGACGCTGGTCATCGGGCCGGTCGACGTGATCGGGCAGTTCTTCTACATCGGCATCGCCGGACGTGCCTCCCAGCGGGAACTGGGCGATCTGCTGGATGCTGGGACTCCCTCCGGCCGGACGCCGGTCACGCTGCCGGACTCCGCCGGGACGATCGTGCTGGACGGGGTCACCGCAGGTTGGCCGGACGGGCCCGACGTGCTCGCCGGGATCTCGCTCCGCGTCGAGCCGGGGGAGCGGCTGGCCCTGATCGGGCCCAGCGGCGTCGGGAAGTCGACCCTGGCGGCTCTGGTGCAGGGCCACCTGGCTCCGCGTGCCGGCCGGATCTGGGTCGACGGGCACGACGTCATCGCCGATCCGGCCGGTGCCCGGGACCGGATCGCGGTGGTCGAGCAGCGAACCTTCCTCTTCCTCGGCAGCATCGCAGACAATCTGCTGGTCGCCGCGCCAGATGCCGACGAGACCCGGCTGTGGGACGCACTCGACCTGGCCGGCCTGCGGCAGGAGGTCGAGGCGATGCCCGACGGTCTCGCCACGCAGGTCGGGGAACACGGCCGACGGCTGTCAGGTGGTCAGGCCCAGCGGCTGTCGATCGCCCGCGCGGCGCTGAGAGATGCGCCGATCCTGGTGCTGGACGAACCCACCTCTCAGGTCGACCTCGCCGGAGAGGCCGCGATCCTGGCCGCGCTGGACCGCCTGGCCAGAGGCCGGACGGTGCTGCTGATCGCCCACCGTCCCGGTGCGGTGCTCGCCGCCGACCGGGTGGTCACCCTCGATGGGGGGAAGCGTTGAGCAGCGCCGCCCGCTCGGATCGCATCCCGAGTCGCTGGGAACTCGCCCGGTGGCTGGTCGGGCATACCCGGACGCTGCTGCCCGCGCTGGGCTTGTCGGCGGTGTCCCGGGTGGTGAACCAGATCCTGGCGGTGGCGCTGCTTGTGCTGGTCGCCGATGCGTTCGGGCGGGCGGCCGCCGGACAGATCGTCGACGGCTGGTCGCTGGCCGGCGGGCTGGTGCTGGTCGCCCTGGTGAAGGCGGTGCTGCGCTACCTGGAGCACTATGCCGGCCATTGGGTGGCCTTCACCGCACTCGCCCGGCTGCGGGAACTCTTCTTCGCCAGGCTGGTGCCGCAGGCGCCCGCGGCGACCCAGGGCCGGGCCGGCGCTGAACTCACCGAGCGGGCCACCCGCGACATCGATCGGGTGGAGGTCTTCTTCGCCCACACCTTCGCTCCGGCGGTCTCGGCAGTCGTCGTGCCCGCGATCGTGCTCGGCTGGCTGGCGTCCGCCGTCGACCCGCGGTTGGCACTGGCGATCCTTCCCTTCCTGCTGGCGGTCCTCGTGGTGCCGCTGCTGTGGGGACGCGGGACGTGGCACAGCGCCCGGCGGGTCGCGGCCCGCCGGGGTGAGATCGCCGCTCGGGTCGGTGACGACATTCAGGGGATTCGGGAGGTGCTCGGCTTCGGCATCACCGAGCGTCGGCTCGCCGGGCTCGCCAAGGCCGATCATCGCCTGGGTGCCGCCCGCTCGGAGGTCGGGCGGAACCACGGCTTCCGAGCGGCCTCGCTGTCGCTGCTGGAGGCGGCCGGGCTGATCGTGGTGCCGGCCGTGGGCTTCGCCCAGGGGGTGCCGACCGGGCAGATCTCTGTCGCCCTGGCCGTCGCGATCGGACTCTGGGCGCCGGCCCGAGGGATCGACGACTTCGTGGCCGGCCTGGACGCGGCGTTCGCCGCGGCCGCGCGGGTGCGTGAGGTGATCGACGGCCACCCGCTGGTCACCGAGCCCGCGGAGCCGGCGGCCGAACCCCACGGCAATCCGGTCGCGGTGGCCCTCGACCACGTCAGCCTCCGCTACCCAGAGGGTGAGGCGCTGGCACTCGACCAGGTGAGCGTCGGCTTCCTCACCGGGGAACACAGCTGCGTCGCCGGGGTCTCCGGCAGTGGCAAGTCGACGCTGGCCGGGTTGCTGCTGCGAGGCTGGGATCCGAGCGCCGGGACGGTCCGTCTGCACGGCACCGACCTGCGCGACCTCCGGCTGGCCCAGGTCCGCCGCCGGATCGGCCTGGTGCCGCAGCACCCGACGCTGTTGAGCGGAACTCTGCTGGACAACCTGCGGCTGGCTGCTCCCGAGGCCGGCGAGGACCAGGTGCGCGAGGCTCTGGCGGTGGCCGAACTGGACGAGTGGCTGGCGAGCCTTCCCGACGGACTGGAAACCCCGGTCAGCGAGCGCGGACTGAACGTCTCCGGCGGCCAACTGCAGCGGATCGCCCTCGCGCGCACCCTGGTCGCCGCCCCTGAGATCCTGGTGCTGGACGAAGCTCTCAGCCAGCTTGACGCCGCCACCGCCGCCACCGTCCGGCGCAACCTTGCGGCCCACCGTGCCGGCCTCACCACGATCGAGATCACCCACCGCGCCGACCTGATCCCGGACGACACCTTCGTGGTGGTGCTGGACGCCGGCCGGGTCGTCGAGCAGGGAACTGCCGGCGACCTCCGTGCCGCCGCTGGGGCCTTCACCCGCCTGGAAGCCCGCGCCGGCTGACACCTCGATCAGCGTCTCCCCAACCCCGGAGTGCGGAGTTCCCGACCCCGGAGTGCGGAGTTCCCGACGGGAGGCGGAGGCAACCTCGGTCAGGCGGTTGCTCCCTGTTCCGCTGCCTGTTCGACCCTCAGCTCCATGCCGGCCACCGTGTGGCTGAGGCCGCGGTGTGCGGGGGTGCGCCAGGCAGCGATCACCGTCACCACGCCGAACACCAGGGCCGCGAATCCCGACCAGGCGGTCAGCAGCAGGTAGCCCCCGACCCCGAAGCCGAACTTGAGCCAGCGCGCGCGACCCACCCGGTCGGGGGGTGCGACCGGCTCCAGCTGGACGATGTCCTCCCCAACGGTGCGGCCCCGCCGCAGCACCCACCAGGCCTGCAGCAGGAGAGCCGGCGACAGCCCGAGCACCTGGTCGACCACCGGTGGAAGTTGATCGACGCTCAGGTCGAGCAGGTACAGCCCGATCATCCGCCAACCGATGACCAGGCTGAAGCTCAGGCCGCTCATCACCATCAGGTCGGCGAGCATGCCGATCAGGCGGCGGCCGAGGGTGACCCGGCCGATGGCCGGGGCCGGCCGGGTGCGGTGCAGCACGGCGGCCACCGGGATCGCCAGCAGGGAGCCCAGGAAGGCGCCGAAAGTGTTCAGCATCAGGTCGTCCACATCGAACACCCGGTAGGCGCAGTGGTAGAGCCCCCAGAGGCCGGTGCGCTGGGTGAACTCGATCAACGCTGAGATCGCGAACCCGGCGGAGGTCGCGACCACCAGCCCTCGGCGCGCGAGCACCCGCAGGAAGTAGCCCAGCGGCAGGAAGAGCACCACGTTGAACGCTGCCTGCAGCAGCGCGCGGTTGCGCCAACTGAAGCCTCCGGTCTTCGCGATGGCCTCCCGGATGTCGTCAAGGAAGGCGAACGGACGCAGGTTCGCCCCGACGCAGGTGAAGTCGTTGCCGTCCGGCAGTGGGATCAGCGTGTAGGTCCACAGCGCCACCGCGTAGGTGGCCACCGCCAGCAGCGTCAGCAGGTCGACCGCCCGGAGTCGTCCGGCCCGGCGGTAGCGGACCGCGACCACCGGCAGGAAGCCGAGGACGGCCAGCGCCGAGCCGAGCAGGATGGCCAACCAGGTGCTCGGGCCGAACTGGGCGAGCATCAGCGATAGTGCCGCAGCACCTGGCGGGCAACGGCATCGAACCGGTCATGGTCGAGCCGTGCCGCGATCCGGCGAATGGCTGCCGGATCGACCCGCAGGATGCGGTTCACCCGCACCTCGCTGGGACGTCCCTCGCGATCCCAGGAGCCGCTGCCGATGTCGCACCAATAACGCCCGGCGGCCGCCTCCTGACGCATGTCGCGGTCGTGGTCCTTCGAGGTCATCGGCAGGGCGAGCAGCCACGGCCCGTCGTGGCCGATCACCAGCACCGGACGGTCCTTGCCCTGGTTGTGATCCTCCTCGTACGGCACCCAGGTCCAGACGACCTCGCCCGGATCGGCATCGGCGTCGTCCTGCGGGTGGTAGCTCAAGGCGGGCACCCCGGTGAAGTCGCCGGGATAACCGGACGCATCCAGCGTCGGCGGCGCGGGAGACCGGCGCGCCGGCGAGGAGGTGCCGTGAGCGGGTCCTCCGGGAGGCCCCGGCTTGGGCCGCTGCAGGCGTCGGCCCTCACGTAGCAGGACGTCGGCCAGGGTGTGCAGCAGGCGGTTAAGGGTGGGCACCGGATACTCCGTAGCGGGTCAGCGGTAGCGCGGCAGTGGGCCGTAGTGGACCTGGTCCGGCGGTTCGGAGAACACCGGCTCGTGGTGGCGGGCGGCTCGCCACGCGGCGAAGTAGCGTCCGGAAGGCGGCAGCCACACCGCAACGGCGGCGATCGCCGCCAGCCCGATCGCGACGGTCGCCAGCGGGTTGAGCATCAGAGCCATCGCCGAGAGCGCCAGTGCCACCAGCGCAGACCAGCGCGTCCAGGCTCGACCGTCGTAGGCGTAGTAGCCGGTGATGGCGCAGGCGATGCCGATCAGCAGTGTGATCAGGGTTACTGCCACCGCGAGCAGCACCCGTCCCAGGGACCCTGGCTCGGTCTCGAACTGGGCCATCAGCCAGGAAGCCTGGGTGAACTGGCTGGCGTCGAACTGGTAGGTCCACTCGCCGTCGGCCTCGTCGAAGGTCAGCGATCCGATCACCGCGGCTTGCCAGTAGATCATCGCCAGGGCCACGGTCAGCACGGCGACGGCCAGGTAGCCGGCGGTGGCGGCGATCCAGATGGTCGCGACCCGGGTCGGCTCGCCGGTCCGCCGACTGATGGGCACCGGGGTGCCCGCGGCCGGATCCGGAGCCGCCCAGGTCGCGATTCCAGGCAGCAACTCGCCGCCGCTCTCCGGCGGTGCCGGGGGAGCCACTACGGTCTGCTCAGACTGCGTCTCGGACATGCCACCTCCTCCTCACAGCGTAGGCGGCAGTCCGGACGTCGAATGCCTGCGCTACCACGACTCGACGAGGTACTGCTGCAGTGCGGCGCCCAGGCCGTCGGCCAGAGCGTCCTCCTTCAGCGTCGTCAGGTCCGGTATCTCCAGGATGTCGCGCGCCATCACCAGCCCGAGCAGCGCCGACACCGCCAGATTGGCCCGGACCGCCGCGTTGGCGTGACCTTGGGACTGGGCGAGCTTGACGAAGATCTCGCGGTTCAGGAACTCCACCAGCGGACGCCTTGCGCCCTCGTCGTTGACCGCGGCCCGGAACATGGCGGTGAACCGATCGCGGGCACCAGGCGCCTGCCAGGCGGCGACGAACTCGTGGACAGCCCGGCGTCCGATCTCCTCGACGGGGCCGGCGGAGATCCGGTCCAGGATCGCCGCGGGGCGCAGGTCGCCGTCGAGCACCGAGCGGCTGAACAGATCCGCCTTGGAATCGAAGTAGTGATGGATCAGCGCCGGATCGACATCCGCCTCCCGGGCCACCGCGCGCAGCGACACCTTGTCGTACCCGTGGCGGGAGAAGAGAGCGAGCGCCGCCTGCATGATGGCGGTTCGGGTGCCGGAGTTGCCCGGCCTTCTGCCGCGTGGTTTCGCGTTCTCAGCCAACTCGGCGCCTCCCAGTCCTCGTCGCGTATCGTGCCAGTGTGGGAACTGCTCGATGGCCCTGTGTCATTTTCGACCTGGACGGTACCGTCGCCGACACGATCGACCTCATTATGTCGTCCTATGCGCATGCGCTGAAGAGCGTCCTCGGGGTCGAGGTTGCCCAGCCGGTGGTCCGTTCCTGGATCGGACGGACGCTGCAGGTCACGTTCGAGGCCGAATCGCCCGAGCATGCCGGGGAGCTCATCGCGGCCTACCGCGCCTGGAACGACGCCCACGCGCCCACGATGGTCGCGGCCTACCCGGGGATGCCGGAACTGGTGGATGAGCTGATCGCCGCGGGGATCTCGACCGGGGTGGCGACCTCGAAGGGCCGTGGGGTGGCTGTCGACTCGTTGCGCTTCGCCGGGATAGACCTGGATGTCACCGTCGCGGCAGAGGACACGACCTGCCACAAACCCGATCCGGAGCCGCTGGTGCTGGCCCGGCAGCGGCTCGGCATGACGACCGAGCCCGCGGTGTACGTCGGCGATGCGCTGGTGGACATCCAGGCCGCCCAGGCGGCTGGGATGGACGCGATCGCCGTCACCTGGGGGGCCGGCGAACCGGAAGCGCTGGTCGAGGCGGCGCCCACCGCGCTCGCGTCCACCGTCGAGGAGTTGCGCACGCTGCTGCTGGGCTGAGCCTCGTCCCCGGTTCAAACCGACAAGCTGTGGGCGAGCGGGTGTGGGGACCGCTCAACCCACAGCTTGTGGTTTTCGGGGGTGTGCTTGGTGGCTGCGCGGCGTCAGGCCGGCAGCATCGTCCCGGTCTCCAGGAACCGGCGGTGCCAGGCGTGCGCCTGCGCCAGGTCATGGGGGGTGTGGAGGCCGTTGGCCACCTTCAGCGAGTGGTCGTAGTACTCCTGAAGCATCGGACGGTAGGCGGGGTGCGCGCAGTTCTCGATGATCTGCTTGGCCCGCTGCTTGGGCGAGAGGCCGCGCAGGTCGGCCAGGCCCTGCTCGGTGATCAGCACCTGCACGTCGTGCTCGGTGTGGTCATGGTGGGAGACCATCGGCACGATCGCCGAGATCGCGGTGCCCTTCGCGGTGGAGGGGGTGACGAACGCCGAGATGTAGGCGTTGCGGGTGAAGTCCGCCGAGCCACCGATGCCGTTCATCATCCGCGAGCCCATGATGTGGGTGGAGTTCACGTTGCCGTAGATGTCGGCCTCGATCATGCCGTTGCAGGCGATCACGCCGAGCCGGCGGATCATCTCGGGATGGTTCGAGATCTCCTGCGGGCGCAGGATGATCCGCGAGCGGTAGTTGCGGGCCTCCTCGTTCATCCGGTGCGCGTATTCCGGTGAGAGCGAGAAGGCGGTCGCGGAGGCGATGGTCATCTTGCCCGAGTCGAGCAGGTCGACCATGCCGTCCTGGATCACCTCGGTGTAGGACGTCAGGTAGTCGAAGGGCCCCTCCAGCAGACCGGCCAGCACCGCGTTGGCGATGTTGCCCACGCCCGACTGGAGCGGCAGCAGGTTCTTGGGCAGCCGGTGCTGCTTGACCTCGTTGGCGAGGAAGTCGAGCAGGTGGCCGGCGATCTGCCGGGAGGTGTCGTCCAGCGGCTTGAACGGGGTGTTGCGGTCGGGGTCGTCGGTCTCGATGATGGCGACGACCTTGTTCGGGTCGACCCGGAAGTTGCGCTGGCCGATCCGGTCACCGGGGTGGGTGAGGGGGACGGGCAGCCGGTTCGGGGGAAGCGCGGCGCGGTAGTAGATGTCGTGCATGCCCTCCAGGTCGCGGCTCTGCCACGAGTTGACCTCGAGGATGATCTGCTCGGCCTCCTGCAGGTAGGTCTTGTTGTTGCCCACGGACGAGGAGGGGACCAGTTCGCCGTCCTCGGCGATCGCGGTCACCTCGACCACGGCCATGTCGAGCTTGCCCAGGAAGCCTTCCCAGACCATCGGGGCCAGGTGCGAGAGATGGATGTCGGAGTACTCCGAGGTGCCGTCGTTGATCTTGTTCCGCATGATCGGGTCGGACTGGTAGGGCGTCCGGAAGGCGACGCCGTCCACCTCGGCCAGCGCGCCGTCCAACTCGGGGGCGGTGGACGCGCCGGTCCACATCCCGATGCTGAACTCCTCGCCCCGGTCGTGCGCCTCCTTGATCCGGGCAGCCAGCGCGCCCGGCACCTCCTTGGGGTAGCCGGCACCGGTGAACCCGGAGAAGCCGACGTTCATCCCGTGCTTGATCAGCTTCGCGGCCTCCTCGGCGGTGGTGACCTTGCTCCGGAAGGCGGCGTTCTCGATCCGCGACATGATGCTCCTCGTTGCTGCTGTGGTGGTGCCGCACCAACGCTACCGAGAGTTCCCCCTCGCCGTGGACGGTTTGGGGAGATTGTCGAAGATAATGGTCTGACCGAATCGTCACCGGTCGGCACGGCCGGATCGCCGATGCCCGACCGGCTCAGCCGCGGCGTGGACCAGCCAGGTTGAGTACCCGCAGCAGCTTGTCGAGCATTCCGAAACCGAGCTTGCCCCCGGAATTCACCACGAGACCGCGGAGCGGCATCTGGCCAATGACGGCGTTCATCATGGCCGTGGTGGCGTCGTCGGCGTTGTCGAGGCCGAAGTTCCTGGTCACCACGCGCATCAGGACGCCGTGCAGCGGACGACCCAGCGGGTTCAGCAGCAGGTCGCCGATCGCCGAGTCCTCGTGCAGCGGCAGCAGCGGACGGGGAGCGGGTGCCGGACGTCCGAGCAGCGTCGCGAACTCGGCCGGCGTGGCCACCGGCCCGGCCGCAGCGGTCACCGGGGTCACCACATCGTCCGATTCCACCGCGATCGTCTGTCGCAGGTGGATGTCCCGGGACGACGAGCCGACCCGGATCTCGAACTCACCGGCCTCGATCTTCCAGCCGGCCTGGGCCACGTCGTACACCGCGAAGGCCCGCCGGCCCAGCCCGAGTTCGACCCGCCGCGATTCCCCCGCGGCCAGGTGCAGCTTGGCGAAAGCCCGCAGTTCCTGCTCGGGACGGGGTACCGATGACGCCTTGTCATGGAGGTACACCTGGACGACCTCGGAACCGGATCGCTGCCCGACGTTGGTGACGGTCACGGCAACCCACCACTGGTCGCCGGATCCCGACACCGCCAGGTCGTCGTACCCGAACCTGGTGTAGCTGAGCCCGTGCCCGAAACAGAACCGCGGCGGCACCCCGAAGCTGTCGTGGAACCGGTAGCCCACATTGAGCCCTTCCAGGTAGCGCACCTGGGTCGGATGGCTGGCGAAGTTCGCGTCGCTCGGCAGTTCGGCCGCGGCCACCGGGAAGCTCTCGGCCAGTCGCCCGCCCGGCTCGGCATCGCCGAACAGCACGTCCACCAACGCCGCACCGCCGGCCTGTCCACCAAGGTAGGCCTCCACCAGAGCGGCCGGACGATCCGCCCAGCCGAGTTCGACCGGCGCGCCGTTCACCAGCACCACCGCGGTGCGGGGGTTGGCCTGGGTCACGACGTGGACGATCGTGTCCTGCCCGTCCGGCAGGCGCAGGTCCGGACGGTCGAAGCCTTCGGACTCCAGCTTTGCCGGCAGGCCCACCAGCAGGATCACCGCGTCCGCGTCGGCAGCCGCCTGCCGGGCCTCGGCGAGCATGGCCGCGCTGGTCTCACCGGTCACCGGGTCATAGCCCGGTGCGTAGACCAGATCGGCACCCAATCGATCCCGCATCGCCTGCGCAGCGGTGTCCAGGCGGGTCGGTGCGACCTGGGAGCTGCCCGCACCCTGGTACCGCGGGGTCTGTGCGAACGCGCCGATCAGCGCGATCCGCGTCTGGCTGAGGGGTAGCAGTCCGTCGTTGGTCAGCAGGACCGTTCCTGCCGCCGCGGCCCGGCGCGCCAACGCGTGATGGGCCGGGAAGTCGACCGCGAGTCGGTCCGGGGCGGATGAGGGCTCCGACGCTCCCGCGGCAACCCGCAGCAGCAACTCGATCACCCGCGAGCAGGCCAGATCGAGGTCGGCCTCAGCGAGTGAACCAGCTTCCAGCGCCGCGGCGACCCGTTCGTCCCAGGCACCCGAACTGGAGGGCATTTCCAGGTCCAGCCCGGCCCGCACTCCGGCCGGACGATCCGCGACCGCCAGCCAGTCGCTCATCACCAGCCCGTCGAAGCCCCACTCCTCGCGCAGGATCCCGGTCAGCAGCCGCCGCGATTCTCCGGCGTGCTCGCCGTTGACCAGGTTGTAGGCGCACATCACCGTCCACGGCTCGGCCTCGGTGACCGCGATCTCGAAGCCGGTCAGGTACAGCTCGCGCAGCGTCCGCTCGTCCACGATCGTGTCCAGCCGCATCCGGGACGACTCCTGGTTGTTCGCCGCGAAGTGCTTCAGACACGCCCCGACCCCCTCGGACTGGATGCCGCGTACCAGCCCGGCGGCGCACTTGCCGCTGAGCAGCGGATCCTCCGAGAAGTACTCGAAGTTGCGCCCGCCGGCCGGGTGCCGCTTGATGTTCAATCCCGGACCCAGCAGGACGCCGACCCGCTCGGCGCGACTCTCCCGTCCCAGTGCCGCGCCGATCTCCTCCAGCAGTTCGGGATCCCAGGTCGACCCGAGCGTCACCGCCGTGGGGAAGCAGGTCGCCGGCACCGAGTCCGCCAGCCCGATGTGGTCGGCGGATCCTTGCTGCTTGCGCAACCCGTGCGGCCCATCGGTGAGCATGATCGGCTCGATCCCCTCGGCCGCCACCGCCTTGGTGTGCCAGAAGTCCGCGCCGGAGAGCAGCTCGATCTTCTGCTCCCGGGTCAAGCGGGACACCACTTGTGCTGCCCGCTCGCGTGCTGCGGTGGTGGGGGTCCTGGTGGTCATTGCTACTCCTCGAATCATGGACGGACGGCGCCGGGGCGTCGCGGCTACTTCACCGACTTGATCATGAACACCGCGAACGCGCCCAGCACTGACAACACGATGCCGACCGGGAACAGGCCCGCGTAGGTGAACGCCAGCACGATCGCACCGCCGACCCCCGGAGCCAGGGTCTGGGGGAGGGTGGCGGCGATGTTGACCACGCCCAGGTCCTTGGCGAAGGAGTCGGCGCTCGGCAGCACCTCGGTCATCAGCGCCTGGTCGACCGATTGGAAGGCCCCGAACCCGAGCCCGCAAACCGCGGCCATCGCCATCATGCCGCCCAGGGTCGGCAGGATCCACGGGATCAGCAGGCCGAGCCCGACGATCACCGACGAGATGAAGACGAAGATCTTCCGCTTCCCGACCCGGTCCGAGATCGGGCCGCTGATGACGATCATCGGCAGCATCGCGGCCAGGCTGATCAATCCCAGCACCGGTACGTACCCGACGGCTTCGTCGCCCAGTCCGACGTAGTCGGAGAGCAGGAAGAGGGTGTAGCCGGTGACCGCGAAGTAGCCGGTGTACAGCAGCAGCCGTCCGATGAATGCCCAGGCGAAGTCGGGATACTTGACCGGGTTCACCCAGAAGGTACGCAGGAAGTCGATCAGTTCGAACGTCGGCAGCGCGGTGTCCTTGCTGGAAGCGTCCGGGTTGAACACCACGAACAGCGTGGTCGTGATCAGCGTCACGCCGGCCAGAATGACGTAGCCGGTGCCGATCGAGGCCGCGAGGCTGGCGCCCACCACCTGGCCGCCGATCGCGCCGAGCATCGCGGCCGCGCCGGCGATGGCGGCGAAGGTGCCCCGGGCGCGGACGGGCACCCGGTCGGGCAGGATCGCGCTGAGCGGTCCCTGTACGAAGTTGTAGGCGATCTGCACCATGGTCCAGGCGATGGCCACCTGCACCAGGGCGTTGGCCATCGACATCCCGATCAGGGCCAGCCCGCCGATCAACGATCCGGCGACCATCCAGGGCGCCCGGCGACCGAACTTCGAGCGGGTGCGGTCGCTGATCGCGCCGGCGATCGGCTGGGCCAGCATCGCGGCGAACGCCCCGATCGTGCTGACCAGCGCCAGGTTGGCGACCTTGTTGACCGGGTCGATGGCGGTGATCTGGAGCGGCAGCAGCACGCCGGGGATCGCTCCCCAGAGAACGAAGACGCCCAGGTTGGCCGGCAGCATCCACAGCAGCAGCTTGCGCAACGGCCCGGTGATCTTCACTCGTTCGTCCGGCGCGGGTCCGGTGGCGGCTTGGGGCGGCAGAGCGGGTTCGGTGGTGGTCATGAGGATCTTCCTTGGTCTCAGTTGGGCAGGAGCGTGCCCAGCCGGCCGCGCAGTTGGTCGAGGAGTTCGGACGGGGCCTGGCCGGCGGTCATGCCGATGACGGTGTCGAACGGCATGCCCTCGGCGAGGCTGATCATCGGGTGATCGGTCACCCCGGGCAGTAGTTCGTCGAGGATGGCCCTGGCTTCGGCGTCGGCCAGGATCGCTTTCAGCGGGGTGGTCGCCAGGTCGAAGCGGACCGTCGGCACGACGACCGCGATCGAGGTCGATGCCGGATCGGGCCGGGCCGCTGGCGCGAAGTCGACGTAGCCCAGCCCGTCCCCGAACCGGAAGGTCGGGTTGGCGGTGTCGGAGCCGACGTCCGGACGACTGGCCTCGACGTCGGCCATCGAGGACGGGATCTCGAACGGCAGCCGTCCCTTGGGTTCGGCCGCGCCGAACAGGATCTGGGCGTAGGCGTCATCGCAGGCGCCGAAGTTCACCGTCAGCGCCGCAGCGATCTCGGCGATCGGCGCCAGGATGGCCGGCCGGTCCAGGTAGACGTCCACGATCAGCGGCAGTTCCGCGGCCAGAGCGCGCAGGTGAGCCAGCTCATCGGAGTGGAACTCCAGCGACCCGGCGTGGAAGAAGAACTCGAGGTCGCCGGGGACGCCGCGCTGCTCCCAGGGCGCTTCGGTGCGGACGACCGCCAGGTCGGCCTCCTGGGGCGTGGCGACGACGTGCGCCCAGCCCGCGAGGCTCTCGGGTGCCATCCCTTCCAGGTACACCTTCGGCTGGCCGGACAGCGGAAGCCGCGCCGGGCCGGGACGGTTCACCAGCAGGGTCTGGGCAGCCACCTGGGCGGCCAGCCCCGCCGCCCGCGCCTCCGCCGTGCCGACCAGGGCGTCGGCCGCGCCCGCGTCAACGAACGGGACGTCGAACAGTCCGAGGCGGAACTTCTCGCGCAGCAGCCGGGCCACCGACACGTCGAGCCGGGCCTCGGGCACGCGTCCGGATTCCACCAGATCGACCAGCACCTGGGGACGGAACTCGCCGCCGAACTGGTCGACGCCGGCGTCCAGCGCCTTGACCATCCGCTCCTGGTAACTGAGGTGCTCCACGCCCCAGCAGGTGCGGGAGAGGATGCCCCAGTCGGTGCAGACGATGCCGTCGAAGCCCAGTTCGTCGCGCAGCAGTCCGGTGATGATCCGACGGTTGAAGCCGAAGCCGACTTCCTCGTACTCGGTGCCGACCGGCATGCCGTAGTAGGGCATCAGCTGGGTGACGCCGGCCTCGATCAGGTCGCGGAAGGGCTGCAGGTGTTCGTCGAACCGGCCGCCGGGGTAGACCTGCTCGCGGCCGTAGTCGAAGTGCGGATCCTCGCCATCGAGCTGCGGACCGCCGCCGGGGAAGTGTTTGGCCATCGTCGAGACCGAGCCGCGGCCCACCTGCGTCCCGGCCAGCAGCCCCTTGAGGTAGGCGACTCCCTGACGTCCGGCGACCTCGGCGCTTTGGCCGAAGGTGCCGTTGGCGCGTGCCCAGCGCGGCTCGGTGGCCAGGTCGATCTGGGGGTGCAGGGCGCAGCGGATGCCGACCGCCAGGTACTCGCGGCGAACCGTGTCGGCGAACTGCTCGGTGAGCACGGCATCGTCGAGCGCCCCGAAGCCGAGGAACTCCGGCCATTGCGAGAACGGCCCGGCGATCAGCGCGGTCGCAGGGTTGTTGGAGAAGGAGTGCCGCGGATCACTCGAGATGCTGAACGGGATGCCCAGCGGACGGTTCAGTGCCTCGGCCTGGATGGTGTTGTGCCACTCGGCCAGCTCGCGGGCCGACGGCGCGGCGAGGATGTTCACGTGGGTGATGCCGCGATCGATGATCTTGCGCATCGATGGTGAGCCGAAGAGGCCGGGCTCGTCGAGATCGTCACCGATCGTGGCCATCGGCTGGAACATCTGTCCGGCCTTCTCCGCGATGCTCATCCGACCGAGCAGATCGGCCACGCGGTCTTCTGTCGGCAAGGACGGATCCTGGTAGGGCCACTGCGTCTGGTTCATTGGCGAACTCCTTCGTTCTGCGCTGCGTTGGGCGGTCAAGCGCCGCGGACTCAAATATCTACACTTGTGTAGGTATTGTCAATAGGGGTGCTACGTTGTCGGTCGTGAGCCTTGCTGAATCGACCCGGGCGCCGGTTGCGCGCGGTTATGCGAAGGGACGCGCGCGGCGCGAGGCGATCGTGCGGACCGCCTCGGAGCAGTTCGCGGAGAAGGGGTTCACGTCTGCGACGATCCTGGAGATCGCCGCCGCCTGCGGCATCTCCCGAGCGGGGCTGCTCCATCACTTTCCGGACAAGGAGGCCTTGCTGGAAGCTGTGCTGGAGGCCCGGGATGTGGAGGATCGGGAGCGTTTCACGCCCTATCTGCGGACTGCCGGGGGGGTGGGAGTCCTGCGGGGCATGGTCGATCTGGCCGACCACAACCGTCTGGTCCCCGGGCTGATCGAACTGTTCGTGCGGCTCTCCACCGAGGCCGCCGCGCCGGACCATCCGGCGCACCGCTATTTCCAGCAGCGCTATGCGCGGATCCGCCGGAACACCGCTCGGGCGCTGGCGGCCGCGATGGCACAGGGGTACCTGCGGGCCGACATCGACCCGGGCGCGGCCGCGCTGCGGCTGACCGCGCTGATGGACGGGTTGCAGTTGCAGTGGCTGCTGGATCGCTCGATCGACATGGCGGGCGTGATCGAGGCCACCGTCGTGGAGTGGATGACCGCCGAGGGCCGGCAGGCCTTCGCTGCGGCCCGGCCCACCTGAGCGACGGATCAGGCCCGCGCGGCGGGTGGTCGGTCCGTCGGACCGTGCCCACCGCCGGTTCCCGGGATCAGCAGCCGACCGTGGTGGTCCGTTCCTCACACGGTGGTCCGTTCCTCACACGGTGGTCCGTTCCTCACGCCGCTGGCGCGGTGCTCGTCGGCTGCGTCTTCCTCCGCTCACGCGGGTGCGACGGTTGCCGTCTGACCCATGGTGTGGGACGCGCCGGGGGCCAGTTCGAGCGCGGTGTCGCGGACGTTGGCGGCCTCGACGCACACCATCTGCTGCCACTCGTCGTCGCCGAAGTCGGCCATGCCGGCCGACTTGTCGACCCACGGGTTCCACACCACGGTCGATGCCGAGCCGTTCTTGGCGATCGTGATCACCCGCTTCCACACCGGATCGCGCAGCACGGCCGTGCCGTCGTGCCGGTAGGTGTGATCGGTCTCGGCGGCGAAGGTGATCGGGCCCCGCTGTACGAACGGCCCCGGGTCGGCGCCCACCACGGTGTCGACGTAGCTCGATCCGTCGAAGCCGTCGATGCTCGCCTGCCGGATGTCGCCGACCGCGAAGTAGGTGTGCAAGGCCGTCTCGACGGTCACGGTGACGCCGGTGTCGTTCACGATCGTGAGCTGGACGTCCAGGCGCTCGGCGCTGAACTCGGCGACCAGGACGGCGGACGGGAAGCCGTCGCGGCCGGCCAGCCGGTAGCTGACGCGCAACTGGTCGCCGTCCTCGGTCAGGTCCTCGCGCTGCCAGTCGACGACTCGCCCGTAGCCGTGGGACGGCGCGCGGTCGCCGTCCGGTCCCTTGCCGAACCAGGGGAAGACCAGCGGGATGCCGCCGCGCACGGCCGTGCCCGGCTCGAAGACGGAGCGGGCCGACACCCACAGCACCGGACGGTGACCGGCCGGCTGCCAGGCCAGCACATGCGCCCCCTGGTCGAGAATCGCGTAGTGGGCGCCCTCGGGACGGGCCTCGATGCCGGGGAGCGGATAGGTCAGGAGCGTTGCCATGGCCGCAGCCTAGGGGGAGTGCGCGGGCCCGGCCATGAGATATCGGGTCGGAGCCCGGGATGCCGGTGGTGGTGCCCGGCTTCTCACCGTCATCTCCACGCAGGCGGGGATCTCCGGGAGCGGATCGGTCAGCCGCGCTGCCCCACCCGAAGTGACGCTCGCCGACCTGCGGCAGGTTCAGGCGGGCAGCGGCTCGGTGGGACGGATCACGAAACCAGTGCGCAGCTTCGGGGTGAAGAAGGTCGACTTCGGCGGCATCAGCAGGCCCTCGCGGGCGGTGCGCTCGATCTCGGCCAGCGAGGTGGGCCGGATCAGGACGCCCGCCGTGACGCTGCCCGAGCCGACCAGGTCGAGCATCTCCGGCAGGCCGTGCTGGTAGTCGACCTGCAGGTCCGAGCCGTGGGGATCGGCCGCCACCGCCAGCAGCGCGTGCTCGAGGTAGGCGCCGTCCAGCGCCCGGACCCCCTCGAAGACCGCCGGTTTCGGGGTCAGCCACTCGGCCTTGCCGTCCGGGTGGAGCAGGACGAGCCGGCCCAGGTCGGCCATCGCCCGCAGGATGGCCGGCGTCACCGGTTCGGCGACCTCGCCGAGGTCGAAGGATTCGGCGAGCACCCCGCGCAGGTGGTCGAGGCAGATGCCGCGGTAGACCCGGTGGATCGCCTCGATGCTGAGTTGATCGGCGACCAGTTCGTTGACGAAGGTGAGGGTGTACTCGGCGGCGGTATCGGTGCGTCCGGTGGCGGCGCGCACCTCTTCGCGGTACTGCTGGGAGACGCCGTAGCGGTGGTGGCCGTCCGCGATCAGGACGTCGTCCGCCGCCAGGATCGCCGCGATGCGGGCGATCCGCTCCGGGTCGGTGAGCCGTTCGACGACGTGCTCGACCTCGTCGACGACCAGGGTGCCCACCGGCTCGCCGGGCTCCTGCAGTGCGGCGGTCAGTCCTTCGGCCAGCGACAGCCCCCACACCGGCGACAGGTTGGCGGCGGTGGCGCGGGTGAGGTCGAGTCGGTCGGTCGAGGCCTTGGGGGTGATCCGCTCGTGGGGCAGCACACCGTGATCGCCGTAGGGCATCACCTCCAGCCCGCCCAGCACTCCCGAGATGATGCGCCGGGCGCCGGTGGCGTCGGTGAACCGCATCCGGTAGATGGTCAGAGAGGGCTCGTCGTCCTGCACCAGGACGCCCTGCTCGACCCACTCGTTGAGGCGTTCGGCGGCCAGCTCGTACCGGTCGTCGCCTTCGGTGGGGACGTCGACGCGGACGATGTTGTGCTCGTCCCGCGCGGCGAGCGCGGCCACGTCCGCGCTGGAGAGCACGTCGTAGGGTGGGGCGATCACCGCTGCCAGCTCGGTGCCGGGGGCGTAGCGCAGGGCGCGGAACGGTTGGAAGCCGGGCATGCCCCAACGCTAGCCGTTCGCGCAGGGAGTGCCGAGCGAGTGTCAGGAGATCGCTGAGCCAGGCTCGGTCCAGGAACGATCTCTGAGTTCGTCGGAGGGTCGAAGGGTCGTTGACCGAGCGTCCTCAAGAGATCGCCGCCAGGGCGAGCAGGGCTGCCGAGAGCGTGATCTCCACCAGGCCGATCGCCAGTGGGCGGACGCCCCGGCGGCTCGCGATCACCGGCAGCAGCCAGGCCCGCACGGTCGCGACCAGGAAGAACACCGGCCAGGCGCGCCCGAGGGCGCCGGCGATGGCCGTCCAGGCGGTGCCGATCGTCCAGGCGGCGTACCAACCGATCGAGGCATTGCGCCAGGCCAGCTGGCCGCGATGGCGAATCACCGACTTGACGTGCAACACCGTCCCGCCGAAGTAGCCGAAGGTGACCGCCGCGAGCAGGCCCGCGGCGGGGAACGCCGGGTCGGCAGGCATCGCCAGCGGATCGGGGAAGCGCGCCACCAGCACCATCGTCGAGGCCAGCAGTGTGGTGAGCATTCCGCCGGCCAGGTGCCGTTCCTGACGGCGCGAGGCCAGCCACAGCGCGACTGCCAGCGGGAGGGCGAAGATCGCCGGCCACCACAGCACCGCCGGCCCGGCCAGCCACATCGTGACCAGTCCGGCCGCGAGGGTGGTGGTGCCGTACAGCGCCAGCGCCGGCACCCAGCGGTACCGGCGGGCGGGTGGGGACTTCACCAATCCGGAGGCGGCGTGAAAGGCGAAGTAGCCCAGCATCCAGGTGGCGAGCATCGGCGCGAGGTACGCCTGCAGCCCGTCGGCATGCCAGCACAGGATCGTCCCCACGCCGAAGGGCACCACCAGCATCGCCCACGCGCCGTGCTGGTTCGGCAGCCAGCCGGCGGTGCGGGTGCGTTCGGGCATACCTGGCACCGTAGCCGACCGGTGGGGACGACATGCCCGGTCCGGCTCGGTCGCATGCCCGCTGTCGGCCGGAGGGCTACCCGGGCCGTCGAGAGCAGGTGACGGTGTAGTGGCGATCGCGGGCGACCACCGTGGTGGGTCCGATCCCGGCGCGCAGGAAGGGCAGGTAGGGCAGGTGCGAGTTGAACACCGTCCAGAACTCCGCGCCCGCTGCGAGGGCGGGGATCGCGCTGCGGATCAGGTCGAAGCCGGGGGTGGAGTCCTTGGTGGTGCCGCGGTGGAAGGGCGGATTGCACACCACCAGGTCGATCGAGGCCGAAGGTTGATCCAGCCTGTCGGTGCGCTGAACCGCGATCCGGACATCGTTGGCGGCCGCGGTGTCACGGGCGGAGGCGCAGGCCGCGGTGGAGACGTCGACGGCCAGGACGTCGTGGCCTTGACGGGCCAACCAGGTGGCCAGGATACCGGTGCCGCAACCCAGGTCGACCGCTCGGCAGGGGGACGAGCGGGGTCGTGACTGGAGGGTCTCGAGCAGGAGGCGGGTGCCACCGTCCAGCTTGTCGGCGGCGAAGGCGCCGGCGTGGCTCACCAGGGTCACGTCGTCCAGCCTGGTGCGGTGCGGCCAGGACAACTCGCCGGGGATCGGCCCGGAGGCGTGCAGGACGCGGGACTTCTGGCGCCCCAGGCTGGCCCGAACCGTCTCGAAGCTGCCTCCGAGAACCTCGTTCATGCTGCGGGTGAGGTGCTTCTCCCGTCCACCGGCGAGCAGCCGTACCCCAGGGCTGGCGTGGGCGGCGACGCGTTGCGCGTAGTCCTCCAGCATTCCCAGGCTCTTGGGCAGTCGCAGGAGGACCAGCCGCACGCCGGTCAACCGAGCCTGGTCCAGCTCTGCCAGGGGCGGGATGGTGAGTTCATTCTCGTCCCGCAGGTCGTCGCAGTAGGCCTGGACGGAATGGCCGCCGGCGTGCAGGTGGTTGGCGAGGGCTGGGTCGTCGATCACGACCGTGGCCGGGCCCGGGCCGGTGGAAGGGATGATCCCGGCCTCCTCCAGCAAGAGGCCGGAGACTGGGTCAAGCGTCACTGGAGAGCTGCCCGCGCGCCTTGAGGTCGGCGATGATCCGGGCGTGGAAGTCCTCGTCGATGCGGTACTTCGCGCGGTAGATCAGGTAGCCGACCACGATGAGCACCAGCGGCAGCGCCAGCATCACCAGCCGCATGATGAGCAGGCCCTGCTCGTCCACATCACCGAAGGCGTCGGCGTCGTTGATGCCCGAGACGATCGCCGTGAGACCGACCACGGCCGCGGCGATCGCGGCGCCCACCTTGTTGATGAAGGGCTGCAGGGCGAAGGTGACCGCCACGTTGCGGCGTCCCAGCTTCCAGTGGCCGTAGTCGATGGTGTCGGTGATGAACACCAGCATCAGCAGCACCACGTAACTCTGGCCGATGAACAGCAGCAGGCCGGCGATGCCGATCGGGATCATGTTCATCGGCGCGAAGAAGAAGACGACGTAGCCCACCACGATCATCGCGGTGGCGGCGGTGTACAGCGTCGAACGGCGGAACCGGCGGCGCAGCAGCGGGAAGGACAGGAAGCCGAGGATCTGCGCGACGCCCAGCACCGCGCCGAAGATCGTGTACATGCCCTCGTCGCCGTAGGCGTACTTGAAGAAGTAGACCCCGAAGCTGGTGGTGGTGATGTAGCCGGTCATGAACAGCACCATCGCGATCGCCACCCACAGCAGCTGGTCGTTCTTGACCACCACGCCGGCGATTTCGCGCAGGGTGGTGCGCTCCTGCTCGACGGCGATCTTCGGCTCCTTTACGCCGAACAGGGTGACCGCCTGACCCGCCAGCATGATCACGACCAGCGCGATGGCGAGCACCGTCCAGCCCTGGGTGCGTCCGAAGGCCTGGGTGAGCACGCCTTCGGAACCGACCAGCGGGACGATCGCGACCACGACGGTGAACAGGCCGACCGTGGCGAAGATCTTGGCCACCGCGCCGATCCGCTCCCGCGCCTTCTGGTCGACGGTGAGCGCCGGCAGCATCGACCAGTACGGGATGTCGTTGGCCGTCCAGGAGAGCCCCCACAGCAGGTAGACCACGGCGAAGCCGACGACCCAGCCGGCGCCCCGGATGCCGAGGTCGGTGAACATCAGCACGGTGAAGACCGAGGATGCCAGCACGCCGGCGGTGATCCAGGGCTTGTAGTGTCCCCAGCGGGAGCGGGTGTTGTCGACGATCGAGCCCATCACGATGTCCATCACGGCGTCGAACAGCCGGGCCACCAGCACCAGGATCGAGACCCAGCCCAGTTCCCAGTCGGTCAGGTCGAGGGCTTCGGTGAGGAAGACCAGGAAGTACATGCTGACCAGGGTGTAGACCATGTCGCGGCCGAGGGTGCCGACCCCGAAGGTCCACTTGTTGCGCCGTTCGAGCGGGTCGATGGACGGCGCGGGAGCGGCGTCGGGCCCAGGGCTGTTGCCTGCCATGCCTGCAATCTATTGGACGATCAGCCTCCCGGCGAGCCGGGATGGACCCACTGGGAGCCGTGCCCGCTGTCCATCGAGAGCCAGCCTCAGCGCGCGAGGGCCAGGCATCAAGGCTGGTTCTGGGCGCCTGAGGCTGGCCCTCGATGATTGGGAGGTCTCAGGTGGCCCGGTTGTCGGGGTAGCGGCGTCCCAGCACCCAGCGGCGGTAGGCCTCGGCGGTCACGCCGCCGTGGGCGATGACGTCGGCGTAGAACCGTCCGGAGTCGCGGACGGTGCGCTGCTGGGTCTCGTAGTCCAGCCCGACCAGGCCGAACCGCGGCGCCTCGCCGTCGGCCCACTCGAAGTTGTCGGTGAAGCACCAGTGGTAGAACCGCTCGATCGGCAGACCCGAGCCGGCGATCGCCTTGAGGTGGTCGTAGAGATAGAGCGGACGGAAGGCGTCGGCGGCATCGGCGGTGCCGTTCTCGGTGATCCAGATCGGGCCGGGATAGCGCTCGTGCGTCCATCGCGCCACTTCTACGAGACCGGCCGGGTACACCTCCCAGCCCAGGTCGTTCACCTCGACATTGCGTGCCACCCCGTCCGCCAGGCCGGTCACCGAACTGCGGGTGTAGTAGTTGATGCCCTGGAAGTCGTAGTAGCGACCCGGGTCGATGTCGTTCGGCTGAACGAACGGCGCCAGGAACCGTCCGACGCTGAAGGCCCTGGTCAAGGCGGTCTGGAAGAGGTACTCCGCACCGTGTGCGCTGACCCGATCCAGCGGATTCCAGTTCCGCTTGGGGGCGAACACCCGCAGGTGGTTGGCGACTCCAACCCTCGCCTGCGGCCATGCCCGGTGGATCGACAGGTAGGTGCGGATGTGCGCGGCGGCCATGGTCTGCATCACCTTCTGGGCCCGCCGGATCGAACCGGTCACCCCGGGTGGCCAACTGCCGTCCACCCAGCCCTGGGTCGCATAGACGTTGGGCTCGTTGATCGTGATCCAGGAGTCCACCAGGTCACCGAGGTTCACCAGCACGAAGTCGACGTAGCGGTCGAAGACGGTCAGCGCATGACGGGATTCCCAACCCCCGGTGGCCTCGAACCACCACGGGTTGTTGAAGTGATGCAGCGTGACCAGCGGCTGGACGCCGGCGGCGCGCAGGGCGGTGAGTTCGTCGCGGTAGTGGTTGACCGCCGTCCGGTCGAAGTGACCGGGGGACGGCTCCAGGCGGGCCCACTCCAGCCCCATCCGGTAGTGCCCGATCCCCAGTTCGGAGAGCAGCGCGGTGTCCTGCTCGACCCGGTTCCAGTGGTCGGCCGCTCGTCGTGGGCTGGTGCCGTCCGCGATGCGTCCGGTCTGGTCGGCCCAGCGATGCCAGTTGGTCTCGGCGTCCCCACCCTCGATCTGGGTGGCGGCCGAGGCCACCCCCAGCGCGAGCCCGGGCAACGCGAAACCCGGTGGGTCGAACGGTGTGGTCTTCGGCATCGGTGCCTCCTCGCCCCAACGCCACCACCTGGGGCCCGTGGCTGTCAACGTCGGTGGGGCCGGCGGCCAAGTGGTCGGCCACGATCCACGACGATTCGTCGTAGATGTGCGTGAGGGTGTGAAACCAGCCGCCTGAACACGATACGGTAAGGGACGACACATGCCAGCGTGCGTCGGGACGGCCGGCGCCGCCGCTGTGGCCGCGGTCACAGCCACTGGCAGCACCCAGATGCCCGTCAAAGGAGATATCGGAGAAGTATGACCAAGTTTGTCTATGAGTTCAGCGAGGGCGACGCCTCGATGCGTAACCTGCTGGGTGGCAAGGGTGCCAACCTGGCCGAGATGACCGGCCTGGGAATGCCGGTGCCGCAGGGTTTCACCATCACCACCGAGGCCTGCACCCAGTACTACCTCGACGGCGAGGTCATCAACGACGACATCCGGGCCGAGATCCTGGAGTACATCGGGAAGCTCGAGGGGACGACCGGCAAGAAGTTCGGCGATCCCGAGAACCCGCTGCTGGTCTCCGTGCGCTCCGGCTCCCGCGCCTCCATGCCCGGCATGATGGACACCATCCTCAACCTCGGCATGAACGACACCGTGGTGGAGAGCTTCGCCGCCAAGACCGGCAACCCGCGCTTTGCCTACGATTCCTACCGCCGCTTCATCCAGATGTACTCCGACGTCGTGATGGAGGTCGGCAAGTCCTACTTCGAGAAGCTGATCGACGAGATGAAGGAGTCTCGCGGGGTCCTGCTCGACACCGAGCTCACCGCCGAGGACCTCAAGGAACTCGCCACGCAGTTCAAGGCCGAGTACTTCAACAAGATCGGCTCCGAGTTCCCGTCCGACGCGGTCGAGCAGCTGTTCGGCGCCGTGAAGGCCGTCTTCCGCTCCTGGGACAACCCGCGCGCGGTCTACTACCGCCGCATGAACGACATCCCGGGCGACTGGGGCACCGCGGTCAACGTCCAGTCGATGGTGTTCGGCAACATGGGCGACACCTCCGGCACCGGCGTGGCCTTCAGCCGCAACCCCGCCACCGGCGACAAGGGCCTCTACGGCGAATTCCTGATGAACGCCCAGGGCGAGGACGTCGTGGCCGGCATCCGCACCCCGGAGACCATCGACCAGCTGCGCGACGAGAACCCCGCGGTCTACGACCAGTTCGTCGAGATCGTGAGCCGGCTGGAGAACCACTACGCCGACATGCAGGACATGGAGTTCACGATCGAAGAGGGCAAGCTCTTCATGCTCCAGACCCGCAACGGCAAGCGGACCGCCGCCGCCGCCTTCAAGATCGCCTGCGATCTGGTGGACGAGGGCAAGATCACGCCCGAGAAGGCCGTGTCGATGATCGATCCCAAGCAGATCGACGCCCTGCTGCATCCGCAGTTCGACACCGCCAAGCTCAAGGCTGCGACCGTGATCGGCAAGGGCCTGCCGGCCTCTCCCGGCGCGGCCACCGGCAAGGTCTCCTTCACCGCCGAGGACGCGGCCGCGCGCGGCAAGAACGGTGAGGCCGTCATCCTGGTCCGCCTGGAGACCACGCCCGAGGACATCGAGGGCATGCACTACGCCAAGGGCATCCTGACCGCCCGGGGCGGCATGACCTCCCACGCGGCCGTGGTGGCCCGTGGCATGGGCACCTGCTGCGTCTCCGGCCTGGGTGACATCACCATCGCGGCTGACGGCAAGTCCTTCACCCTCGACGGCCAGACCTTCACCGAGAACGACTGGATCTCCCTGGACGGTTCCACCGGCAACGTGTACGGCGAGGAGATCGACACCGTCCCGGCGGAGATCAGCGGCTACTTCGGCCGGATCATGGAGTGGGCCGATGGCTTCCGCACCCTGAAGGTCCGCACCAACGCCGACTCCCCGCTGGACGCCGAACAGGCTCGTGAGTTCGGTGCCGAGGGCATCGGCCTGTGCCGCACCGAGCACATGTTCTTCGAGCCGGACCGGATCGCGGCGATTCGCGAGATGATCGTCTCCAAGACCGTCGAGCAGCGCGAGACCGCTCTGGCCAAGCTGCTGCCGATGCAGCGCGGCGACTTCGAAGGGATCTTCACCGCGATGGAGGGCCTGCCGGTCACCATCCGGTTGCTCGACCCGCCGCTGCACGAGTTCCTGCCGACCGACGAGGATGACATCGAGGCGCTCGCCGCCGAGATGAAGCTCGAGGTGGCCGAATTGAAGAACATCATCTCCTCGTTGCACGAGTTCAACCCGATGATGGGTCACCGCGGCTGCCGTCTGGACGTCACCTACCCCGAGATCGGCGCCATGCAGACCCGCGCCATCATCGAGGCGGCGATCAACGTCCAGAAGGCGCATCCGGAATGGGATCTCGTCCCCGAGATCATGATTCCGCTGGTGGGCGAGGTGAAGGAGCTGGCCTTCGTCAAGAAGATCGTCACCGACACCGCCGACGCGATCATCGCCGAGTCCGGCATCGACCTGAAGTACCTGGTCGGCACCATGATCGAGATCCCGCGGGCGGCCATCACCGCCGACGAGATCGCGAAGGAAGCGGAGTTCTTCTCCTTCGGCACCAACGACCTGACCCAGATGACCTTCGGCTTCAGCCGGGACGACGCCGGCAAGTTCCTGGATGCCTACTACGAGAAGAAGATCTACGAGAACGACCCGTTCGCCAAGCTCGACCAGGTCGGCGTCGGCCAGCTGGTCAAGACGGCCGTCGAGCTCGGCCGCAAGACCCGTCCCGACATCAAGCTCGGCATCTGTGGCGAGCACGGCGGTGACCCGTCCTCGGTCGAGTTCTGCCACAACGTCGGCCTCGCCTACGTCTCCTGCTCGCCGTTCCGGGTGCCGATCGCCCGGCTCGCGGCGGCCCAGGCGGCGCTGAAGAGCGCCTGACCAAGGCTCCTGCGAGGGGGTCCGGCTCCGGCCGGGCCCCCTTTGCGCTTCCTGGCTCCGCCGAGGGCACCGAAATCCACTGCCTTCGGGCGTGTGCTCGGACGCTTCTGAAGATTTGCTGAGAAACTGGGCGGGTGCGTTCGGGTAGGTGGTTCGGGGTGGTCGCGGCAACGCTGGCGGTGACGCTGAGCGGGTGCGGTCTGGTCTCGCCGGTGGAGCCGGACGATCCGGTCGAGCCGCTCGCGACGGTCGAGATCGGGTCGGACGGGACGTCGACGTCCGAACTGGTCGCCGCGCTCTACGTCGCGGCGCTGCAGGCCAGCGGTGATCCCGCCGTGGTGGTGGACGTGATGCCCGGGACGGAGACGCTGGCGGTCGCGGACAACTCCCCGATGGCGATGCCGGTGTTCGCGGCGACGCTCCTGCAGGACTACAGCAACGATCCGCCGCCCACCGAGGCCGCCGAGACGATCACCCAACTGGCGACGGCCGTCGGCCCGGAACTGGGCGTGCTCCAGACCGGCGCGGTCGATGGCGGGCTGGTCTGGGCAGCCGATCCTGACTCAGGGCTGGCCTCGCTGACCGAACTGGCCGAGTTGCCCGCCGGATCGGCCGCGGTGGCACCCGGCTTCGCGATGACCAGCGCATCGGGCGTGCCGGCGCTCCAGGTCGCCTACGGCGCCGAACTGCTCGTGCAACCGGTCGAGGATCCCGCGGAGCGGGCGGCCGCGCTGACCGAGGGCAGCGTCACGGCGGCCTTTCGCCGGACTGAGAGCATCGACCTCGACGGCCTGACCGAACTCGCCGATCCGATCGGCGTCACTGTGCCCGACCCGCTGGTCGTCGTGCTTTCCGCAGAGTTCGCCCAGCAACGTCCGGACGCGGTGCTGGTCCTGGACGCCGTGCAGCAGGTGCTGACCAACGAGTCACTGGCCGAACTCGCAGCCGCCGCTGCCGTCGACGGCCGTGATCCGGCGATTCTCGCCTGGCTGGGGGATCGAGGCCTCGCGAGCTGAGCTGGGCCGGACGGGCCGGCTCACTGCGGCAGCTTCGCGGGGACCCACTCTCGCTCCGTGCCCTCCGGACTCAGTAGGAGCCGTCGGCGGTGGTGCCGTGCAGCACCGCGCGGGTGCCGGAGATTCCCAGCCGGGTGGCGCCGGCCTCGATCATGGCCAGCGCGGTGGCGTGGTCACGGATGCCGCCGGAGGCCTTGACGCCCAGCCGGCCGCCGACCGTCCGAGCCATCAGCTCCACGGCGTGGACGGACGCCCCACCGGCCGGGTGGAATCCAGTGGAGGTCTTGACGAAGTCGGCCCCGGCCGCCTCGGCGCACCGGCAGGCCAGCACGATCTCGTCGTCGGTGAGTGCGGCCGACTCGATGATCACCTTCAGCACCCGCGGTGCCGGCACGCTGCCGCGCACCGCGGCGATCTCGGCGGTAAGCGCCGCGGCATCCCCGGTCTTCGCCAGGCCGAGGTCGATCACCATGTCCACCTCGTCCGCACCGCGGGCGACCGACTCGGCGGCCTCCGCCGCCTTGGTCGCTGGTGTGTGCTTGCCCGAGGGGAAACCACACACCGTCGCGATCAGCACGCTGCCGTTGCCGCCGGTGACCGGCAGCATCGCGGGTGAGACGCAGATCGAGTAAGTGCCCAGCTCCTCCGCCTCGGCCAGCAATGCCGTCACGTCGGCCGGGACGGCGGTCGGCGCAAGCAGGGTGTGATCGATGTAGCGGGCCAGTTCGGCGCGACTGAGGTGCATAGCTCGACGCTACCGCACCCCTCCACGGCGTGACAGCGGGACGGCGACGCCCCGGGGCGGCTCCAGAGCCCAGTTGACCGGCATCACGATGGGCGGGCGGGGACGGCAGGAGCCGCGCGCCCGGCCCACGTCAGTCGTTGTGGCGTTCGTGGGTTGCCAGGACGCGGGCCTGCAGCGGGCCACAGGCGGCCAGGGCCGCGATCGCCAGACCGACTCCGGCCAGCAGTACGCCGCCCATCAGCGGCAGGCCGGTCCAGATCTCCATGCCGAACCCGGAGGCGATGTTGGCCATCGGCAGCCCGAGCAGCAACCCGAGGCCGGCGCCGAGGGTGATCGCCAGCACCAGCGGTGCCAGCGTCTCCCACCAGGTCACTCGGCTGAGGAAGCGGGCGGACGCCCCCATCTTCGCCAGCGCCAGGCTCTGCTCGGAGCGTTCCAGGATGGCCGATGCCTGCGCGATGAAGATCGACATCGCGGTCAGCGCGAATCCCACTCCCAGCGTGATGATCGCGCCCTTGGTGAAGTCCCACTGCGCGGCGGTCGCATAGCCCTGTTGGGAGGGGTCGCCGCCACCGCCGTAGGCGATCGGCATGACCGCGATGTAGGCGCCGATCAGGGAGAGCAGCCCGAGCCCGGAGACCCGGCGCCAGGTGGTTCGGGCGTCCGCCTGGACCCGCCGCGCCGCCCACATGCCGGTGGCGGTCGGCAGATGTGCCAGCGAACGCGCCAGCAACTGCAGCAGCCAGGCCGCGAACAGGTTGAATCCCTGGATCACCGCCACCATGATGGCGGCGAGGATCAGGAAGGGCACCACCCCGTCGCCGAGGCGGAGCACCTGGGAGGCCACGCCGAAGACCGCCAGCAGCACGACGAACAACACCACCCGCCAGGCCCGCAGCGCAGGGCTCACCGCGCGCCGGGATACGCCCAGGGGAGAGATCCTGACCTGCCGCAACCCCCACCAGGCGGCGCCGACGCCGGTGATGAAGGTGGCTGTCGCCACCACCAGCGCGAGCCACCAGGGCAGCAGCATCTCGCCGGGACTGACCGGCATCGCCTGCATGGTGAGCAGGCTCCACGCGGGCAGCGTGACCAGGTACCCCACCACGCCCACCGCGATGCCCGCCACGGCCTGGATCGCGGTGTCGATCAGTGACATCCGGGTGACGTCGGACGAGGACAGCCCGACCAGGCGCAACACGGCCAGGCGACGGTCCCTGCCGCGGGCGCCCAGCACCGCAGCACCCGAGGCCAACCCGGCCATGGTGGGCACCAGCAGCGCGCAGGCGATCACCGCCAGCAGGAAGTACATCGACAGCATGGTCTCGAAGCTCGGATCGCCGGCGAGCAGTTCGGCATGCAGGCCGGTCGGGTTGCGCCAGCGGTGATAGAACATCCAGGTGCCGCCGGCCACGGTGAGGGCCAGCGCCGAGCTGAGCGCGAACGCGGCCATCGACGCGAGGTAGAGCACACCCTCGCCCTGCCGGGTGGCCAGCCTGGCCCGGGTCAGCCGCAATCCCAGCGACGGCAACCCGGTTGCCCGGGGGCGGGCTGCTTCCGTCACCGTGCTCATCGGACGGACTCCGCGGCCGCGCGCTGGGCGAGGGCCGCGTCAGCGGGCTGGGGAACGGAACGGCCCGAGGGGGCAGCCGCCACCGGTTCCAGCCGGCGGTCGGAGTGCACCAGCCCGTCGCGGATCTCGATCAGCCGGCCGCACCACCGTGCGACATTGAGGTCATGGGTGACCAGCACCAGGCTCGCGCCCGACATCGCGACCGTGGTGGTGAGCAACTGCATCATCTCGTGGCCGGTGGCCTGGTCGAGGGCCCCGCTGGGCTCGTCGGCGAAGACCACGTCTGGCTGGGCGGCCAGGGCGCGGGCGATCGCCGTCCGCTGGGCCTGTCCTCCGGACATATCGCCCGGCCGCCGGTTGCGCAGGTCGGCCAGCCCGAGTCGCTCCAGCATCCCGTCGGCGGTGCCGAGTGCCCGGTTGCGCGGCGTTCCGGTGAGCATCAGCGGCAGCGCGACGTTCTCGCGGGCAGCGAGTTCCGGGATCAGCTGCCCGTCCTGGAAGACGAAACCGAACCGGGTCAACCGCAGGTGGGAGCGCTGTCGGTCGCGCAGCGACGACACCACCTGGCCGTCGAAGGTGACCGTGCCCTGATCCGGCACCAGCACCCCCGACAGGCAGTGCAGCAGGGTCGACTTGCCCGAGCCGGACGGACCCATGATGGCCACCGTCTCCCCCCGGGCTACGCTCACCGAGACCCCGGCAAGCGCCTGGATCTGTCCGAAGTTCTTGGTGATGCCCTGGGTGTGCAGCAGGGGCGTGGACGTGTGTGGTTCGATCATGGCTCCATTCCAGTCGTCGGAGCGGCTCCTCACCATGGTGCCCGGACTGCTCTTGAGGTAGTGCTGGCACTACCTCGCCGAACAGCTCTGCCCGCGGCTGAGCATTGCCGGCGCTGCTCCGGTCCCGGGGGGCGATGGGGAGGTGAGGCTGCTCGGCCGGGTTCGAGTCCACGGTCACCCCCGGTGGACGACGGCGCGGCCGCGGCACTCTGAGGCGGAAGTGTCCGGGTGTCGGCTAGGTTCGGGGAGTGAGGTTTGGACGTTCCCGCGATCCGGAGGCGGACGCGGTGCGCGCGGTCCAGGAGCTGACCGCGTCGCGCCGGGTGATCGTCGACGCCTACGAGATCGAGCGCCGCCGGATCGAGCGCGACCTGCATGACGGCACCCAGCAGTACCTGGTGGCGGCCGCCATGATGTTGGGCGAGGCGCGGACCTCGCCCAGCGTCGCGGCGGACGCGGACCTCCAGCTGCTGCTCGGCCAGGCGCAGGAGGCGCTGGCCAAGGGACTGGACGCGCTGCGGGCGACCGTCCGTGGCATTCATCCTCAGGTGCTGGTGGAGCGTGGGCTGGTGGCGGCGCTGACCGATGTCGCCCAGGCCTCGGCGGCACAGGTCCGGATCGTCTGCCCGCACCCGCTGCCCCGGCTGCCGGAAGGCGTGCTCGCGGCCAGCTACTTCTTCGCCTCCGAGGCCATCGCCAACGCTGCCAAACACGCACCGGGCGCCTCGGTGACGGTACTGCTGACGACCGACTCCCACCTACGGGTCTCCGTGGTGGACACCGGCCCCGGGGGAGCGGTGCTGCGGCCCGGGCACGGACTGGCCGGGATGCGGGAACGGCTGGCCGCCTTCGGCGGGGGGTTGACCATCTCCAGTCCGCCGGGCGGGCCGACACAGGTCGCCGCGAGCCTGCCGCTGCTGCTTGGTCGCGGAGAGCCCGGGGTGATGCTGTGACCGAAGCGATCACGCTGGTGCTGGCCGACGACGCGGCCCTGTTGCGGGAAGGGCTGGCGGGGCTGCTGCAACGCCAGGGCTTTCAGGTGATTGCCCAGGAGGGCCGGGCGGACGCGCTGCGGCTGACGGTGGACGAACTGGCGTCCGCCGGGAGGCTGCCCGATGTGGTGATCACCGACGTCCGGATGCCGCCCACGATGACCACCGACGGCCTCCAGGCGGCGCTCGACCTGAAGGCGGCCCACCCCGGACTCGGCGTCCTGGTGCTGAGCCAGTACGTGGCCGCGGTCTACGCCCAGCAGCTGTTCGCGCTGCCGGCCACGGGCGGCGGCACCGGCTACCTGCTCAAGGACCGGGTCGCGCAGGTCGCCGACTTCGTCCGATCGCTGCGAATCGTCGCCGCCGGCGGGGTGGTCATCGATCCGGAGGTCGCCCGGGCGATGATGCGGACGAACCGCTCCGGGCTCGGGGACCTCAGCCCGCGGGAGTTCGAGGTACTGGAGCTGATGGCGCGGGGGTTGTCGAACGCGCAGATCGCCGATGGCCTGGTGCTCTCCGGTGCCGCGGTGGCCAAACACGTCTCGAACATCTTCACCAAGCTCGGGCTCGACCCTGGCGAGGAGAACCGCCGGGTCCGGGCGATCCTGGCCTTCCTGGCCGACACCGGCGCTCCCGGCTTGTGATTGGTCTGGCCGGCCCCGCATCCTCACGCATCGTGACGGGTGAGCCCCGTCCGTGGCGGGGAGCGGGGGCCGGTCAGCGTCTGTGCTGACCCGTCGCGGGAGTGGCGATCTCGGTCATGGCATCAGTATTGGGAGGACGCCTGAGGATTCGGTGAACACCTTCTGTTGATTGGCTGTGAGTCAGTTCGCGGTTGGCTCAAGTTGGGGACGGTTCCGAACTCCGGCCAACCTGTGGCAAGCGGAAACGTCCGGGCGGTGGCTCAAGTTCGGAACCGTCCCCAACTCGAGCCATCGGGGCGGTGGCTCAAGTTCGGAACCGTCCCCAACTCGAGCCACTCGTCAAGCCATGCTGGCCATCGGCTTCTCGGGGCATCGACCGCCTCCCTTCGCGTCGAGCGCTTGTGCCCGGGGCTGGCCCTCGACGTTAAGGGTGGCCCTCGACGAAGGGGGTCAGGCGGCGGGGAGGCGGACGACGAAGCTGGTGGAGCCGGGCAGGCTCGCGAGGGCGACGGTGCCGCCGTGCGCCGCCACCACCGCGGCGACGATGGCCAGGCCCAGGCCGGTGCTGGAGCCGCCTGCATGCCGGACGCGGCTCGCCTCGGCGCGGGTGAAGCGCTCGAAGACGGTGTCGTGAATCTCGGGCGGGACGCCGGGGCCGTTGTCGCTCACCCGGATCAGCACCTGTTCGCCCTCGCGGCGCAGCGAGGTGACCACGATCGTCCCGGGTGGGGTGTGCACCCGGGCGTTGGCCAGCAGGTTGGCGACGACCTGGTGCAACCGGTGTGGATCGGCCTGGGCGAGCAGCGCCTCCTCGGGCAGGTCGAGTTCCCAGCGATGATCGGGTCCCGCGACGCGGGCGTCGTCAACCGCGTTGAGGACGATCTGGGTGACGTCCGTCGGCTGCAGCGCCAGGGTCGGCTGGGAATCGAGCCGCGCCAGCAGCAGCAGATCCTCCACCAGGCCTGACATCCGGTCCGACTCAGACTCGATCCGGGTCAGCGCATGCGCGGTGTTCGGCGGCAGTTCGGCCTGCTCGTGGCGGGTGAGCTCGGCGTAACCACGGATCGCCGCCAGCGGGTTGCGCAGTTCGTGGGAGGCGTCGGCGACGAACTGACGCACCTTGGTCTCGCTACGGTGCCGGGCTTCCAGTGCGCCTTCCACGTGGTCGAGCATCTGGTTGAACGCGACCCCCACCTGGCCTACCTCGCTGCTCGGGTCGGCATCCTGCGGCGACACCCGCACCGGCAGGTTGCCTTCGCCGGAGGCCAACGGCAGGCTGGCAACCTGGGACGCGGTTGCGGTCAATCGGCGCAGCGGACGCAGGCTGCTCTCCACAACCTGGCGGGCGCCGAAGCCCGCCAGCGCGATCGCACCCAAGGTGAGGACCGCCGCCATCATCAGCTGGCGGGTGAGCGGGACGGCGACCGCGCTGAACGGCAGCGCGGCGACATTGATCCGTCCCCGCTCGTCCACCTTCACCAGGACGCGGTACAGCCCGAGCCCTTCGACCGGCATGGTCACCGGAGTATCGGCCGGGTCCAGGACCACCAGGGGGCCGATTGCCTCATCGGTGAGGGAGGCCGGAGCCTGCAGCGGGCTGAACCCGGTGCTGCCGGGAGTCAGCTGCCGGAGCCTGATCAAACCGGAACCCTCCGGGTCCACGTTCCTGGTTCCGCCGGGCCCACGCGGCTCCGCGCGCAAGGCCGACTCCAGCCGTCCGTCCAGCTGGGCCTGCAGGATCTGAAAGCTGGCCAGCGCGGTGAACAGGCTCAGCATGATGGTGGCCGCCGCCACCAGGGCGGTGGTGCGCAGCACCAACTGGCGGCCCAGTGTCCCCTTCGCCATCGGCGCCAGTGGTGGCAGGGTCATTCGGTGGCCGGTTTCAGGACGTAGCCGGCCCCGCGCAGGGTGTGGATCATCGGGGCCCGTCCGGCGTCGATCTTCTTGCGCAGGTAGGAGATATACAGCTCGACCACGTTGGCCTGGCCGCCGAAGTCGTAGTTCCACACCCGGTCGAGGATCTGCGCCTTGCTGAGCACCCGGCGCGGATTGCGCATCAGGAACCGCAGCAGTTCGAACTCGGTGGCGGTCAGGTTGATCTCGTCGCCGCCGCGGAACACCTCGTGAGAGTCCTCGTCCAGCACCAGGTCGCCCACCACCAGCCGAGACTCCTCCCGGACGGTGGTGGCACCGGTGCGGCGCAGCAGGGCGCGGAGCCGGGCCACGAGCTCCTCCAGGCTGAAGGGCTTGGTGACGTAGTCGTCGCCGCCGGCTGTGAGGCCGCTGATCCGGTCGTCCAGGGCGTCCTTGGCGGTGAGGAAGATGACCGGGACGTCCGGCTGCTCGGTGCGGATCCGGCGCATCACCTCCAGTCCGTCGAAGTCCGGCAGCATGATGTCGAGCACGATCGCGTCCGGACGGACCTGGCGGGCGATCTGCACCGCCTCCAGGCCGGAGGCCGCGGTCGACACCTCCCAGCCCTCGTAGCGCAGGGCCATGCTGAGCAGCTCGGTGAGGCTGCTCTCGTCATCGACGGTCAGCACCCGGATCGGGCTGCCGTCCGGCCGGGTGAGAGGTTCTTGCCCGTTGCGGGTGAGGATCGCCATAGCCACACTCTCTCAGCGCGGGCATGGGGGCGGCTAGGAGCAACCTGTGGGAAACCTGTGGGTCCTTGGCCGCCGGGTTCCCCCCGCCCCAGGCCCGTCGAGCGCTTCTCTTGTCGTCGAGCGCCTGTGCCCAGGGCATGGCTCTCGGCGTGAGGGAGAGCGCTCGGTGTGGCTGGGGGCAGGGTGGAGCCCGGTTGGGTGGGCCGGTAGCCTGGGGGGGATCCCTACCGAGAGCGAGCGATGGCCATCGACACCGCGCCCCGCCGGGCAGCCGCGCCGCGGCACCGCGGCGTCAGTTGGTTCGTCCGCGGGGTCGCCGGTATCGTCGGCGAGCTGATGATCACCGTCGGCGTGGTGCTGGGGCTGTTCGTTGCCTGGCAGTTGGTCTGGACCGACGTGGTGGGCGACGCCGATCAGGAGGTAGCGGTCACCCAGCTGGAGGACTCCTTCCGGATCCCGCAGTCCGGGGACGACGGTCCGACCACCCTGGAACCGGTCGAGATCGGGAAGGGGTTCGCGATCGTCCGGATCCCCCGCTTCGGTGCGAAGTACGCCAAACCGCTGTACGAGGGCAAGGATCGGCTCACTCTGCAGAAGGGGATCGGCCACTACCCCGAGACGGTCATGCCCGGCGAGATCGGCAACTTCTCGATGGCCGGCCATCGCACCACCTACGGGAAGCCGTTCAACAAGGTCGCCGACCTGAAGAACGGCGATCTGGTGATCATCGAGACGGCGGAGTCCTACTTCATCTACGAGGTGTACGAGGATCTGATCGTGCTGCCCACTCAGGTCGAGGTGGTCGCGCCGGTGCCGAGCGATCCCGGTGCCAAGCCCACCGAGGCGCTGATGACGATGACCAGCTGCCATCCGATGTTCAGCTCCCGGCAGCGCTGGGTCACGCACGGCAGGCTGATCAACACCATCCCGCACGCCGACGGGCTCCCGCTGGAGTTGCTGGAGGTGGCCGACTGATGTCCCTGTACGGCACCTTGTGGAAGCTGCTCCCTGGACCGCGTCCGGTGAAGATCGTCCTGGCGGCGATCCTGCTTGCCGGTGTGGTCTATGCGCTGTTCACCTGGGTGTTCCCGGTGCTGGAGCCCTACATGCCCGGCAGCGACGTCACCATCGGTGAGTGAGCCCGGCCTGAATCCCGGCTCCGCCCTCGACCCTCAGTAGGCGTGGAAGCCGCGGGCGCCAGGCACGGGGTCTGCCCACCGCAGGGTGTGGCTGATCACCCGGCCGGGCCGCCCGGTGGTGGTGGGCTGTTCGATCAGTCGGCGCACCATCGTCCCGATCCTGCCCAGGTCCCCTTGCACATCCACCTGTACCGTGCCGTCGTCGAGGTTGGTGGCGCGCCCGACGAGTCCGAGTCCGCGAGCCTCATTCGTCGCCCACCAGCGAAAGCCGACGCCCTGGACCCGTCCGTCCACGGTGATGATCGCCCGGTGCATGCCGGTCAGCCTACAAAAGCCGAGGCTGGCCGCGGCCGCGCCGGGCTGCCAACGCCGGTCCGGCCGAAGGCGGCGGTCGCTCAGCATGGACGAGGTGGGCCGACAGTCACGGCCGACCGGAATGACACTCCGCCGGTTTCGTCGATGAGGACGGGCGTCGACTGGCAGGATGGGCGAATGACGAACCCTGCGCGCGAGGTATTGACCTGGGAGGGGTTCGGGATCGCGATCCGCGAACTCGCTCAACAGGTGGTGGACGACGGCTTCCGGCCCGACCTGATCCTGTCGATCACCCGCGGTGGCCTGGTGCCGACCGGAGCGATCAGCTACGCGATGGGGATCAAGAACCTCCACATCATCAACGTCGAGTTCTACACCGGGGTCGGTGAGCGGCTTCCGATGCCGGTGGTGCTGCCGCCGGTGCCTGCGGGGGTGGCGCTCTCGGGGCAGCGGGTGCTCATCGTCGATGATGTGGCCGACACCGGCGAGACCCTGCGGACGGTGCAGGAGTTCTGCGCCGAACACGTCGCCGAGGCGCGCACGGCCGTCCTGTACGAGAAGCCGCAGTCGGTGGTCAAGTGCGACTACGTCTGGCGGCACACCAGCGAGTGGATCTCCTTCCCCTGGTCGAGCGAGCCGCCGCTGCTGGGGGATTCCACCGACAACTGACGCGGCGGCGGGCGAGCGGACCTGGGTGCGGGTAATCCTGAGTAGCAGGCCTGGGAATCGTCGTAGGCGTCGCGTAAGGTGCGGCACGCACTTCTTCCCCAGCCGAGCGGAGCCGGATGTCTGAGCCGAACGTGATCGCGAACCGGCGGCACTTCAACGCGGTCCTGGTCAACACCTTCATCGCCAACCTCACCACCAGCTTCCTGTGGACGGCGGTGGTCTTCTGGCTGTACCTGGAGACCCGGTCGGTGCTGGTGACCTCCTTCCTCATGGGTGGCTACCTGTTGCTGGTCGCCGTGATGGGGGTGCCCTTCGGCTCCTGGGTCGACCGGACTCGCAAGAAGTCGGTCATGGTGGTGTCGCAGACGATCACGCTGGTGCTGTTCGCCCTAGCCTGCGGTGTCTTCGTACTGGCGCCGCGGTCCGCCCTGACCACCCTCGGTTCAGCGCCGTTGATCGTCTTCGCGGTACTGCTGCTGGCCGGCTCGGTGACGGAGTCCGCCCGCGGGATCGCGCTGTCCACCGTGGTGACGCTGCTGGTCCCCGACGCCGAACGGGCCAAGGCCAACGGGCTGGTCGGCATCGTCGGCGGGCTCGGTTTCGCGGTGACCTCGGTGTTCGCCGGACTGGCGGTGGGGCAACTGGGCATCGAATGGTGCCTGGTGATCGCCATGGTGCTGACCGTGCTCTCGCTGCTGCACCTGTGGACGGTGCAGATCCCCGAGCCTGAGATCGTGCACGCCGAAGGCGCCCCGAAGCCGGTGGACTTCACCGGCGCCTGGCGTGCCATCCGCGAGGTCCCCGGCCTGGTCTGGCTGATCCTCTTCGGCACGTTCAACAATCTGCTCGGCGGCGTCATCATGGCGCTGATGGATCCCTACGGGCTCACCTTGATGTCGGTGGAGGCCTGGGGCGTGCTGTGGGGCGTGCTGAGCTTCGGCTTCCTGGCCGGTGGCGCCTGGGTGGCCCGCAAGGGTCTGGGGGCGCGTCCGCTGCGCAGCCTGCTGCTGGCCAATGTGGTGATGTGGATCATCTGCTTCGGCTTCACCCTGCGGGAATCGATCTGGCTGCTGGCGCTGGGAATCCTGCTGTACATGGCGCTGATGCCGATCGCGGAGGCGGCCGAACAGACCGTGCTGCAGCGGGTCGTCCCGCTCCCCAAGCAGGGACGGGTCTTCGGCCTGGCCACCAGCGCCGAGATCGCCGCGATGCCGCTCAGCGCCTTCGTGGTCGGCCCGGTGGCCGAGTTCTGGCTCATCCCCTACATGGAGACCGACGCCGGCCGGGCCGCCTTCGGCTGGCTGCTCGGGGATGGTGACGCCCGAGGCATCGCACTCGTCTTCGTGCTTGCCGCCCTGGTCGGGCTGGCATTCACGCTGCTGGCGCTGGCTTCAAAGCCCTATCGGACGCTGACCGCGGCCTACGACGCCGCCGAGCCGGTGGAGGAGCCAGCACCCGACGAGATGGCACCCGAGCCGGAGCCGGGCCACTCGCGGTTCAACCCCTGACCCTCACTCGTAGCAGGGTCGCAGCGGTCCACGCCGTCGAGAGCCCACCAACGCCCCCGCCCACACTCACCACGCTCCCACCGAGGGCCAGCGCCAGGTATCGAGGGCCAGCGCACAGGGCTGGTCCTCAATGGTCAAGGCTGGCCCTCGACGTCGAGGCGGTCGTGCTGGGGGACCGGAGAGACGCTGTGCCCGGCGGAATCAGGCAGTAGGTCGATCGGCGGTCAGGTCGGCGACCGTGGCGCCCAGCGCGGTGATCACGTCGTCGGCGTCCACCGCGATCGCCAGGCCGAGTTCGCCACCGCCCATCGAGATCCGTCGCCCGGGCACGTCGGCGTCGACGTACACCGGCCAAGGGTGCCTGGCGCCGAACGGGGTGATCGCACCGCGCGGGTAGCCGGTAGCCTCCAGCGCGGTGGCCGCATCCGGCATCGACAACCGGTTCACCCCGAGCAGGGCGCGCAACTTCGGCCAGGAGATCTCCCGATCCCCACCGAGCAGCACGAACAGGTAGTCGTCGGCTCCGCGTCGCACCACCATCGTCTTGACGATGTCGGCCGGACGCAGTCCACGCATCGCCGCGGCCTCGGCCAACGAACGGGCGGGCGGATAGCGGCGGGCGTCATGGGGTACCCCGAGCGCCTGCAGCGCACGGACCGCTAGGGCGTCCGCGACAGCCGGTTCGTCCGGTGCTCCGGACGGCTCACTCGGCACGATCAGGTGTGCAGGTAGCCCAGCAGGTGGTTGCGCTCGTCGGTCAGCTGGTCGATCCGGTACTTGACCACATCGCCGATCGACACCACGGCCTTCAGTTCGCCGTCGACCACGACCGGAAGGTGGCGGAAGCGGGAGTAGGTCATCTCGCGTGCGGTGTCCTCCAGCAATGCATCCGGAGTGCAGGTCTTCACGTTCGCGGTCATGATTGCGCTGACCGGACCGTCCAGGATCGCCGCGCCACCGGAAGCGAGCTTCCGGACGATGTCGCGCTCACTGACGATGCCGTCGATGTGACGACCGTCGACACTGACCACGACCGCGCCGATGCTGTGCTGGGCGAGCAGGTCGAGAAGCTGCTTCACGGTGGCCGCCGGCTCTATGGTGACGACGTCGGTTCCCTTGGCGCGGATCACATCTTCGATCTTCATGGGCTGACCGTACCCGCGAGCCGGACACTTCGCCAGAGCGCCCGCCGCGAGTTGGGCGACCGGTTTCCCAGCGCCGGCCAGACGGTAGGGTCTGGCCCCATGAGCGAGTCGACGCCGGCCACCCGCGCTGTGAGGGCCGGGCTCAACACCGACCTGGCCTTCGGCGCCGTGGTCCCACCCCTGCACCTGTCGTCCACCTACGCCTTCGCCGGTCTCGGCAACCCCGGAACCTATGACTACAGCCGCTCGGGCAACCCGACCCGCACCATCCTTTCCGACGCCCTGGCCGATCTCGAGGGCGGCGCCGGCGCGGTCGTGACGTCCTCCGGGATGGCGGCGATCACCACGGTGCTGCATGCCCTGGTCCCGGTCGGCGGACGGGTGGTCGCCCCCTTCGACTGCTACGGCGGCTCCTGGCGGCTCTTCGACGTCCTGGCCCGGAAGGGCGCCTTCCGTCTCGACCTGGTCGACCTCAGCGAGACCGCGCAGGTCGCCGAGGCGCTGGTGAGCCCGGCCGACCTGGTTTGGATCGAGACCCCGTCCAACCCGCTGCTGCGGATCACCGACATCGCCGCGGTCTCGCGCGCTGCCCACGCCGCCGGGGCGCTGGTGGTGGCGGACAACACCTTCTGCTCGCCGGTGGTACAGCGGCCGCTCGACCTGGGTGCTGATGTGGTGGTGCATTCGACCACCAAGTACATCAACGGCCACAGCGACGTGGTGGCGGGTGCTGTGATCGCGGCGGACGAGGTTCGTTGCACCGAACTCGCCTGGTGGGCCAACACCCTGGGCGTGACCGGCGGCGCCTTCGACTCCTACCTGACCTTGCGCGGGCTGCGCACCCTGCACCTGCGGATGGCTGCGGCCCAGGCCAACGCCCAGGCGGTGGCCGAGTTCCTGGCCGGGCACCCAGGGGTGCGCGCGGTCCACTACCCAGGTCTTCCGAACCATCCGGGTCACAGCCTGGCGGCCACCCAGCAGCACGGGTTCGGCGCCATGGTCACCTTCGAGGTGGCGGACGAGCGCGCCGCCGGGGCACTGGTGGACGGACTGGCGCACTTCTGCCTGGCCGAGTCCCTGGGCGGCGTCGAGTCGCTGATTTCCCACACCGCCTCGATGACGCACGCGGCCATGCCGCCGGAGGTGCGCGCCTCCGCGGGGATCACCGAGGGCATGCTGCGGCTCAGCGTGGGCGTCGAGGACGCCGGCGACCTGATCGCCGACCTGGCCGCCGGCCTCGCCCGCGCCGCGGGCTGACCAGGGACGGCCGCTGCGCCGGCAGCGCCTCTCAGCGTCCGAACAGCGCCCTCAGGAAGAACAGCAGATTGGCCGGACGCTCGGCCAGGCGGCGGACGAAGTAGCCCCACCAGTCGGTGCCGCAGGGGACGTAGATCCGCACCCGATGACCGGCGCGGGCGAGTCGCTGCTGCTCGTCGGTGCGGATCCCGTAGAGCAGCTGGAACTCGTAGTCACCGGGCCTCCGCCCGGTCTCTGCGGCCAGCACCTGCGCGGCCGCGATCAGCTCCGGGTCGTGGGTGGCCAGCATCGGGTAGCCCTGGCCGGCGAACAGCGTCCGCGCCGCTGCGACATAGGCGGCGCTCACGTCCGCCCGGTCCTGCAGCGCGGCCTCCGCCGGCTCATCGTACGCGCCTTTGCACAACCGCACCCGGGACGCTGGGCCTGAGTAGCGGACGGCGTCGGCCGGAGTGCGATGCAGCATGGCCTGCAGGACGAGTCCGACGGTGGGGAACTCCTCGCGCAGTTGGTCGACCACACCGTGCATCCGATCCAGCGTGGTGTGGTCCTCGGCATCGATGGTGACGGTCGCGCCGACGGTGGCGGCGGCCTCGCAGATCCGCCGGGCGTTGCGGTGGGCCACCTCGGCGCCGCCGGGCAGCGCGGCGCCCAGCGAGGTGAGCTTCAGCGACACGTCCAGAGAGCCGACCAGTCCGGCTCCGGGCACGCCGGCGAGCAGCTCGAGATAGGCCCCGGTGGCCTGCTCGGCCTGCTCCGGATCGGTGACGTCCTCACCCAGCACATCGATGCTGGCGACGAGGCCGTCGTCGGCCAGCCGCTGGGCGGCTTCCAGTCCGTCCGCGATCGTGTCGCCGGCGATGAACCGGCGCACCACCGCTCGCGTCGGCGGGGCGGCCTCGACCAACCGGCGCAGCCGCTGGCTCCCAGCTGCACTCAGCAGCAGCGAACGCAGCATCAGTGCTCCTGCAGCAACGCGGCGACCAGCTCGATGGTGAGCTCGTCGAGGGAATCGATCACGGCGTCCGAGAGGGCGAGGACGTCGGCGGTCGGGGGGTGGAAGTGGGGTGGTATGGCCACCACCTTCATGCCGGCTGCGTGGGCGGCGCGGATGCCGTTGGGGGCGTCCTCGATCGCGACGGCGCGGTGCGGCTCGACACCCAGCCGGCGGCACACCTCCAGGTAGACATCGGGCGCGGGTTTGCCGGCGCCGTCGGGGAGCTCCTCGGTCGACATGGTGGTCGCGAAGCGGTCGGCGACGCCCATCGTGGCCGCGGCCTGATCGATCAGCAGCCGCGGCGACGAACTGGCCAGGCCGAGCGTCCAACGCGAGCCGATCCGAGCGACCGCCTCCCGCGCGCCGGGAAGCACTTTCAGCTCCGTGCGGTAGATCTCCTGCAGCCCCTCGATGGTGCGGCGGGCCGCGTCCTGCGCGGTGCCACGTACCCCCACCACCTCGACCAGATAGGCGGACCACTCCTGGGTCGACATCCCCATCATCGCCTGGGTGGCGCCCTCGGGCCAGTCGACGCCGTCCTCGGCGGCCAGGCCGCGGCGCACCACGTCCCAGGTGGCCTCGGTGTCGGTCAGGGTCCCATCCATGTCGAATACGACTGCTTCCATGCCCGACATTCTTGCGCCTGCATGCCGACCTGGCCGAATCAGGGCCGGGTCCGGGGCATGCCCTGATCTGCAGGTTCAGCCACCGGGCGGCGTCGGCCGAGAGATCTTGCGTCGACGTGCGCGAGGTGGCCGAACGTGGGACGCCGGTACCGCCACCAATACCGCGGGTGCGGCGGGTGGGTCCACGCCCGCTGGTGGGGCTACGATGCCCGACGGAGGAGGACGCCGTGCGCCATGCCATGACCCTGTCGCTGGACGGGCGGACGCCCCTGCGTCGTCCCGCGATCCCGGTGCAGCGGCTCATGCTGCGTCCCCGGCCGGAGTTGGCGCAGCTGGAGGCGCTGGTCGGCACCCCCGCCGACTCGCGAGGGGTGCTGGTCTACTTCCCCGGCTTCAACACACCGCTGGGGGAGTGGGAGGTGGCCAAGTGCCAGTTCCTCGCCCAGGCGACCTCGCTCACCGTGGTGATGACCGAGATCCCCGGGATGAGCCGGTTCCGTGACCCGATCCCGTCCGCGATCCGGCGCGACATGCTGCGCCGCCGGATCGACTCCTGGGCGGAGCTGAACCTGGCCTACTTCGCCGAGGCGTTTCGCGCCGGGGGGGTGACCAACACCGAGACCATGCAGGTGCTGGGCTACTCCACCGGCTGCTCACTGGCGACGGCCGCCCTGGGCCAGTTGGCCCAGTGGGGGCCGATCGAGGGCCTGAACCTGGTCGAACCGGTGGCTCTCGCGCAGCGCAGCCTGGCCTCGCTGCAGGCCGACAACCTGGCCGACTGGGGGCGGCTGCCCTGGGTGCACGCCACCAACCGGCACCACGATTGGGTGGTGGCCACTCGCCGGCGACAGTTCCGCGAACCCAGCGTCCACTACTCGGCGGTGGATCTGCTGGCGATCGCCCAGGTGCTCTCCAGCGAGGGTCTGCGCGCGGAGCTGGAGCAGGTCGACCTCGCCCACTGTGCGATCGCCCGCGGTGAACGCAGCTCGCTATGCCGCCGCGGTGACTTCGAGAAACTGGACGCGATGCTGGCCGAGCGCGGCATCCCCGGCCCCTCCATCACCGTCCCCAGGCTCGGCCACCAACTGTGGCACTCCTTCCCGACTCTGGTGGAGTTGGTGACCGTGATGCTGGGCGAGTCCTGAGAAGCTCCGACCGTCGCCAAGGGTGCGTCGGCAGCCCCACCTCTGTGACTCCGGACACTCCTTTGTCATTCCGGCGCAGGCCGGAATCCCAGGCGGCGAGATCCCGGCCTACGCCGGGATGACGAGCAGGAGTCTGGTGGGGATGTGCTTCCTGAGCCTCACTGGTACAGGACGCAGGCCACCTCGACGCCGCCGGAGCGGCGCAGCCGGATCTCGGCCGGCTCGCCGAACTCCACCTCGACGCCGGCGGGAGTGCTCTCCAGCCGGGTCACACCGGTCCACAGCGGCTCGGACGCGGTCGAGCTCCGGACCCGCTCGACCACCTCGGCGACCTCCGCAACCGTCCCGGAAGCCGGCGTGATCACCGCCTTTCGTCCGCTGTGGGACAGACCGGACAGGTCGCCCAGGATCGTCCGCTCCCGGCTGTAGGTGTCGACGTCGACCTGGGTCCAGTGCTCCTCGACCAGGGCCTTGAGATCGCGCGGCTCCCAGCCGCAGTCGGCGCGGGCCAGTGGGCAGCGGGGGTGGAAGGAACAGCCGGCCGGAGGACGGGCCGCGTCCGGGATCTCACCCTTGGGCAGGCTGCGGGCGAACTCGGTGTCGGGATCCATGTCCGGGATCGCGCCCAGCAGCGCCTGGGTGTAGGGATGGCGTGGGTTGGCGAAGATCTCCTCGGTCGGCCCGATCTCCACCACCTTCCCGAGGTACATGATCGCCACCCGGTCGCAGAAGAACTTCGCGGTCGCCAGGTCGTGGGTGATGTAGACGTAGGAGAGCCCCAGATCGGCCTTCAGGTCGAGCATCAGCTGCAGGATCTTCGCTCGCACGCTCATGTCGAGCATCGAGACCGGTTCGTCGGCCACCAGCACCTCGGGGTCGAGGATGATCGCACGGGCGATCACCGCCCGCTGTTTCTGGCCGCCGGAGAGGTCGGACGGATACTTGCCCAGGAACTGATCGGCCGGCGCCAGGCCGACCCGCTCCAGCGCCTCGACCACCTTGGCGCGCAACTCGTCCCCGCTGGCCCGGCCGTGGATCACCAGCGGGTGGCCGACCGCGGTCTCGATCGTCATGGACGGGTTCAGCGCCGCGTTCGGATCCTGGAAGACCATCTGCAGCCGGGTGCGATAGTGGCGGAGCGCCGCGCCGCGCAGGGTGGCGATGTCGACCGGATCTCCCCCGGTCTCGGGGTGGTGCCTGATGCTGCCGGAGGTGGCGCCGACCAGCCCGAGGATCGCCCGGCCCAGGGTGGTCTTGCCCGAGCCGGATTCGCCGACCAGGCCGAGCACCTCGCCGCGCTGCAGGGTGAGATTGACGCCGTCGACGGCCTTCACGGTGGCGGACTCGCGTCCGAACAGCCGGGCGAGGCCGCTGGAGTGCAGGGCGAAGTGGATCTCGAGGTCGGTGACGTCCAGGACGGACTCAGGCTTCGTCGGCAACGGCCAACTCCTCCCGCTCCAGGGGCTGCGCCTGTGCCGGCGTCAACTCGTCGGTTCGCACCGCCCAGCAGGCGACGTCGTCGCTGCCGACCTCGCTCGGACGGCCGTCGCGGGTCAGCAGCAGCGGCTCGGCCTGGCGGCAGATCGTCATCGCGTCCGGGCAGCGGGGGTGGAAGTGGCAGCCCGCCGGCGGATCGACCAGATCGGGTGGGGCACCGGGGATCGAGTGCAGCCCGTCGGTGGCCAGGGTGATGGTCGAACGCAGTAGTTCGCGGGTGTAGGGATGCTTCGGGTCGCGGAACACCGTACGGGCATCCCCCACCTCCACGATCTTGCCGGCGTACATGACCGCCACCCGGTCGCAGGTCTCGGCGATGATTCCCAGGTTGTGGGTGATGAGCAGCAGTGAGGTGTCGAAGTTGTTCCGCAGGTCGTGCAGGATCTTGATGATCTGCGCCTCCACCAGTACGTCCAATGCGGTGGTGGGTTCGTCCGCCACCACGAAAGCCGGACGCAGCACCAGCGCCAGCGCGATCATCAGCCGCTGCCGCATCCCGCCGGAGAACTCGTGCGGATAGGCCTTCCAGCGCGACGGCGGGATGCCGATCAGCCGCAGCACCTCCAGCGAGCGGGCCTCGATCTCGGCGGCCTTCAACTTCGGGTGATGGACGCGGAGGGTCTCGGTGAAGTGCTCGCTCACCCGCATCAGCGGATTCAGCCGGGTCAGCGGCTCCTGGAAGATCATCGCCAGGTCCACCCCACGACGGGCGAACCGCTCCCGGGGTGACATCGCGGCCAGGTTCTCGCCCTTGTAGAGCAGGTTTCCGTCCATCTTCGCCCCGGGCGGCAGCAGTCCGAGCAGCGCGCGGCCGAGAGTCGACTTGCCGCACCCGGATTCGCCCACCAGGCCGAGGATCTCGCCCGGGGCGACCGAGAACGAGACCCCGTCCACTGCCCGCACCGGCCCCCGCGGCGTCCCGTACCAGACCCGCAGGTCGGTGGCGTCGATCACCGGCTGCGTCACGCGACCACCTCCTTCTCGACGACGGGGGTGCGCGGCGGCAGGGTGACCGAGGCGAACCGGCGCTTGCGCAAGGTGGGGTTGATGGTCTCGTTCAGGCCCTCTCCGACCAGCGTCAGGCCGGCCACCAGCAGCACGATGGCCAGGCCGGGGAACATCCCCGTCCACCAGATGCCGGAGGCGGCATCGTCCATTGCCCGGGAGAGGTCGAAGCCCCATTCGGCGGCCTCGTTCGGTTGGATGCCCAGGCCCAGGAAGCCGAGCGCGGCCAAGGTCGAGATCGCATCGGCGGCGTTGATGGTGCCGATCACCGGCACCGAGCCGATCACGTTGCTGAACAGATAGCGGCCCATGATCGTGGTGTTGGAGGCCCCGATCGCGCGGGCCGCCTCGACATAGGTCGCCTCCCGGGCGCTCACCGTGGTGCTGCGCACCACCCGGAAGTACTGCGGGATGTAGATCACCGTCAGCGAGAGGGCCGCCGCGACCACCCCCGAGCCGAGCGCGCCGCGCAGCAGGAAGGAGAACACGATCGCCAGCAGCAGCGAGGGGAAGGAGTACAGCGCGTCCATGATCAGCACCAGCACCCGGTCGACCCAGCCGCCGACGTAGCCCGAGATCAACCCGAGCAGAACCCCGATGACCCCGGAGAGCAGGATCGAGAGCAGCACCACCGACAACGCGGTGCGGGCACCCCAGATCACCCGGGAGAACACGTCGTAGAACAGGTCGTTGACGCCGAACAGGTGCTGGCCGCCGGGAGGTGTGAACTTGACGAACTTCACCCCGTCCGCGCCGGAGGTCTGGTTGTAGCCGAACGGCGCGATCCACTCCGCGAACAATGCGAAGACGACGAACATCCCGACGATCAGCAGACCGCTGACCAGCAGCCAGCGGGCCATGCCCGTGGTGTTGCGGAAGGGTGCGAGCAGTCGTTTCACTGGTACCTCACCCTCGGGTCGATCAGCGCGTTGACGATGTCGACCAGCATCGACATCGCCACCACGATCAGGGCGAAGAAGGTGACGATGCCCTGGACGGCGATGTAGTCGCGCACATTGATGTACTCCATCAGCCGCAACCCCAGCCCCGGCCAGTTGAAGGTGCTCTCGGTCAGCACCGCGCCCCCCAGCAGCATCGCGGCCTGCAGGCCGATCACCGTCACCACCGGGGCCAGTGCGTTGCGGAAGGCATGGTCGCGCACCACCCGCTTCTCGGGGATTCCGCGGGCGCGGGCGGCTTCGACGTAGTCGGCTTGCAGGGTCTGCAGCAGATTCACACGCACCAGCCGGATGAAGACACCGCTGATCAGCAGGCCGAGGGTGAAGCAGGGCAGCACATGGTGCAGCAGGATGTCGACGGTGGCCTCGGTGTTCCCCTGCAGGATGGCGTCGAACAGCAGGATGTGGGTGATCGGCTCCGACCCCACTTGGAAGGTGACCCGTGGTGAGGCGATACCCGAGGTCGGCAACCCGAGCGGCCGGGCCACCCACATCTGCATCAGCAGGCCGACGAAGAAGATCGGGGCGGCGTAGCTGATGATCCCGAAGATCCGGATGAACACATCCGGCACGGAGTCGCGCATCCGGCCGGCCAGCCGGCCCAGCGGAATCCCGATCAGCAGCGCGAAGGCGAAAGCGCCCAGGGTGAGGGTGAGGGTGGCGCCGCCGTTGTCCCGGATGATCTCCAGGATCGGGCGGTTGTTGGAGATCGCCTCACCGAAGTTGAAGGTGAAGACCTGGCCCAGGTACTCCAGGTACTGGACGATGAGCGGCCGGTCCAGCCCGAGCGCAGCCCGGCGGGCGTCGATCGCCTCCTGCGGCAGCCGGTCGCCGACGGTGGCACTGACGGGGTCGCCGGGCGCGACGCGGAGCATGAAGAAGACCAGGGTGAGCAGGATGAGCATCATCGGGATCACCAGCAGCACCCGCTGCCCGATGTAGCGGGGCAGTGATCCTGCTCGCATCGCTCTCCTTGCTCATGGGTCGGGCCGGCTGGCTCAGACTACCGATCTGGTGGCCGGTGGGGGCGATGCGGCCGAGATTTGTCGACAGATCCTCGACCGCCGAGCCGGGGTTCTGGACGGTGGAGCTGGGGCTCGGCGGTCGAGCTTGTCGAGACCACCGAGCTTGTCACCCGGTTGCCCTGGTCTCGACAGGCTCGACCGGCGGGAACGCTGAGGGGGACGAGCGGTGCCCGTCCCCCTCAGTAGTGCCTACTTGCTGATCGACCACATCCGGAAGATGTAGGTCGCATCGAGGGTCTCGGCGACCCCCTTGACCTCGGGCAGGGCGACAGCCACGTTCTTGCCGTTCCAGGACGGCACCAGCGGCACATCGTTGGCGACGATGTCCTGCAACTGGCCCAGGATCGCCTCGCGGGCAGCGGGGTCGGTCTCGCCCTGCTGCTTGGTGACCAGGTCGTTCACCTCAGGGTTGGAGTAGCCGTTCTGGAAGAAGCCGCCATCGACGATGAACGGAGCCAGGTAGTTGTCGGCGTCCAGGAAGTCGGGGTACCAGCCCAGGATGAACAGGTCGTAGGCGCCTTCCCGGTACAGCGGCTGGTACTCGCTCCACTCGGCGCTCTCGATCTTCACCGTGAACAATCCGGAGGCGGTCAGCTGCTCGGCGAGCATGTTGGCCTCGTCGACGGCGTTGGGGCCGTAGCGGGTCGGGGTGTAGCCGATGGTGAGATCGATCGGGGTGGCGATGTTGGCATCGGCCAGCAGTTGCTTGGCCTTGTCCAGGTTCGGAGCATCGCCCCACAGGTTCTTGAAGGACGGGGTGTGCCCGGCGAAGCCCGGCGGCACGATCGACCACGCGGGGTTGACCTGGCCGTCGTAGATGTCGGTCGCGATGGCCTGGCGATCGATCAGGTTGGCGATCGCCTGGCGGACGGCCAACTGGCCGGTCGCCTCGTTCTTGGTCTGGGCAACCCAGTAGCGGAACTCCGCGCCTTCGCCGTCGTGAACCGTGACCGCGCTGTTGGTACGCAGGCTGGTCAGGTCGGTCGGGCTCAGCGTCCGCCAGGCCACGTCAACGCCGCCGGACTCGATCGCCTGGCGCAGCGGGGAGGCGTCGGCGAAGTACTGAATGAACACCTGATCGGCCTGCGGGGTGCGGCTACCGGAGTAGTTCGGGTTCCTCGACAGCGTGGCGGCCTGGTCCTTGGCGAAGGAGGCCAGTGTCAGCGGGCCGGAGCCGACCGCCTGGTCGTCCGGCAGCAGTGCGTCGGCCGGGTAGGTCTCCTCGTCGACGATGGACGCGACCGCGCCCGAGATCACCGACATGAAGGTGAGATCGGGGTTGTTCAGATGGAAGATGACGGTCAGGTCGTCCGGGGTCTCGATCGCGCCTTCCTTCAGCTTCGGCGTCTCAGCGCCGTCGGAGAGGTTGGCCAGCAGCACCGAGGCGCCGTTGTCATCGTTGATCGCGATGTTGCGCTCGAAGGAGAACTTCACGTCCGAGGAGGTCAGCGCGTTGCCATTGGAGAACTTGTTGTCGGGGCGCAGCTTGCAGGTGATGGTCTGGGCGTCCCCGTACTCGCAACTCTCGGCGGCGTCTCCGACGGGCGTGCTCTCACCGGCCGGAACCGCGACCAGCTGCTCGAAGATGCTGTACTGCAGGTTCCACGAACCGATGTCGTAGGAGCCGGCGGGGTCGACCGCGGTGATCTTGTCGGTGGTACCGAGGATCCAGTCGGTCGCGGTGGGAGCGGGCTCGCTGCCCGTGGTTTCGCCACCGGTCGGAGCTGGTGCCGGCGTTGCCGGCGAGCAGGCGGCCAGGCCGAGCAGCGCCACAGCGCTCAGCGCGGCCAGAGCGGCGCGGTTGGTGATTCTCATAGGTCCCCTTGATAGTTCCAGGCGACCGGATCGGCCGCCTCGGGCGGACTGGTGCCCAGATTCAACGCTTGATGTGTTACAACCGCGTTACGGTCTCGCCGCTGAGCGCAACCGATATCAGATCGTTGTCACGGAATACCCCCAGCCTGCCCTTAGTTGAGTCTGGTGTACTCAACTTCGTGATTGAGCGTGCTAGGCTCAACCGCGAAACACGAACTCACTGGAGGTATCACTCATGGCACGTGCTGTCGGCATCGACCTCGGCACCACCAACTCCGTCGTCGCCGTTCTTGAGGGCGGCGAACCGACGGTCATTCCCAACGCCGAGGGCGCCCGCACGACGCCGTCGGTCGTTGCATTCGCGAAGGGCGGTGAGGTGCTGGTCGGCGAGGTCGCCAAGCGCCAGGCCGTCACCAACGTCGATCGCACCATCCGCTCGGTCAAGCGCCACATGGGCACCGACTGGAAGGTCACCATCGACGGCAAGGACTACCGTCCCCAGCAGATCAGCGCCTTCGTGCTGCAGAAGCTGAAGCGGGACGCCGAGGCGTACCTGGGCGAGCCGGTCACCAACGCGGTGATCACCGTCCCGGCGTACTTTTCCGACGCCGAGCGGCAGGCCACCAAGGAGGCCGGTGAGGTCGCGGGCCTGGTGGTCGACCGGATCATCAACGAGCCCACCGCCGCGGCCCTGGCCTACGGCCTGGACAAGGGCGACCACGAACAAACCATCCTGGTCTTCGACCTGGGCGGCGGCACCTTCGACGTCTCGCTGCTGGAGATCGCCGACGGCGTCTTCGAGGTGAAGGCGACCAAGGGCGACAACCGGCTGGGCGGCGACGACTGGGATCAGCGGATCGTCGACTGGCTGGTGACGCAGTTCAAGAACGCCTACGGCGTCGACCTCTCCAAGGACAAGATGGCTCGTCAGCGGCTGCAGGAGGCCGCCGAGCGGGCCAAGATCGAGCTGTCGGCCACCCAGGAGACCTCGATCAACCTGCCCTACATCACCGCCGGCGCCGACGGCCCGCTGCACCTCGACGAGAAGCTCACCCGGGCCGAGTTCCAGCGGATGACGCAGGATCTGCTGGACCGCTGCCGCTCGCCGTTCAACTCGGTGATCAAGGACGCGAACACCTCGGTCTCCAAGATCGATCACGTGATCCTGGTCGGCGGCTCCACCCGGATGCCGGCCGTCGTCGATCTGGTCAAGGAACTCACCGGCGGCAAGGAGCCCAACAAGGGCGTCAACCCCGACGAGGTCGTGGCCCTGGGCGCCTCTCTGCAGGCCGGAGTGCTGAAGGGTGAGGTGAAGGACGTCCTGCTGCTGGACGTGACCCCGCTGAGCCTCGGCATCGAGACCAAGGGCGGTGTGATGACCAAGATCATCGAGCGCAACACCACCATCCCGACCAAGCGCTCGGAGGTGTTCACCACCGCCGAGGACAACCAGCCGTCGGTGATGATCCAGGTCTACCAGGGCGAGCGTGACTTCGCCCGGGACAACAAGTCGCTGGGCAACTTCGAGCTGACCGGCCTGATGCCCGCTCCGCGGGGCGTGCCCCAGATCGAGGTCGCCTTCGACATCGACGCCAACGGCATCGTCCACGTCCACGCCAAGGACATGGCCACCGGCAAGGAGCAGTCCATGACTGTCACCGGCGGGTCGGCCCTGGGCAAGGACGACATCGACCGGATGGTCCGTGAGGCCGAGGCGCATGCCGAGGAGGACCGCAAGCGACGCGAGGCCGTCGAGATGCGGAACGAGGCGGACGCGCTGGCGTTCCGCACCGAGAAGCTCCTCGCCGACAACGCCGAGACGTTGACCGATGACGTCAAGGCCCCGGTGACCGAGGCGCTGGAGACCCTGAAGGAAGCCCTGAAGGGTGAGGACAACGACGCGGTGAAGACCGCGATGGACGACCTCAACACCAAGGCCTCGGCGATGGGCCAGGCGATGTACGCCGCCGCCCAGGCCGCCCAGCAGTCGACCGGTTCCGGGGAGGGCGACCAGCAGTGGACGCAGCCGCCGGCATCCGACGACGATGTGGTGGACGCGGAGATCGTGGACGAGGACGGTAAGGAAGACAAGTGACCGAGCCAACCAATGGGGCCCAGGAGCAGTCTGAGGCGCCGGAGGGCAAGCACGCGGAGGAGGAGGGCCGGACCGAACCGTCCGGCCCCACCATCCACGACCGGCGGCGGGTGGATCCGCTGACCGGGCAGCCGCGCAAGCCGCAGGGGGCCGGAGCGGGCAGCGGATCCGCTCCGCCCGATCCGGCGATCGCCGCCGATCCGATCGCGGCCGCCAAGGTGGCCGAACTGGAGGAGATGGTCGCTGAGCGCACCGCCGATCTCCAGCGGCTGCAGGCGGAGTACGCCAACTACAAGAAGCGGGTGGACCGGGATCGCGGACTTGCCCGGGCCGGCGGAGTCGAAGCCGTGGTGCTCGACCTGTTGCCGGTGCTGGACAGCATCGAGGCGGCCCGCGAGCACGACGAGTTGGTGGGCGGTTTCAAGCTGGTCGCCGATGAGTTGGAGAAGCTGGCGGTCAAGTACGGGCTGGAGGTGTACGGCGAGGTCGGCGAGGTGTTCGACCCGCAGATTCACGAAGCCCTCATGCACATGCCCTACACCGGTGAGGAGGAGATCACCGAAACCGTGATCTCAGCCGTCATGCAGAAGGGCGTGAAGCTGAACGATCGGGTGCTCCGTCCCGCACGTGTGGGGGTGGCAGATCCCGACTGAACTGCAGGGCGGACGGCGGCGGGCTCCGGTGGTCGAGCTTGTCGAGATCGAGGGAACGATGGATGACCGGGCAGCTGCTGTCATTCCGGCGCAGGCCGGAATCTCGGACGGAGAGATCCCGGCAACCGCCGGGATGACGAGAGACAAGCCGACAGCCGGTATCGCACGGAACGAACGAAAGGAGGCGCGATGAGCACCAAAGACTGGCTCGAGAAGGACTACTACAAGATCCTCGGCGTCTCCTCGGACGCCAAGCCGGAGGAGATCAAGAAGTCCTTCCGCAAGCTGGCCCGGGAGAACCACCCGGACGCCAACCAGCACAACCCCGATGCGGAGCGGAAGTTCAAGGAGATCTCCGAGGCCAACGACGTGCTGTCGGATCCCGCCAAGCGCAAGGAGTACGACGAGGCCCGGCGGTTGCTGGGCGTCGGCTTCCGGTTCCCCGGTTCCGGGACCGGTGGTGGGCCGTCCATGGACGACCTCTTCCGCAATGTCGGCGACAGCAACCTCGGTGACCTCTTCGGCGGTCTGTTCAGCGGGGGAGGCCGCCGGACCGCTCCGGCTCGTGGTCCCCGCCGAGGCCACGACATCGAAGGCGAGGTCACGATCGACTTCGTCCAGGCGGTCGAGGGTGCCACGGTGAGCATGCAGACGGTCTCCGAGGCCGCCTGTGACGCCTGCCACGGCACCGGCGCCAAGCCGGGCACGGCACCCCAGGTGTGCCGCACCTGCCAGGGCAGCGGCATGCAGACCTCCACCTCGGGCGGCATGTTCTCGATCAGCGAGCCCTGCCGGGAGTGCCACGGCCGGGGGCTGGTGATCGAGGATCCCTGCCCGGTGTGTGGTGGCTCCGGACGCGGCCGCTCGACCCGAACCATGCAGGTACGGATCCCCGCCGGCGTGAACGACGGCCAGCGGATCCGGCTGACCGGCAAGGGTGCCCCGGGTGAGAACTCGGGCGCCGCGGGCGATCTGTACGTCACCGTGCACGTCCGTCCCCACCCGGTGTTCGGGCGCAAGGGGAAACAGCTCACGGTGACGGTCCCGGTCACCTTCGACGAGGCGGCGCTGGGGGCCGAGATCGACGTCCCGACCCTGGGCGGGCAGAAGGTGCGGCTGCGCATCCCCGCGGGCACCCCGACCGGACGCACCTTCCGGGTGCGCGGCAAGGGCGCGTCGAGCGCCCGGGGCGAGGCCGGCGATCTGCTGGTCACCGTCGAGGTGCAGGTGCCGAAGGTACTCAGTGCCGAGGCGGCGGCCGCGCTGCGCGCCTACCGGGGCCTGACCAGTGACGGCGACCCGCGGGCGAAGCTGTTCGAGGACGCCCGATGACCACCCGCCTGCCCGACCGGATCGACCCGGACGCCCCGATCTTCGTGATCTCGGTGGCCGCCCAGCTGGCCGAGATGCACCCCCAGACCCTGCGCGGCTACGACCGTCTGGGCCTGGTGGTACCCGGTCGGACGCGGGGACGCGGCCGGCGTTACTCGCTGCGCGACATCGCCAAGCTGCGTCACATCCAGCACCTCTCCCAGGCCGAAGGCATCAACCTGGAGGGCATCCGTCGGATCCTCGCCCTGGAGGCCGAGCTGGAGGAGTTGCAGCACCAGATCGTCCAGCTCACCACCCTGGTTGAGCATCTCCACTTGTCAGGTGGCGAGACTCGCCTGTTCACCTCCACCCAGACCGGCGAGGTGCACCTGGGCCGAGTGCGCCCACACGCCCCCCGAGCCCTGACCCGCTGAGTCCACCTCTCGAACGTGGCGATCGGACGGTCAAATCCCGGCGAGTTCAGCCGTCCGATCGATACGTCCGCTGGCATGCCAGGTTGGTCAGCACAACGCGTCCGCGTTGGTATCCCATCGGAAGATGTTGTGCTCCCGGCCGTTGATTTCGACGACGATGATGTCAAGCTCGGGGAAGTCGCAGCCGATGAAGTTGAACCAATGCGTGCCGGCTGCGAGGGCAAGGTCCTTCAGTGAGGCCTCGGACCACTTACCATCAGTGGTGAGTATCACCCAGAGTTCCGCGCTGTCGCCCTTGACCCCGTCGTAGAAGCAGGCCCAGTGAGTACGGGCCTTGTCACACATAGCGCTGATCTTGGGGTGGGATATCTCCCACTGACGAAAAGGAGCATAGCCCGGCAGGGTTCGCTACGTGCCGAAAGCCCCAGGGTCCTCGCCGCTGCGGCGGGGAACCCCACGTCGCCGAGCCCGCCCGAGCGGTGAAGTCCCGCGAGTTGCGCAGTCTGTGCATGGAGATCGGCGCGGTCTGCGGGCCCGAGCAGTCGGTCCTTTGGGGTCCTGACACTTCATCGGTGATCGCCCTCATGTGGACAGGTTCTGTAGATTCTGCAGGGCGTCGACGGTCTCAGGTCGGGCTAACGTTGACAACGGACGACGTTAGCCTGCCCGCGAAGCAGGGCGTCCTCAAAGGCGAAGATCCTCGTCTGACCCGGAGACCTGAAAGGCACGCCATGATCCATTACGAACTCCCGACCAGCGCAGACCTGCTCGAGCTCGGCACGCCCCGCGCCGATGCGTTGTCGGTCTATCTGGCGACCGAACCGACCCCGGCCGGGCGCGATCTCGCCTTCACCGCCGCGAAGAGCGCCGTCGACGAGGCGATCCGGACACTGCGGGCAGCAGGGCGCAGTCATGCAGACCAAGAGTCGCTGCGCGAGCGGTGGGGTCTGATCGCCGACGACGCCGAGCTCTGGGGGAACCTCGCCAACTCGCTGGTGATCTTCCTGGCTCCCGACTTCGTTGACGAGTACGTACTGCCGAACGACTTCGACGCACACACCTACTTCGGCGGCCGGTTCGACCTCGGCCCGCTGGTGCGCGCCGTCACCACTTCCCAGCGGGCGTTCGCGCTGACCCTCTCCAGCAGCGGCTGGAACCTGTGGCAGGCGACCGAGTCCTCCCGCGCCGCCGAGTTCCCGCTGGTGGGCGAGTATGCCGAGGATGCGGCCGACGCGACCAACCGGATGAGCATCCGGGGCAGGAAGCTGCTGCGCCGGCTCGGCGGCGACGAGGGTCAGAAGGTGCTGCTTGATCGCTATGCGCAGGTGGTAGCCGGAGCGGTGTGCGAGGAACTCGCACAGGTGGACCCGGCCGGCGAGGTTCCGCTCTTCGTGTTCGCCAACGAACCGCTCGCCTCGATGGTCGTCGCCCACGGGCTGCCCGGCGACGTCGTCACCGTGCGGGGAGCAGCCGACGAACTGCGTCCCGACGAGATCGACAGCGCGATTCGCGAGCGGATCGGTGAGATCACGACCCGGCGCCTGAGCCAGGCCGCCGACAAGATCGGCGACGGCTTCGCCCGCGGCCTGGCGGCGATCGACGTGGCGCAGGTCGCCCGCGCCGCAGCGTTGGCAGCGGTCGGAACCTTGTACTACGACCTGACCGCCGACGTCCGGGGCTACCTCGACACCGACACCGGTGCCGTCCGGTTCGACCCCGACGGCGAAGATCTGCTCGCCGCGATCGCGCTGCTCGTCCTGGCCAACGGTGGCGAGGTGCATGCGGTACGGCCCGGCGAGATCGACGCGGGCATCTGGAACGGCCAATTGCTGGCCGGGCTGCGGCGCCCTCTCATCTGACGCGACAGGTCAGCCCACGGCGATGCGCTCGCCGCAGCACCTGAGTCCACCTCTCGAACGTAGCGATTGGTCGGCTTCCCGGCCCTTTATGCCGACTGATCGCTACGTTCGCCGGACTGGTTCGCCGGGGGGACGAACCGGCGTTGCGCCGAAGAGGTCCAGCCCCAGCTCGGTGGCCAGGAGGCGGGCGGCGAGTTGGCCTCGCACGCTGTTGCCGTCGGAGTCCAGCAGCGGGGAGAAGCTGGCCAGCGCGCCCTTGCCCGGCGACACCGCGACCAGACCGCCGCTGATCCCGGTCTTGGCGGGGAAGCCGACGTCGAGCAGCCAGTCACCCGACCCCTCGTAGAGCCCGGCGATGCTCATCACGGCGAGGGTGGCGCGGGCGACCGCCCCGCTGACCACTCGCTCGCCGGTCAGCGGGTTCACCCCGCCGTCGGCCAGGGTGGCGCCCATCACGGCGAGTTCGGTGGCGGTGACCGTCAGCGAACACTGCAGGGTGTACAGGTCGACTGCGTCCAGGGGGTCACCGGCCAGCGCGGAGGTCTCCCGCAGCAGCATCGCCAGCGCCCGGTTGCGGAAGTTGGTGGCGCGGGCGGAGGCGAGGGTCTCCACGTCCAGCTGCAGCCGATGACCGGCGAAGCGGGAGAGCCCGTCGGCGAGCCAGTCCCAGCGGGCGTCCGGATCCGTTCCGGGAGTCAGGCTGGTGGTGGCGATCGCGCCGGCGTTCACCATGGGGTTCGTCCGGCCCGCCCGGGAGCGCTCGACCGCCGCAGCGGAGTTGAAGGGCAGGCCGGTGGGATTCACCCCGACCAGTTCGCGCACGGCGCCGATGCCGAGCGCCTCGCCCACCAGGGCGAACACGAACGGTTTGGAGACGCTCATCAGGGTGAACCCGAGGTCGGCGTCCCCAACGTGGTGCACCGACCCGTCCACCCCGGCGATGGCCAGCCCGAATCGAGCCGGATCGGCTTGCGCCAGCACCGGATACACCCTTGACAGCTGCCCGTCGGTGTTGCCCCGGTACGACGCGTGTGCCTTGGTCAGAAGATCGGCGACGGTGTCGGCCACCGGCAGGCTGCCGGTGGAGACGTAGCGTCGTTGCGCCGCCGCCAGGGGGTGATCTGATCGGGCAAGTACATCAGCGCGCGCTCCAGCTGGAAGAGATCCGTCCCACGGTGGCCTCCCAGGGCGCCATGACCGGACGGTGGCCGTGACCCAGGATCGGCTCGGTCGTCAGGCCATGGCGGGGGCGGCGCAGAGGCCTGTCGGAGAGGTTGGCCTCGATCAGCCAGGACTCGCCGTCGAGTTCGCGGACGAAGCCGAGGTAGTCGCGGCGGCGGGGAGCGATGGGACGGAAGGAGCCGCGGGTCAGGGCGGGGTGCGCGCGGCGCAGCGCGATCAACCGGCGGTACCAGTGCCAGACCGACTCCGGATCGGCCTGCTGTTCGGACGCGGTGAAGCCGGGGGCGTCCTCCTTGCCGGGCAGCCAGGAGTTGGGACCGAAGTCGTCGTCACCGCCCCAGCGCATCGGGACGCGCGCATGGTCCCGGGAGCCGGCCATGATTTCGTTCCACGCCGCCTCGGGTGTGGTGCCGGCGTCCAGCAGTTCCCGGTAGCGGTTCAGCGATTCCACGTCCCTCAGGTCGTCCAGGCTGGTGAAGCCCTGGTTCACCGCGGCCAGTTCCTGACCCTGGAAGAGGAAGGGGGTGCCGCGCATGGTGAGCTGCAGAGTGGCCAGCAGCTTGGCGATCGCCGTGCGGGTGACCGGGTCGCGCTCCGCCCCATGGCCGACCTTGCTCAGCATCCGCGGGTTGTCGTGGTTGTCCAGGAAGAGGGCGATCCAGTCGCCCGGACGCAGCCGATCCTGCCAGGCGAGCCAGAACCGCTTGAGGTAGTTCAGGTCGTAGCGATAGTCGTGCCAGCGGCCGCGCCCGGGCGATTCCAGCACGTCGAAGTTGAACACCAGGTCCATCTCCAGTCGGCTGGTGTTGCTCAGCAGCCGGGCGCCCTCGATGCCGATGCCGGGTGTCTCGCCGACCATCACCCCAACGGTGCCGTCCGGGCGCGTGAACCCCTCCCGACGCAACTCGCGCAGGTATTCGTCCAAGTGGGGGCCGTAGAAGTAGTGCTCGACGCCGGTGAACTCCATGAGGTGCCCGACGAAGCGATCGCCGTCCGGGAGCCCGTCGGCCTTGGAGATGTAGTTGATCACGTCCAGCCGGAAGCCATCGACGCCCCGGCCCAGCCACCAGCGCACGATCTCGGCCACCTCGGCCCGCAAGGTCGGGTTCGACCAGTTCAGGTCCATCTGGTGATCGGCGAAGAGATGCAAGGCCCACCGGTTCGCCTCGGGGATCCAGCGCCAGGCTGGTCCGGAGAAGAACGAGTCCCAGTTGTTCGGAGGCCGGTCGGGCGAGCCCTCACGCAGGATGTAGTAGTCGCCGTACGGCCCTTCCGGGTCGGCGACGGCCTGCTGGAACCACGGATGCTGGGTGGAGGTGTGGTTCACCACGAGGTCGAGGATGATCCGCATCCCGCGGTCGTGGCAGCCGGCGATCAGCTCATCGACATCGGCCAGCGTGCCCATCTCGGCCATCACGTCGCGGTAGTCGCTGATGTCGTAGCCCATGTCCTGGTTGGGCGAGGCGAAGATCGGCGAGAGCCACAGACAGTCCACGCCCAGGTCGGCCAGGTAGTCGAGCCGGGAGATGATGCCGCGCAGGTCGCCGATGCCGTCGCCGTCGGAGTCGCAGAAGGAGCGCGGGTAGACCTGGTAGAACACCGCGTCCCGCCACCAGGCGTCGGCCGGATCGCCGTCTGGCACCGGCTCGGCGTGCTGGTTGACCAGGTCGAGCAGGGCGTCCGTCAAGCCAGGACCGGTGAACCGCTGGGTGAGCCGTTCCAGGGTTGACAGTCGAAGTCCCCCGGCCATCCGGGTGACGGCCGGTGACACCCCGCTCTGCAGCAGGATCTTGTCGACGATGTCACGCCCCAGGGGTGTCGCGTAGAGATCGCGGACCCGCTGCCGGGCGGTCAAGCCAGAACTCCCTCGGCCTGCGGCACTCATGCGCTCACTCTAGACATGACCGAACCGCTCTACCTCGATTCGACTGGATCAAGGCCGATCGCGGGCGCTGGGGGCAATCTGGCAGATCTGTTCGTGGTCTCGCCCGTCCGGCTCGGTGTCGTCCAGCCCCGCGTCATCCCCGGCCAGGCTCGTGACGCGGCTCAGATCCCGGCCTTCGCCGGAATGACGCAAGGGCGCGGGTCGGGCGCGGGGGAAGGTGAGTCGACCGCTGCGCCAGGGTGAGAGTCCTCTCATGGTGGGCTGCGGGAGTGAGGGCGTCCGGCACACTGGGGGAGTGACCGCGACGCGAACCGCCTGGAGCATCCGGGCCCGGGTGATCGCGGCCGTGATGATCCTGACCGGGTTGGCGCTGGTGCTCTCGGGGACGGTGATCTACGTCCAGGGCGAGGCCAGCACCCGGCAGCGGGTGATCGCCGACCTGGGCCGGGCGGCCGACGAGGTGGCGCGGCTCGCCGAAGGCAACGATCCGCAGACCGGCCGGCCGTTCACCGGCGTCGAGGCCCTGCTGCGGACGAGCATGCAGCGGGTGGTGCATGCTCCGTCGGAGGGGTCCTTCGCCATCGTGGGTGACACGATCCGCTGGACGGCTCCGGAAGGGGTGCTGTTGCGTCCCGAGGACGACCCGGAGTTGGTCGCTGCGGTGCTGCCGCTGGCTGGTGGCGACCAGGTGGTGCAGGGCGACCTGACCACGGCGCTGCGGGAGTACCACTACATCGTCGTGCCGGTTCACGGCGCGGCCGGTGATCCCGCCGGCGCGCTGGTCCGGGTGGCGGACATGGGCATGGAACGCGCGGTGCTGCAGCCGGTCTACCTCACCTACACGCTGGTCGCGGCGGGGTCGTTGCTGCTGGTCGCAATGCTGATCTGGCTCTTCGTCGGTCGACTGCTGCGTCCGCTGAGCTGGATGCGGCAGACCGCCGAGCGGATCACCGAGACCGACATCTCCCAGCGGATCCCGGTACGCGGCAACGACGACCTGTCGGCGCTGGCTGGAACCGTCAACGGCATGCTCGACCGGCTGGAGTCCGCGGTGGGCGCCCAGCGCGAGCTGCTGGACGACGTCGGGCACGAGCTGCGCACGCCGTTGACCATCGTCCGCGGCCACCTCGAGTTGATGGACGTGGCCGACCCCCACGATGTCGAGGCCACCCGGACCCTGGTCCTGGACGAGCTCGACAGGATGCGCCGGATGGTGGACGACCTGCTCACCCTGGCCAGGGCCGAGGAGTCGGACTTCGTGGTCGCCGAGCCGGTCGATGTCGCCCGGTTGACCGACGAGACGCTGGCCAAGGCCAGCGGGCTGGGGGAGCGGCACTGGGTGCTGGACCAACTCGCTGATGCCGAAGTGACGCTGGATCCCCAGCGGATCGCGCAGGCCTGGCTGCAGTTGGCCGCCAACGCCGTCCAGTATTCGGAGTCGGGATCTACGGTGGGGATGGGCAGCCGGCTGACCGAGGGCGAACTGTGGCTCTGGGTGCGCGACGAGGGCACCGGCATTCCGGAGAGCGAGCGGGAGCGCATCCTCAGCCGTAAGGCGATGGGGCGTACCGGTACCGGCACCGGGCTGGGGCTGGCGATCGTGTCCTCCATCGCCCATGCTCACCGCGGCCGGGTGGACGTGGAATCGATGGTGGGTGTCGGCAGCCGGATCTCGATGGTGATCCCGACCGCCGCGGCACCCCACGAGGAGGACCATGAGTCAGATCCTGATCGTTGAGGATGAACCGCGGATCGCCGCGTTCATCGCCAAGGGGCTGAAGGCTGCCGGGTTCGCGACCCTCGTCGAGGCGTCCGGCCACAACGCCGTCAGCCTGGCGATCGGTGGCGAGGCCGACCTGATCGTGCTGGACGTGGGGCTGCCCGATATCGACGGCTTCGAGGTGCTCTCCCGGATCCGTGGCCAGGGCGTCACCACCCCGGTGATCATGCTGACGGCACGCTCGTCCGTCGCCGACACCGTGGCCGGGCTGCAATCCGGTGCCGACGACTACATGCCGAAGCCGTTCAGCTTCGAGGAGTTGCTGGCCCGGATCCAGCTGCGGCTGCGCAACGACACCGGTGAAACGGCAGAGTCGGCGATGGTGCTCACCCATCGTGATCTCAGCCTCGACCTGAGGACCCGCAGGGCGAGCGTGGGCGGTCGCAGCGTCGATCTCACCGCGCGGGAGTTCACCCTGGCCGAGATGTTCCTGCGCAACCCCGGCCATGTGCTGAGTCGCGAGCAACTGCTGTCGGGGGCCTGGGGTTATGACTTCGACCCGGGGTCGAATGTGGTGGACGTCTACGTCCGGTACCTGCGCCGCAAGCTCGGTGCCGAGTATTTCGAGACCGTCCGCGGGATGGGCTACCGCTTGACCTGAGGCCGGATCCCGGTCATCGGCGGACGAGACGCCTTCCGGGCCCTCCCGAGTGCGTTGCCGGCGGAGTGCGTGACGGTGTGTCCAGGCGACCTCGGCGAACCGTCTGCAGACCTGGCGGGAGCCGGACACAATGGGGACGTGACGAACTCCGTGATCGAGACTCCTGACAGCCCGACCCTGCAGATCATCGCCCAACGCCACGCCTGCCGGGCCTATGCCCCGACGCCCGTGCCGTATGCCACCCTGCGCGCCATCGCCGAGGCCGGTGTCCGGGCGCCCAGTGCCCTGAACCGGCAGCCCTGGCGCCTGGTGCTGATCCAGGACAAGGCCGTGATCGATGAGATCGACGCGCTCGGGCTGGCCAGGCTGCGGGAACAGGACGAGGCCGGCTACAACCGGATCCAGGGACGTGGCGGGAAGCTGCTCTACGATGCACCGGCGATGATCGTCGTCGCCGTGCAGCCGCAGCCCGGCCGGCTCTCCGCTGACCTGGACGCGGGGATCGTGGCCTCCCACCTCACGCTGGCTGCCACCTCGCTCGGTATCGGTTCGGTGATCTGCGGGCTGGCGCACTTGGCCTTCGACGGACCCGACGGCGCTCGGCTGCAGGCTCACCTGGGCTTCCCCGAGGGCTTCGAGTTCGGGATCTCGGTGCTGCTGGGAAACCCCGTGGCGCCGGGCGAACCCCACGCGCCGGACTACGCCAAGATCATCGAGGCGTAACCGGCGTCAGGAGCCGGTGAGCTGGCGGGGTCAGTCGCCCGAGGGCGCCGACGTGGCGCTGACCGGTGAAGGTGGGCTCACCTTCGAGGGCGCGGACTTGGGCGACTTCGCGCTCGTCGGCGAGCCTGCCTGCTTGGTGGCCTTCTGCTTCGGTGTGGCAGCGCTCTTGGCTGAGACCGGCGTCCTGGCCGAGATCGCGGTCGGGGCGGTGTCGGCGCTGAGCGTCGGTCTGCTGGGGGCGGGCGAATTGGTGGGAGCACTGGTGGGAGTCGCGGTGGCAGCGATGACGATCGCCGGCTGGCGGTCGGCATTGGCCGGCGCCCCGGAGTTCATCGCGAGGATTCCCAGGGTGCAGGTTCCGACACCGAGGGTGCCCGAGACGGCCCAGGCGATTGCTGATCTCGACACTGGCATGGTGCTCCCTTCGACGCGATCAGGCTAGCCACGCCAGATGAGGGAGACCGGAGCGCTCCGATGAGAGTTCTCTCATCTTCGCGTTAGCGAGCGGACCTGGCGTAGTGCTCGGCGATCTCCAGCCGCCGCAGTGCCTGACCTGGTTCGGCGCCTGAGATCAGGCTGAGCAGAACCCCCGCTGTCCGCGCCCGCAGATCGCGGGCGTCCACCTGCTGCTCGAAGGCGTACTGCCAGGCGTCCAGTACCTCCGGGATCCGCCGGTAGGCGTCCGGGTCCAGGCTCGGCAGCACGGCCAGGTGGGCCAGGCAGCAGGCCAGATCGTCCTCGCGCAGCCCGGGGCCCACCGAGTCGATGTCGATGAGCCGCAGCACCTGCCCGTCGACGAAGATGTTCGCCTCATAGAAGTCCCCGTGGGTCGGGACGACCGGACCGTGGCGTCCCAGCCCCAGCACATCGGCGATGGCAGCGGCGAGGGCGTCGATCCGACCGGACTCGAACGGCAGCTGCTGGCGGGCGGTCGCGGCATGGAAGTCGATGTTCTCGCTCCAGGACGGGCGTCTGGGCAGGGAGAGCGTGGCCGCCGGCAGCCGGTCGAGCAGCGCGGTCAATGCTTGTGGGGGCGGGAGCGGGACTCGGCCGAGTTGCCAGTCGACCAATTGGTGGGCCAGTGATCGTCCGGCGATCCTGGGGGAGATCAGGACTCCCGGCACGGGCCGGGCCGCCAGCGGGACCGTCAGGTCGACGGCGGCCAGCAACTCCTGCCGGGCGGCCAACCGGTCGTCGTAGCCGGGCCGCGTCACCTTCAGGTAGAAGTGCTCGCCCTCGACCGTGGCGCGCAGCACCGCCCGGCGCAACGGACGATAGGCCAGCAACTCCAGATGGAGCGCGCCGGCATTGCGCAGTCGCGGTTCGGCGGCGCTGAGCCAGCCGAGCACGGTCGCCGGGTCGCAGGCTGCGGCCAGGCCTGACAATCGGGGATCCGCCGGGTGGCGCCAGACCCGCAGGGTGACCTCGCCGCGACTCAGCGTCGCCACCTGCCCGGAGACCTCCGCGGTGGTGGCGAGCAGGTGCTCGGTGGTGCGGCCGCCGGGAGCTTGGAAGCTCACCGTGTAGATCGCAGTGACCTCGGATCCGGGACGGTAGTGGAGGTCGTCCAGCTGGGCGGTGAAGCCCGGCAGGACGACCTCCGGGTCGCCGGTGAGCGCCGCCTGAAGCAGACCCGCAGCCTCGGAGGAGGTCAGCAGTCGGGTCTCTTCAGCGAACGCACTCACAAGGTCAGTCTCCCGAAGCCGCGCTCCGAGCGCTACGAGGGCTCGCCGGGCTCTTCGGCGAAACGGGGGACTTGGCGGAGACCGGGGATTTCGGGGAGACCGGTGACTTGGCCGAAACCGGCGACTTGGCCGAAACCGGCGACTTGGCCGAAACCGGCGACTTCGGTGACCGGGGGCTCTGTGCCGTCGGCGCCGTGGTGACGGTGTTGGCGCTGGCCGCGGTCACCGCCGAACGGGCGGACGGGGCGGTGTTGGCCGAATAGGTGGGCGAACTGGTCGGGGTGCCGGACGGGGTCGCCGTCCGGCCCGGCGCTGGGCTCGCGGTGGCGGAGGGCGTGGGGGTCGTGGTGTCGGCCACGGCCAGGCCGATCCCGCCGAGGGTGCTCAGTCCGATTGCGCCGGCAACGGCCCAGGCGGCGGTGGAACGGGTGATCTTCATCATGACTCCTTCGTTTCGGGTTGGTTCCACCCAATCGGGCCTGGATGAGGCGCCCAGGAACCCAGCATGAGAGTCCTCTCACGCCGCCCGCCGTCGATCCCACCCGACCCGGCGGCTGGGCGCCGTGGTCCTTCGGCCAGGCCGAGAAGGCGTTGCGCAAGGAGGATGGTGGGACGCCGGGACGGTTCCTGCCGTTCCGGGCGCGGACTGACTGAGGGCTGGGACCGGTGCGGGCACCGCCGCCGGCCGCGCGTAGGGTCGGCCGCGTGAACTCGCTGGTGGCCGGCCTGGGGCTGGGGTTCTCGCTGATCGTGGCGATCGGCGCGCAGAACCTTTTCGTGCTGCGCCAAGGGATCCGGCGGGAGCACGTGGGGCTGGTCGCGGCGATCTGCGCGATCTCGGACGCCGCGCTGATTCTGATCGGGATCACCGGCATCGGGGCGGCGACCCAGGCACTGCCCTGGCTGATCGTCGCCGTGCGCTGGGCGGGTGCGCTCTTTCTGGTCGGCTACGGGCTGCTCGCCGCCAGACGTGCTCTGTTCCCTTCCGGCGAGACTCTCCAGCCGCAGGCCGAGTCGGATGCGGCGCCGGCGGCGGCGCATGACCCAGGCTCCACCGGCACCGCCACCCGGACCAGGATGCTGCCGGTGGCGATGACCTGCCTGGCGCTCACCTGGCTCAACCCGCACGTCTATCTCGACACCGTGTTCCTGCTCGGCTCCGTGGGTGCCACCCACAATGACCAGCGCTGGCTGTTCGCCGCGGGTGCGATGACCGCCAGCGTGCTGTGGTTCTTCTCGCTGGGCTACGGGGCACGCTTCCTGGGGCGGTGGCTCTCCAGCGTGCTGGCCTGGCGCATCCTGGACGGCCTCATCGCCGTGGTCATGATCGTGCTGGGAGTCTCGCTGGTCCTGGGCTGAGGGGTGAGCTGGATTCGTCCCACCCACGCGGGCGGAGGGTGCGCACGTCCCCTGAGCCCCCCGAGCTCGGCCAGCGTCTCGCATGAACTGCCGTCTCGGAGCTGTCGGTAGGCTGAACCCCGGCCGAAGGGAGGGACGTGAGCCGGCTGAAGCAGAGGTTGGGCTGGGTCGGCCTGGCGCTCCCGCCCATGGTGGCGGCACTGTACGTCGCCGGCACCCAGATCCCCGGTTCGGTGCTGTGGCCGTGGCAGCCAGGGATGATCGACCTCGACGTGTACCGACGCACCGGTCAGCTGCTGCTGGCCGGACAGGACTTCTTCGACGCCGACGGCTTGCCGTGGATCTATCCGCCCTTCGCCGCCCTGCTCACGGTGACCTTCGCCGTCCTCTCCTTCGAAGCGGCCGCGGTCGGTTGGCTGGCACTCTGCGTGGGAGCGCTGGCCGCGATCCTGTACCGGCTCGGACTCACCGGTTGGCGGCTCAGTCTGGCCACGACGGGTTGCGTCCTGTTCGTCGAGCCGGTCACCGAGACCCTCGGCTTCGGGCAGCTGGGCATCCTGCTGGTGGCGGCGGCGGTGCTGGATTCCATGCCCGGTCCGAGGCTGCTGCGCCGCCGGATCGCCCCCGAAGGCTGGCTGACCGGGCTGGCGACCGCGGTGAAACTGACCCCGGCGACGGTCGCCGCCTACAACTTCTTCGCCGGACGCCGCGAGCCCGGCCTGGTCGCCTTCGCCGCCTTCGGGGCGGCCACCGGACTCGGCTTCCTGCTGCTACCGGCGGCCTCGCTGCACTATTGGGGCGGACTGCTGGCGGGCGAGACCGGCATGAACTCCGGCATCGTGTACGCCACCAACCAGTCGGTGCTGGGAGTGTGGACCCGGCTGCTGGGTGAATCCAGTCGGGGCGGCCTGGTGCTCAGCGGGCTGGTGGTGCTGCTGGGCGTGTCGGCGGCCGTCGTGGTGCATCGGGCCGGTGAAGTGAGGCTGGCCATCTGTCTGGCCGGCGTGACCAGCCTGCTCGCCTCCCCGATCTCGTGGTCGCACCACTATGTCTGGATCGTCCCGCTGGGCGTGGTGCTGTGGCAGGCCCGCCGGCTGCCCGGGTGGTTCCGCTGGTTCGGCCTGGGCTACGTCGCCTGGGGCGTGGTCGCACCCTTCAAGTGGCTGCCCCGCGGTGACGACGTCGAACTCGGCTATGCCCCGTGGCAGCAGATCGTGGTGAGCATCGGCGTGGTCGCCGGGCTTGCCCTGCTGGCTTCGGCGCTGCTGCTGCCGCGGCAGTTGACGCGATCGGGTGTCTCAGCTGCCGCGCAGGGCGGCAACGGGTTCGATCCGGGACGCGCGACGCGCGGGGAACCAGCCGGCGACCAGGCCGACCAGGGCCCCGAGCACGGCGGCTGAGCCGGCCAGCAGCGGGTCGATGATCGGAGTCCACTGCTGAACCAGGGCGACGCCGACCACGGCGAAGACACCGAGGCTGGCGCCGATCAGGCCGCCGAGCAGCCCGATCACCACCGACTCGGCGATGAACTGGGAGGCGATCTGACGGCGGGTGGCACCCAGTGCCCGCCGGAGGCCGATCTCGCCCACCCGCTCCATCACCCCGAGCATGGTCACGTTGGCGATACCCAGGCCGCCGGCCAGCAACGCGACGATGCCGAGGATCAGGAAGACCATGTTGACGTCGGCCTGCACGTTCTCTCCCAGTTCGCTGCGTCCGGCGGGTGCCGAGACCTCGATGTTCTCCGGCGAACCGGGGGAGAGGGCGATCGCTGCCTGTTCGGCCACCTGGGGGCCCGCGCCGACCACGATCTGCACCTGCAGTTCGCCGGCTGCGGTGACGCCGAAGTCCGCCCGTCCGGCACCCATCGGTATCACCACCGAATCCTTCAGGTCGGCCCGGCGGGCCATGTCGTCCACGATCCCGATCACGGCGTAGGCGATGCCGTTGATGAAGATGGACGGTTGGCGGTCCACCCGGTTGATCCCGAACCGCTCCGCCAGGCGGGCTCCCAGCAGGGCCACCCGATCGCCACGCTGGTCATGGCCGGCGTCGAAGTCGCGTCCGGTGACCACCCGGCCGCGGATCGCGTCCAGCAGCCCGGACGAGGCCGCCACCACCGGCGGCGCGGCGGTGGCGGGCGCAGAGGGGTCGTTCACCGGCACCGCGGTGACGGTGCCCTCGCCGAGGCCGACATTCGCCAGTAGCGCGGCATGAGTGACGCCGGCCAGCCGTTCGACCCGCTCCGGCGAATCCCAGGGCAGCCGGCCGGTGGCCACCGTGCCGCCGCCCCCGGTCTGAGCGGTCGCCGGGGTGATCACAACCTGGGTGGCGGCCACCGCGTCGAACTGGCGGGCGATCTGCCCGGCGGTGGTCTGCGCGAAACCGATGGTGGCGATGAGCGAGCCGATACCCAGCACCGTGCCCAGAATGGTCATGACCAGGCGTCCGGGACGTGAGCCGATTCCGCTGGTGGCCTCTACCAGCAGATCCGTGAAGGTGAAGCGATCCGCGCGGGCCACCGGTGGCACCAGCGCCGAGATGTCGACCGGCTCTGGCTTGTGCTTGCGGCCGCTGCGCCGACGGCTGAACACCGCAGCCTCTACGTCTGTAGCAGGATCCTGCGGGGGCGTCTCGCGGTCGGACGTGAGGGGGAGCCGGTTCATGCCGCGGCCTCCTCGGTGAGCCGGCCGTCCAGGATCCGGATCCGACGGGGGGCGCGCTGGGCGATCTGCGGGTCGTGGGTGATGACCACCAGTGTCAGGCCGTCGGAGTGCAACTCCTCGAACAGCGCCATCACCTCACCGGAGGTCGCCTGGTCGAGGTTGCCCGTCGGCTCATCGGCCAGCAGGAGCCGCGGTCCGCTCACCACCGCCCGGGCCACCGCCACCCGCTGCCGTTCGCCGCCGGAAAGGGTGCTGGGCAGGAAGTCGATCCGATGCCCCAGCCCCACCCGCTGCAGGGCCTCCCGGGCTCGGGGTTCGCGCTCCTCCCGGGGGACGCTGCTGTACAGCATCGGCATCAGCACGTTGTCCAGCACGCTGCGGTGCGGCATCAGGTGAAAGGCCTGGAACACGAAGCCGACCACCCGGGCGCGGACGGCGGCTCGCCCATCCTCGTCCAGGTCGCCGGTCTGGATGCCGGCCAGCCGGTACTGCCCCACGCTCGGGCGGTCCAGGAGCCCCAGGATGTTCAGCATGGTGGACTTGCCCGAGCCGCTCGGGCCGACGATCGATGCGTAGTCGCCCTGGCGCAGGGTCAGGCTCACGTCCTTCAGCGCCTGCACCTCGGGCGGGCCGGGGAAGGCGCGGGTGACGTCGATCAGCTCGACGAGCGGCTCCGGCCCGATCGAACCGGCCCTGCCCGGGGGAGCCGGATCATCCGCCGTCTGTGGTCTCACGCCCCGACCACCACCAGGTCGCCGGCCTTCAGATCGCCCTCGGTGGGAGTGACCTCGACATAGCCGCCGGCAGCCAGACCGGTGGTCACCACGACGAGCCGGGTCTTCGCCTGGGCATCGCGCGGATCGCCCTCGACGACCTCGACCCGCGACTCGCCGCCAGGTCCCGCGGTGAGCGCCGCGAAGGGAACCGACAGCACATCGCCTTCGGTCGCACCGACCGGCACCTTCACCCGGACGTTCATGCCCTGGATCTGCTGGATCATCTCGGTCTCCAGCGGGTCGGGGGTGAAGGTGATGGTGGCTCTCGTCCCGTTCTCGGAGTCGATTTTGGCGATCACGGCCCGATGCTCGGTGCCGTCCGGCAGCTCGAAGAAGGCCTCGTCGCCCACCGCCAGCAGTTTGGCGTCGGCATCCGCAGCCGAGCCAGTGAGCTCGATGGTGGCGCCTGAGACGCTCATCACCGCGCCCTCGATGGTGCTGCCGCGGGAGACGTTCACGTTGTCGACCCGGCGGGGGAGTTCGGTGAGGAACAGCACCTCCGACTCCGGAAGGAACGGCCGCGCGTCGTTCCGGGCCCGGCTGAGGGCACGGCCGGCCTCCTTGCGGGCGGCCTCGGCCGACTTCAGTGCAGCCTTGAGGTACGAGGTGTCGGGCGTCTTCAGTCCCTCAGTGCGCTGCACCTTGGCCAGCGCCAGCGCGTCCTTGGCATCCGACACCGCCTTGCGGGCCATGGCCATGGCGACCGGATCGCTCCGGTCCGTCGCGTTGAGGGCGGCCTGAGCCACCGTCACGTCGCGGGACGCCGAGTTGACCGCATTGTTCAGTTGTTTGCGCGTGGCCGCGGAGACCTTGCCGCCCTCGCGCAGTTGCTTCCGCGCGTCCGCGACCGCCTGGTCGGCATCCCGCACGTCCTTCTGTGCCTGCGTCACGCGGCTGCTGGCTTCCGCATCGACGGGGGGCGTGTAGCCGGCGTCGTTGTAGAGGGTGCGGATGCCATCGGCGAGTTCCTTGGTGAAGTCCTCGCCCTTACCCACCTTGATTCCCAGCCCGCGCAGCGCCGTCTTCAGCTGGGCGACGTCGGGGCCGGAGGTGCCCATTCGAAGGGTCCGGTAGGCGGGCAGTTGTCCGGCAAGGACGAACACCGGCCGGCCGGCCACCTCGAGCGCGATGGAGCCGGCGGCCAACTCGTCGCCGACCTCGGGTACCTGGCCGGTCACCACAGACGCGCCTTCGCCTGGGGTCAGCTTCACCTCGGTGGCATCGGCGTAACCGACCTGGCCGCGCAGCGTGACGTCGTTGCTCAGCTCGCCGTACTCGACCGGAACGGTGATGTAGCCGGGCTTGGGTGCGTTGGCGTTCGCGGCGGCGTCCGCCGGCGAGATGACGAATCGGCCGATCACCAGACCGGCCAGCAGGCAGAGCACCGCCACCAGCGTGGTCACCCACAGGGCGCGGTTGCCGCGGAGGATCCGTCCCAGCCCCTTCACCCGCGAGGTCGGTGCCGGTTCGGGCGCAGCGTCAGGTCCGGGTTCCGGCTGTTCGAGGAGGGCGTCGGCCAGCGTGTGATCCTCGTCGGGCTCGTGATGTCGTGCCACTACTTCCGTCCCTGCTCGGCGCGGGCCTTCATGGCGTCCAGCTCCTCTTTGTGGTCGGCGATGAACTGCTCCTCGGCCGCGAACTGGATGCGCAACTGCTGCTGGCGGTAGTCGGTCTTCTCCCGGCAGGTGAGGTCGGCCAGCGCCAGCGGGATCTCCTGGTCGGCGATCTTGGCGTACTCAGGATCCTTCATCGTGCCGAGGTTGGGATCCATCTCGCCGTCGGTTTGGGGCACGTTCTCCCAGTACTTGTTGATCAACTGGTAGATCGAGTCCTGAGCCTCCCCCTGCTTGGCGAACCCGCCGAAGCCCGCCTCGGTCATGCAGGCGGCCCAGTCGGAATCGAGCTTGGCGAACGCGGGATCGTTCTGGACGGTCTCGTAGAACTTCTGGATCGCATCGAGGATGGCCTTGTTCTCCTGCTGCTCCCAGGGATTCTCGCCATTCACCTCGTGGTTGGCGTAGCCGTAGCAACCTTGGTTGCGCCAGTCGTACGTGACGTCGTCCTCACCTGGCTGGGGTTCGATCGGCTTGCCGTAGAGCGCTTCGTAGTAGGCCTGCTGTTCGGCTTCGGTCAGGCTCTCGAGGTACTCCTGGTTGGGATCGGCGGGCGCGGTCGGCATGGGAACCGGCTCCGGCGCGTTGCCGTCCTCCTGCCAGGGATTGTTGACGGCACCGTAGCCGTACTTCTCGACCCAGTCGCGATCCTCGGGACGCCACTTGTTCTCGGTGTCCTCGATGGGGATCGGCGTCTCGACCACCGGGTTGTTCGGGATGTACTCGAAACCCTCCTCGGTCATGCACTTGGCGACGAGTGCCTCGATCTTGCGCTGCTGTTCGTTCCAGTACTGCTGCTGCTCTTCCGGTGTGGCGTCCGGCGAGAGGCCGCCGCTGAAGACCTCCGAGAGGTACTTCGACAGCGGGGAATCCTCGTAGTCGAGCGTGCCGTCACCGGTTTCGCCTCCACCACCACAGCCGGTGAGCGTGAGCGCGGCCGCTGCGACCAGCGCAACGAGAGAGCTCGTTCTTGCCATGGCGTCCTTCCTTGGTCGGACTTGCTGTCGACGTGTAGTGAGCGGATGAGCCTTCGGGCGGCCCATGGACTACTTCTTCTGGGCCTGCTCGGCGCGAGCCTTCATGGCGTCCAGCTCTTCTTTGTGGTCGGCGATGAACTGCTCTTCGGCCGCGAACTGGATGCGCAGCTGCTGCTGGCGGTAGTCGGTCTTCTCCCGGCAGGTGAGGTCGGCCAGCGCCAGCGGGAGTTCCTGGTCGGCGATCTTGGCGTACTCGGGATCCTTCACGGTTCCGAAGTTCGGATCCCACTCGCCCTCGCCCTGGGGTGCGTTCTCCCAGTACTTGTTGATCAACTGGTAGATCGAGTCCTGGGCCTCGTACTGGGTCTTGAAGCCGCCGTGGCCGGCCTCGGTCATGCAGGTCGACCAGTCGGCGTCCAACTTCGTGAACTCGGGGCTGGACTGCATGGTCTCCCAGAACTTCTGGAGTGCCTCGATGATCGGCTTGTTCTCGTCCTGCTCCCAGGGGTTCTCCCCCTGCACCTCGTGCTGGGCCCAGCCGTAGCAGCCGCCGTCCTCCCACCGCCACTCCTGGGGCTCGTTCGGGTCAGCGTCGGGGTCGGGCTCCTGCGGTTTGCCCCAGAGCGCCTCGTAATAGGCCTGCTGCTCGGCCTCGGTCAGGCTCTCGACATAGGGCTGGTTGGGATCGGCCGGCGGCTCGGTTGCCTGAGTTTCGCCGCCGTTCTGCTCCTGCCACGGATTGTTGATGGCGCCGTAGCCGTACTTCTCCACCCAGTCGCGGTCGTCCGGCCGCCACATGCCGTCGTCGCCGATGGTGACGCTCCCGTTGCTGGTGTTGGGGACGTACTCGAACCCCTCCTTGGTCATGCACTGGGCGACCAGCTCTTCGGTCTTGCGGTTCTGCTCGTTGTAGAACTCCTGCTGCTCCTGCTGGGTTGCGTCCGGCGAGAGGCCGTTGGTGAAGACGGACGAGAGGTACTTCGACAGCGGTGAGTCCTCGTAGCTGAGCTGGCCGTCGCCGCCGTTGCCGCCGCCGCCACAGCCGGTCAGCGCGAGCGTGGACGCCGCGATCAGCGCGACGAAAGAGCTGGTTCTGGCCATGGTGTCCTTCTTGATCGTGAGTTCGCTGTCAACCTACTGTGAGCCGGCACGGTCCCGCGTCCTCCGTGTGGACGACGAGCCATCCTCCTTTGGGCCGACCCCGGGAACGCCCGGTCCCGTGTGTGGGGGACCAGTTCGCCAGCGGGACTTCGCTCATGGTCAGACCTCATCACATCAGCCTGAAGCGCCGGGCTGTCCCAGCCTGAAGAACCCCTAAAGAACCGCCGGCCGGTTCGGGTTCGCATGGAAGTGCGGAATACCGGGACGGCGTACACTAGTTGAGTCTAGTGGACTCAATCTTGACAAGTTCCGACCGAAGAGGTCGATGACAAGGAGAAACGCACCAGATGGATACCTCGAGGCTGACTGCTCGATCGCGGGACGCGGTTTCGGCCGCTGTCCGGACGGCGCTGACTGCCGGCAATCCCAATACCGAACCGGTGCACCTGCTGCACGCGCTGCTGATGGTGCCGGAGAACACCGTCGGGCCGCTGCTGGCCTCGGTGGGTGTCGACCCGGCCGTGGTGGACGCGGCGTCACAGGGCGCCATCAAGAAGCTGCCCAGTGCCCAGGGCTCGTCGGTGAGCCAGCCCGGCATCTCCGGGCCGCTGGCCCGCGTCCTGGCCGACGCGGAGAACCGGGCCGAGCAGCTGGGCGACGACTTCGTCGCCACCGAGCACCTGCTGCTCGGACTGGCGTCGGTCCCCTCGGACGCACAGAGGATCCTGACCGATCTCGGCGTCAAGGTGAAGGCGCTGGAACAGGCCTTCAACGACGCCCGTGGCGGCAAACGGGTCACCTCGGCCGAGTCCGAGGGCGGTGAATCCGCGCTCGACAAGTACTCGGTCGATCTGACCGAGAAGGCGCGTGAGGGCCGGCTCGATCCGGTGATCGGACGCGACTCCGAGATCCGCCGCGTCGTCCAGGTGCTGGCCCGGCGTACCAAGAACAACCCGGTGCTGATCGGCGAGCCCGGTGTCGGCAAAACCGCCGTCGTCGAGGGCCTCGCGCAGCGGGTGGTGGCCGGCGACGTCCCCGATTCGCTCAAGGGACGCCGGGTGGTCTCCCTCGACCTGGCCTCGATGGTGGCCGGGGCCAAGTACCGCGGCGAGTTCGAGGAACGGCTGAAGGCCGTCCTGAACGAGATCCGGGACGCCGAGGGCAAGGTCATCACCTTCATCGACGAACTGCACACCGTGGTCGGTGCCGGCGCGAGCGGCGACTCGTCCATGGATGCCGGCAACATGCTCAAGCCGATGCTCGCCCGCGGCGAGCTGCGGATGATCGGCGCCACCACGCTGGACGAGTATCGCGAGCGGATCGAGAAGGATCCGGCGCTGGAGCGCCGCTTCCAGCAGGTCTTCGTCGGGGAGCCGTCGGTGGAGGACACGATCGCGATCCTGCGCGGGCTGCGAGAACGCTACGAGGCGCACCACAAGGTCACCATCACC
>CAYSZZ010000005.1:102547-148698 GCA_964435735.1 uncultured Propionibacteriaceae bacterium
CAAGGCGATCGACCTGGTGGACGAGGCCGCGTCCCGGTTGCGGATGGAGATCGACTCCTCGCCGGAGGAGATCGACCAGTTGCGCCGGGACATCGACCGGATGACCATGCAGGCCTTCGCCCTGGAGAAGGAGGAGGACCCGGCGTCCAAGGATCGCTACGAGCGACTGACCGCCGCCCTGGCCGACGCCAAGGAGGAGTTGCGCGGCCTGGAGGCCCGCTGGGAGGCCGAGAAGTCGGGCCTGAACCGGGTGGGCGAGATCAAGGAGCACATCGACAAGCTGCGAATCGAGGCCGAACGCGCCCAGCGCGAGGGCGACCTGACCAAGGCGTCCGAGATCCTCTACGGGCAGATCCCGACGCTGGAGGCGGAGCTGACCGCGGCCACCGAGGCCGAGCAGCACACCACCCCGATGGTGAGCGAGGAGGTCTCTGCCACGGACATCGCCGAGGTGGTGGGCAGCTGGACCGGCATCCCGGTCGGCAGGCTGCTGCAGGGCGAGAGCGAGAAGCTGCTGGCGATGGAGGACGAACTCGGCAGGCGGCTGATCGGCCAGCGTCCGGCGGTCCGTGCGGTGTCGGACGCGGTGCGGCGCTCCCGGGCCGGGATCTCCGACCCGAACCGCCCGACCGGCTCCTTCCTGTTCCTGGGGCCGACCGGTGTCGGCAAGACCGAGCTGGCCAAGACCCTGGCCGAGTTCCTCTTCGATGATGAGCGCGCCATGGTGCGGATCGACATGAGCGAGTACGGCGAGAAGCACTCGGTCTCGCGGCTGGTCGGGGCCCCTCCCGGCTACATCGGCTACGAGGAGGGCGGCCAGCTCACCGAGGCGGTGCGGAGGCGTCCCTACTCGGTGGTGCTGCTGGACGAGGTGGAGAAGGCCCACCCCGAGGTCTTCAACATCCTGCTGCAGGTGCTGGACGACGGCCGGCTGACCGATGGCCAGGGTCGCACGGTCGACTTCCGCAACGTCATCCTGATCATGACCAGCAACCTCGGCTCGCAGTTCCTGGCCGACCAGGCCCTGGACGCCGAGACCAAGAACAAGGCGGTCATGGGGGTGGTGCGGCAGTCGTTCAAGCCCGAGTTCCTGAACCGGTTGGACGAGATCGTGATGTTCGAGCCGCTGGGCACCGAGGATCTGACGAAGATCGTCGACATCCAGTTGGGACGGCTGAACGCCCGGCTGACCGACCGCCGGATCGCGGTCGAGGTAACCCAGGCCGGCAAGGACTGGCTGGCGTTGACCGGGTTCGACCCCGTCTACGGCGCCCGTCCGCTGAAGCGGCTGGTGCAGACCACCATCGAGGACGGTCTGGCCAGGCGGATGCTGGCCGGCGACGTGACCGACGGCGACACCGTGGTGTTCGACGTGAACGCCGACAACTCCGGCATCGAGATCGTGGAGGCCGCCCGGGTCGCCTGACCTCCCAGCGGGCCTCCCCGGCCTGACTTGTCAAGCGCTGTGCGGGGCTCTTGACTGTGGATGGTGGGTGTGCCACCGCAGGCAACGGCTCGAGCAGGGTGGGGCCGGGTGCGGCGAGCCTCCCGCGGGTGCTGTGGGGGCAGACCTCCCGCACGTGCGTCCGGGTCCCCACCGAGGGCCAGCCATAGCGACCGAGAGCCAGCCTTCAGTGGTGGCTCTCAAGGCTCTAGGCTGGCCCTCGATGCACGGCCCCAGCAGCTCGCGGAAGGCTTTGCTGCCGATCTATGAGGAGCCAACGATGGGCGATGAGGTTCACCTGATCGGTGACGGCGACGGGCTGGCGGTGATCGGGGAGCCGGCAGCGGTCGAGCGTTTCCTCGCCACTGCGGGGCTGCCGTCGAAGGATCTCGGACTGCACCGGCTCGGACCCAACCTCGGCAATGCGGCTGGTGCCGTCCAGGCAGGTTCGGAAGTCGCTGCGAACTCGGGTCGCTGGATGAAGCTGACCGAGGAGTCGGCGAAGATCGCCAGGGAGTTCCCGCTGACCAAGAACTCCGCGACCGGCAACCTGCAGGCCACAGCGAGAGCGAAAGAGGGCGGCAGGTTCCTCAAGAACCTCGAGTTCGTGAAGGGCCCCGGGTCGCTGCTGACCAACCCGGCGATGTTGGCCGGTGCGGCTGGGCTGATGGCCCAGTTGGCGATGCAGCAGACCATGGCGGAGATCACCGATTACCTCGCCACGATCGACGCGAAGGTCGACGATGTGCTTCGCGGGCAGAAGGACGCCGTGCTGGCGGACATGATCGGGGTGGACCTCGTGATCGAGGAGGCCATGACGATCAGAGAGCATGTGGGGCTGGTCTCCGAGGTCACCTGGTCGAAGGTCCAGGCCACGACGCTGGTCATCGCGCGCACCCAGGCATATGCGCTGCGCCAACTCGATGCCCTCGCTGAGGGGATGGAGGCCAAGAGTCAGCTCAGCGACCTGGCTGACAGGGCCAAGGAGGTGGCGTCCAAGGTCCAGGAATGGCTCGCGGTGCTGGCGCGCTGCTTCCAGCTGCAGGACGCGATCGCCGTCCTCGAACTCGACCGGGTGCTGGATGCCTCTCCAGAGGATCTTGACCGTCACCGCCTCGGACTGCGGGCGGCCCGGCAGAACCGCCTGGAACTCATCGCACGGAGCACCGTGCAGCTGATGGCCCGGATGAGCGCGGCGGCCGGCATCGCCAACACGAAGGTGTTGCTGCACCCGATCGCGTCGCGAGCCGTGGTGGATTCGAGCAACCAGGTCGCGGCCGGCATCGTCGATTTCAACGGCCGGCTTGGGATCGAGCGCGATCGCCCAGCGCTTGAGGCGAAGCGCTGGGTCGAAGCGGTTGTCGAGGCCAGGGATGACCTGGTGGTAGCGACGACCGGGGGTGTCGACGCCGCCAAACGCTTCGGCAGCGAGACCCTCGATCGCGCAACGCGGCCCTTCCGCTCGGTCGATCTGGACGACGATGGCATCCCGGACAAGCCTCGGGCGTCGGCCGCGGTGGAGGATGCCGGTTTGGCAATCAAGGGGGCGGCGTTCAGCGCCGCAGGCGCGGTCGGCTCCCTGTTCGGCCGCAAGGCCGTCTCCGAGCCTTCCCACGAGCCGGAGTCGGAGCAGGCAGACGACGTCTGAGCGCAGAGTGCAAGAGGTCGCTCGCGTACGCGAGCATGTCCGGGAGCGACTGTGGACCTGCGCCCGCAGGTGGCTACTGGCTGGAGCGAGGACCGAACTCGAACTTGAGGTCGACGGTCGGGTCGATTCCGTGCACGATGCCGCGATAGAACGCCTCGGCCTGCTCCCTCAGGAGATCCTCATTTGACTCGATGTACTCCTGCCGGGCGCCATCGCTGAGAATCTCGTTCGTCATCTCGATTGTGTCGATTTCCGGGGTCACCCAACTCAGGACGCCGTTGTCCTCGGCCGCCAGGCTGAAGGTCACATCGTCATGCCCTATCACGATGAAGGCGGGGACGGACACGGTGAACTCGTTCTCCCCGGTCTGCTCAACTTTCACTTCTTCGCCGTTGATCCCAAGCTTGGCTCGGAAGGTGTACTGAAGGAAGAGCGCCCTCTCGCTGCCAGGTATATCCACCCCGAAGAAACTGGTCTTCTCGGTCTTCTTCTCGATTCCCTGGATGCCCAGGCTAAGCAGGGCGACCTGTTCGGTGCGCGATATCGCGTGGATCACCCGGGTGTCGGCAGTCTCTGTCTCTCTGCTCACAGGCTCGCTGTTCACGATGGCGTTCACCGCCCAGAAGCCAGCCACCATCGGGCTCACGACCACGCCCACAGCCACAAGGCATAGGCCGAGAATCACTCCCAACAGCCCTTTCAGGACAGACTTCATGGGTCTCCTCCTCCAGAGTTCGTTCTCAGGATGCGCTCGCGGCCGGCTCGGCACCTCGGTCAGGTTCGCCTGAACGCTTGAATCGGTCGCCGTGCAGCTGGCTCAGCAAAGAACACCACGGCGAGAGCGTATCGGACCGGCAGGTACGACATGGAGGATCCAGGTCTCTCACTGTGTCAGGGCCACCGGGTGCGTCCTGTGGCGGCCTTCCGATAGATGGGGAGTGGGGTCGGTGCCCCCCGAGGCCGACCCCACTCCGGCCGGGTGATCGGCGATTACCGCCGAGGATCAGTCGAAAGGTCCCTTCGCCGGCGGTTGTGGTCCCCTAGTCGGTGCTTCCGTAGACCGAGATCGAGTCCACCCACAGCATCGGGACGGTGGTGTTGCCGCCGATCTGGGTGTCGTAGGAATACGACCCGAGCACCGTGACCTTGGCCTTGAAGCAGTCGCCCTCGACCAGGTCATCGAACTCGGACTCCGCGCCGGTGAGGATCGTGTTCTGCGAGTAGTCGGTGTAGCCGTAGGAGATCTTGAGCTTCTTCGGCCCGGTGTTGGCCCGGAACGTGTCCGTCCCGGTCGCGGAGTCGAACTGGGTGATCTCGCCGTAGATCACGTAAGTCTTGCCCAGGTGGGAGTCCGGATCCTTGGCGAACTTCTTGAACGCGCGGCTGCTCAGGGTCTTGTACTCCTTCTTGGCCGGCTTCGTGGGCTCCGTGGTGGTCTCCTCGGGCTCGGGAGTCGACACCGGCTCGACGGTCGGTTCGGATGTCGGCTCGCTGCTCGGCGAGGTCGTGGGGACGGACGGAGTCGCGGTCGTCGTGGTCGTCACCGTCACGGTCGGGGCCGGCGCCGGGACCGCGCTGGTCGCACCGGCGCCGCCCCCGGCCGAGCCGGCGCCGAGCGCGACGCCGACGAGCAGCGCCGCGGCACCGATCACCGGCTTGGAGGTGAGCAGCCTGCCGCGCTTGGTGATCGGGGGCGGCGGCGGGGTGTTCTGGCCGGCCTGCTGAGGGCCGGAAGGGACAGGCTCCGGCCGGTAGCCGGAGGGGCCGCCGTACGGCGGCTGGGGGTTGGTCATCTCTGCTCCTTCGCACGAAATCGGGCTGGTCTCAACGTTGCCAACCATGGGTGACATTTGTTTCGAGTTCCGGCGATAAGGGGCATTATCAGCATTTGCTACTTGTGCTGGCCGGGGTCGATCTGGTCTGATTGCGGCCAGGAGGTCGCACGTGGCTGAGTTGATGACGATGCGTGACATCGCCGCGCTCGCCCAGGTCCAGCGGCCGGTGGTGACGGTATGGCGCCGGCGTTCGCGCGGCAGCGACCGTCCTTTCCCGCAGCCCCGGGAGCGCCGCCACGACCAGGAGTTGTTCCTCCGCCAGGAGGTTGTGTCGTGGCTGGAGGCGACCGGTCGGGGCAACAATCCCGACGTTCGCGCGGACGCGGCCGCCCACGCCCTGTCGACGGTCGACGCAGCCGAACTGGCGGGGTTGAGCGCGCTGATCACGATGCGTCATCTGGTCGGGCAGCCCCTGGGTGAGGTCGGCGACGGGGAAGACCTTCTCGACCTTGCCGATGCCCACGATCCCGACGACCATTACCTGTTCGGCGAACTGGAGCAACTCCACAACCTCACCTCGCTCGCGGTGACCGCGGAGGAGATGCTCGACGCGGCCTGGAACGCGGACGCCGCCCACCGCCGCCTGCTGAACGCCTGGTTGCGCAAGCCCGGCGAGCCGATCGCCCAGGTGGCGCTGGCCCCGAGCGCGCGCCACCTGCTGATCGACTCGATCGGTGCCCTCGCAGCCGACCTCGGCCAGCCGGCGTTCATGGATCCGACCGGCTGTCTCGGCGACCTGTTCGCCGAACTGGCTGCCGGCCAGATGGCGACGGCGCTGGTCATGGCCGGCCACTCGCCGAGTCACCGGCTGGCCCGCCGGCAACTCCTGCTGTCCGATGTGCCGCACCGTCTGGTCGACCCAGGGAACGGGGAGTGGTCGGTCGCGGGCCCGGTGGCGCACCTGGTGGTGCTGCCCGCCGCGGACGCCCCAGCCTCGTCACCGCTCGATCAGCTCGATCTGCTCGACGAGATCGCCCTGCAGGCCGACACCCGGCAACTCGCCCTTTGCCTGGCCCCCGCGTCCTGCCTGACCGATCCGCTCAGCGGTGAGGCGCTGAGTCGGCGGGATCAACTGCTGCGGGCGGGCCACGTCCGCGCGATCGTCCGGCTGCCTGCCGGCTGCCGCCCGACGCAGGTCCGGGAGCACTCTGCGCTGTGGCTGCTGGGTGCGGTCGATCCGACGCCGCGCGCCGATCGCTGGACGATGGTCGCCGACCTCAGTGACCAGGCGCTCGGTGACCTCGGCGGCCTGGTGGACGACCTGGTGGCCGCCTGGCAGGGCAGCGAGGGCGCCCGGCGCCGGGCCTGGGCCTGGCTGCACCCCGTCCCCACCCGGGATCTGGTGTCGGCGAGCGGCAGCCTGGTCTCCCAGCGGACGCCGCGCGCACCGAGGGCGGCCTCCGGCGGAGCCGGCCGGGTCGTGCAGCTGCGGGCGTCCGACACCGAGGGACGACTTGCCGGCTACCGGCTCAGCCCGCTCGATCAGCCGGCCGAGATCGCCTCGATCGGTCAGGCGCTGGAGCGTGGGTGGCTCCGCCTGGTCCCCGGACGCCGGCTCGATCCGCGCGGGCTGCCCGCCGGCTCGGTGCCGGTGGTGGACGATCCGCGCCGGCCTTGGCCGGAGGCTCCCCGCATCGACCGGCTGAGTCTGCTCGGTCGGGCCGGGGTGGAGCTCACCGAGCCCGGCGACGTCGTGTTCACCGTCCGGCCCCGGCCGGCTGCCGCGGTCGACACCGAAGGCGGCAGCCTCGTCCTCACCCCGGCGCGAGTGTTGCGCGTGGCACCGGACGCGCCGCTTCTGCCCGCCACTGTCGTTGCGCGGATCAATGCCGCTACCACCTGGGCCTGGCGCTCCTGGCAGCTCGCAGCCCTTCCCGTTCCCGACCGCGAGATCCTCGCCGAGGCGCTCGCCGAACTCACCGGACACCGGGCCCGGTTGCTCGCCGACCTGGCGGCGCTCGATGCCCTGACCCACGACCTGACCGACGCTGTCGAATCCCGGCAGCTCAGCATCACCAAGGAGAACCATGGCGCGACGTCGCTCTGAACCGGCTGACCAGGCACCTACCACGATGAAGGAACTGAAGGACACCCTGTGGAAGGCCGCCGACAAGCTGCGTGGTTCGCTGGAGGCCTCCGACTACAAGGACGTGATCCTCGGTTTGGTGTTCTGCAAGTACGTCTCCGACTCGTTCCTGGAACGGCGCGAGCAGATCCGCGCCGAGCTGGAAGCCGAAGGCGGCTACACCACCGACGACATCGAGTACTCGCTGGAGGACAGGGACGAGTACGCCGGCTCCGGGGTGTTCTGGGTGCCGGTGAACGCGCGCTGGCAGTTCCTGGCCGAGCGAGCCAAGGGCACGGACGAGCACACCATCGGCGAACTGATCAACGAGGCGATGGGCGCCCTGATGGAGGCCAACCCCGCCCTGGCCGGCACGCTGCCCAGGATCTACAACCGGGAGGGGGTCGACCAGCGCCGGCTCGGGGAGTTGCTCGACCTGTTCAACTCGGCCCGGTTCACCGGCGGCGGTGCGAGCCGGGCCCGCGACCTGCTGGGGGAGGTGTACGAGTACTTCCTGGGCAAGTTCGCCGCCGCTGAGGGCAAACGGGGTGGCGAGTTCTACACCCCGCCCGGCGTGGTGCGGGTGCTGGTCGAGATGCTCGAGCCGCAGCGGGGACGGATCTACGACCCGTGCTGCGGTTCGGGTGGCATGTTCGTGCAGGCGGAGAAGTTCCTGGCGGCGCACCACCGCAACCCGGCCGAGCTCAGCGTGTACGGCCAGGAGAACATGGAACGCACCTGGCGGATGGCGAAGATGAACCTGGCCATCCACGGCATCATCGGCAACCTCGGCCCGAGCTGGGGCGACACCTTCGCCCGCGACCTGCACCCCGATCTGCAGGCCGACTACGTGCTGGCCAACCCGCCGTTCAACATCAAGGACTGGGCCCGCAGCGAGGACGACGCCCGCTGGCGCTTCGGCGTGCCGCCCGCCGGCAACGCCAACTACGCCTGGATCCAGCACATCCTGAGCAAGCTCGCCCCCAAGGGCCAGGCCGGGGTGGTGATGGCCAACGGATCGATGAGCACGAACTCCGGCGGCGAGGGCCAGATCCGCGCCCGGATCGTCGAGGCCGACCTGGTGAGCGCCATGGTCGCCCTGCCCACCCAGCTGTTCCGCTCCACCGGCATCCCGGTCTGCCTGTGGATCTTCGCGCGTGACAAGAAGTGGCGGACGGACCGCTCCGGCCAGGTGCTCTTCATCGACGCCCGCAACCTCGGCCACCTGGTCGACCGCGCCGAACGGGCTCTCTCCGACGAGGACATCGCCCGGATCGCCGACACCTACCGCGCCTGGCGCGGCGAAGAGCCGTCGGTCGAGCTTGTCGAGACCACGGCTACCAGCGAGTATCAGGACATCCCCGGCTTCTGCTACTCCGCCACCCTCGCCGAGATCAAGGACGCCGACTACGCCCTCACCCCCGGCCGCTATGTCGGGGCGCCTGCCCCTGAGGACGACGGTGTCGACCTGGACGAGAAGATCAAGCTCTTGACCGGCGGGTTGGTGGCTGCTCTGGACGAGTCCGCGCGTCTGGATGCCGTGGTGCGCGAGCAACTGGAGAGGTTGTTGTGATCACGGTCAAGCTCGGCAGCGTCTGCAGCCGTGTGGACTATGGGCTGACCGCATCCTCCACGGCCACAAACACAGGCGTCCGGTTTCTTCGTATCACCGACATCGATGGAGAGACCATCGATTGGGCCACAGTCCCGTTTGTGGACGCCGGGGTTCGGGATCTGGAGAGGAATCGCCTGGCTCCGGGGGACGTGGTTGTCGCTCGTACTGGCGCTTCCGTAGGGAGATCCGCATGGGTGCGCCCGCCCGTGCCTGCTGTGTTCGCTTCCTACCTCGTGCGGTTTGAAGCCGACCCTGCGCAGCTAGAGTCTCGGTTCCTCGGCCTCGTTCTGAAGGGCCATGGCTGGCGCGACTATGTGTCGTCTGTTGCTCACGGCAAGTCCGCACAGCCGAACATGTCTGCGTCAGCCATGGCTGAGTTTGAGTTCGGACTACCGCCCCTCTCCACCCAGCGCGCCATCGCCGAAGTCCTCGGCGCCCTCGACGACAAGATCGCCGCGAACACGTCAGTAGCACATGGAGCCGAGCAGCTGCTGTCGGCAGAGTTCACGCGGCTCCAGACTGATGTCGACGCTCGCCGCCGACCGATCACTGAGTTCCTTGAGCTCAATCCCAGATGTGCTGCATCTCAGCGCGCGGAACCGATCTACGTCGACATGCAGAAGCTGCCCACCAATGGCAGTCAGATTGTGGAGTGGGACTTCAGACCGGCCAAAGGGGGTGCTCGCTTCATGAATGGCGACACCCTTTTCGCCCGCATCACGCCGTGCCTCGAGAACCGGAAGGCCGGCTATGTCGACTTCCTGGAGGCTGGAGAGTCAGGCGTCGGATCAACCGAGTTCATTGTGATGCGTGCGAAGCCAGGGCTGGCCAAGCCGTTGAGCTTCCTCTTCGCGGTTGATGAGCGGTTCCGTGACTACGCCGTCCAGCAGATGATTGGCAGTTCCGGCAGGCAGCGTGTCTCTGCTTCAGACCTTGCCCAGTACGAGATCAGCCTCCCTGACGGGGACCGACTCGAAGCACTGGGTGAGCGTGCCAACGCGCTATTCAGTCTCGTCGCCAGCTTCCGTGATGAGTCCCGCCACCTCGCCGCCCTCCGCGACACCCTGCTTCCCCACCTCATGAGCGGACGCATCACCGTCCGCGACGCCGAGAAGCAAGTCGTGCAGGTGCTGTGATGGCGCGGGTGGCGAAGTCACCGCCGACTGCCGCGGCGGGCGACTTCAGCGCGCACCTCGTCCGGCGAGAGCATCTCCCCGGGGCTGACCAGGCCGAGCGGCCGAGCCAGTCCGGAGGTGTGGGCGAGGTCGATCAGTCGAGACTCGACGGGGTCCGGGCCGGCACCGCCGGTGGCGGTCTCGATCTCGTCCAGCAGATCGTCGTCGGTTCGCATCCCGGTCGTCTCCTGAACTCAGCCCAGGCTGCGTTCGAGGGCCCGCAACTCGTTGGCAACAGTGGTGAGCTGCTGACGGAGTGCTGCTCGATCAACGACGGCGCCTCGCGCGTGCTGCAGGGCGAGCGCACGGATGAATGCTGTGACCTTCATGCCGGCGCGTTCAGCCTCAGCTCGAAGGAAGTCGATCTCGTCGGGGCTGAACCGCACCGAGATCGTGACGTCGAGTCGTCCGTGGGGCGGAATGATCTCCTCCGGGTGCAGGTCGAAACCGGACAGGTCATGTGTCCGGTCGTAGTAGTCGGCGAGTTCGGCTTCGCTCGCACCTGGGTGGCGGCGCGACACGGTCATGCCGTCCGGTGGCGAGCGAGATACTCCAGGAGTGCCTGGCGCGCCAGTTGGGCTTCAGGAAGACCCTCTGTCTCCGACAGGGAGGCAAGCGCATCCTTCACGTCCTGGGGCACGCGGAAGGAAATCTGGGGGCTGGTGCCGCGGGCCAGCGACGGGCGTCCGCGACGCTTCTCGAAGTACGCCGAATCCGCCTCGGCGTTCGCATTGGTGTATCGGCGCCCGCTCGGCAGTACGACCACCTCGGTGTCGAGGTCGACGTCGGGACCGATTGTGTACTCGTTCGCCATCGCACCAATAATGACAGACAAAAATCCTGGATCCAAGGCCTGACGCGGACGATTGGGGGACGAGATGGCACTGATCAGTGAAGCCGATTGGGAGGATGTCGCGATCGAGGTACTGGCCGAGCACGGCTGGGCACCGGCGACCGGCGCCGAGATCAACCACGAGCGCACCTCGGCGTCCGACATCGTGCTGGCGGAGCGGTTCCGCGAGGCCTTGGTCCGGTTGAACCCGCAGGTGCCCGAGACCTACCTGCGGCAGGCGGCGACCGAGATCCTCACCCCGTCCAGCCAGGATGCGATCACCGAGAACCGGCGGCTGCACGAGTTCATGGCCCAGGGTTACCGGGGGGTCAGCTATCTCGACACCGACAATGTCGAGCAGAACCCGACGATCCAGCTGGTCGGCCGCGAGCCGGGCGACAACGACTGGCTGGCGGTCCGACAGGTGACGATCAGCGACGCCGAGCACCACCGGCGCTTCGACGTGGTCGGCTACCTCAACGGGCTGCCGGTGCTGGTGGCCGAACTCAAGCAGGCAGGGCTGGCGTCCACCGGGCTGGCCGCGGCGCACGGCCAGTTGGGCACCTACCTGGAGGAGTTCCCGCTGGCCTTCCGGGCCTGCGTGATGACGGTGATCTCGGACGGGGTCAGCGCCGGCTACGGCACACCGTTCACCCCGCTGCACCACTACGCCGCCTGGAATGTGGACGACGAGGGCGTCCCGTTGGCCCCTGGCGCAGCGATCGAGGAGACCGACTACGACACCGCGCTGGAAGCCACCTTCTACGGGCTCGGCAACCCGGTGCGCTTCCTTGACCTGCTGCGCCACTTCACCGCCTTCGACTCCGGCGAGTTCGGTCTGGCGAAGCGGATCGCCAAACCGCACCAGTATTTCGCGGTGAACAAGGCGCTGGGACGGACGGTGACCGCGGTGAGGTCCGACGGCAAGGCCGGCGTGGTCTGGCACACCCAGGGGTCGGGCAAGTCGATGGAGATGGAGCTGTATGCCAACCTGGTGCTGCGCTCCACCCACCTGCTGAACCCCACCATCGTGGTGATCACCGACCGGCGCGAACTGGACGGCCAGCTCTTCCGGAGCTTCGCCGCGTCCACCCTGCTGCCCGAGCAGCCGATCCAGATCACCACCCGCTCCCAGTTGCGCACCGAACTTACCCAACGCTCCAGCGGTGGGATCCTGTTCACCACCCTGCAGAAGTTCAACCGGACGCCGGCCGAACGCGAGTCGGGCGTCGACCACCCGCTGCTGAGCGAGCGGCACAACATCGTCGTCATCGTGGACGAGGCTCACCGCTCCCACTACGACGACCTGGACGGCTACGCCCGGTTCCTGCGCGACGCCCTGCCGCACGCCACGCTGATCGCCTTCACCGGAACCCCGATCAGCGAGGTGGAACGGAACACCCGCGAGGTGTTCGGCGACTACATCGACATCTACGACCTGACCCGCGCGGTCAACGACGGCGCGACCGTGCCGGTCTACTTCGAGCCCCGGCTGGTGAAGGTCTCCTTCGCCGACGAGGTGTCCGCCGACGATCTCGACGCGGCAGCCGACGAGGTCACCCTCGGCCTGGACGACGTCGAACGCGAGCGGCTGGAGAAGTCGGTGGCGGTGATCAATGCCATCTACGGGGCGCCCGCCCGGCTGGCGACGCTGGCGGCGGACATCGTCGGGCACTGGGAGACCCGGCGAGCCCGGCTGCGTCCGCTGATCGACACCGGCGGCAAGGCGATGATCGTGTGCGCCACCCGGCAGATCTGTGCCGACCTGTACGCGCAACTGGTGGCGCTGCGTCCCGACTGGCATTCCGACGCGCTCGACGCGGGCGTGGTGAAGGTCGTCTACTCGGGGACGGCCTCCGACACCGGCGAGATCCGCCGCCACGTCCGGCGCGAGTCGGAGAACCAGGCGATCAAGCAGCGGCTGAAGGACGCTGACGATCCCCTCGAACTGGTGATCGTCAAGGACATGATGCTGACCGGCTACGACTCGCCACCGCTGCACACCCTCTACCTGGACCGGCCGATGCGGGGGGCCCTGCTGATGCAGACGCTGGCCCGGGTCAACCGCACCTTCCGGGGCAAGGACGCCGGCCTGCTCGTCGCCTACGCGCCGGTGTCCGAGAACCTGACCGCCGCCCTGGCCGAGTACACCGCCACCGACCAGGCCAATCGTCCGGTCGGGCGAAGCGCCGAGGAGGCGGTCGACCTCGCCCGGACGCTGCTCGACCAACTCCGGACGCTGGTCGCCGGCTACGACTGGCGGGCCAGGCTGAGCGGCCCGAAAGGATGGGTGCGAGCTGCGGTCGGGCTCACCGGCTGGCTACGGGATCCACAGAATCCGGGCAACCGGGTGCCCGAGGGCGAGCTTGGCGTCGCCGGGCGGTACCGTCAGCTGGCCGGTCAGCTGGGACGTGCCTGGGCGCTCGCGTCCGGTTACGAGAACCTCGCCGACGTCCGTGACGAGGTGCGCTTCTACGCCGAGGTGCGGGTCTGGATGGCGAAGTACGACGCGGCCGAGCGGGAGGCGCGCGGCGAGCCCGTCCCGGAAGAGATCGCCCGGCTGCTGCGGCAACTGGCGGCCGAAGCCACCGGCTCCGACGAGGTGGTCGACATCTATGCGGCCGCGGAGATCGCGCCACCGGACTTCAACGCGCTGACGCCGGCCCTGCTCGCGCAGGCGCAGCGGTCAGCGCATCCGCACCTGGCGATCGAGGCGCTGCGGGACGCGATCCTGGCCGAGGTGGCCCGGGCCAGCGGTGCGAGCCTGGTGCGGCAGCGAGCGTTCAGCGAACGCCTCAGCGAGGTGATGCTGCGCTATACCAACTCGCAGCTGACCGCGGCGCAGGTGCTGATCGAGCTGTTCGAGATGGCCAAGGACGTCGCGGCCGAGGCCAAACGAGGAGAGTCGTTCGATCCGCCCTTGGGCGCCGACGAGCTGGCCACCTATGACGCGATCGCGGACAACGAGTCGGCGATGGACGTGCTCGGCCAGGACGTGCTCGCCGACATGGCCCGGCAACTCGTCGCAATGATGCGCGCCGATGTGAAAACCGACTGGACTGTCCGCGACGACGTCCGCGCCGCGCTGCGCGCCAAAATCCGTCGGCTGCTGCGCAAGTACAAGTACCCGCCCGACCAGGCCGAAGGCGCCGTGAAGCAGGTGATCGAACAGATGGAACTTCTGGCACCGGGCGCCGAGCGCGAACGAAGCTGAGGTGGTAGGGCCGTGATCGGTCGCCGACGCGCCCACCGAGGGCCGGCCTTGCTGACCGAGAGCCAGCCTGTTGTGCTGGCTCTCGCCGGGGAAGGCAGGCCCTCGGCGCATGGGGTGCCCGGATCGCTGAGCTGGTCGGGCTAGGCTGGCCGCCATGGCCATCACGCGGGACGAGCTGATCATGGTTCTGGCCGAGGCCGACCCGGTGGGACTGATCGCGGGTGGTGCTCCGCGGGACGAGTACGCAGCAGAGGCCGAAGCGATCCTCGCCCTTCGGGGCGTCCCGAAGGTGACTGAGATCACCGGCGTCTTCGCCGTCAGCTTCAGCGAACCCGGGGCGTGCTCCCGGGAGAAGGCGCGGTGGATCGCTGAGGAGATGATCCGCCGAGGATCCTGACGAGACGCCGTGCGGCTCCCCGGCCGGGCCGAGGAGTTCGTTCGACTTGATGTGCCGAACCCCGGCCGCTGCTCAATCCGTGCTTCCGTACGCCGCGATCGAGTTGACCCACAGGAGCGGGACGGTGGTGTTGTTGCCGATCCGAGTGTCGTACGAGTACGACCTGAGCACCGTGTCCTCGGCCTTGAAGCAGTCGCCCTCGACCAGTTCCTTGAACTCGGTCTCCGCGCTGCCGAGCATCGTGTTCTGCGAGTAGTCGACGTCCGCGACGCCGAAAAGCAGGTCGAGGAGGCGCTGCGATCACGTCTGGACTAGGTCAGCCAACGAGAGCATGCGGGTCATCGAACCTGCTTGACCGTGTCGCTCGAACCCCAGGAGCGGTCGGTCGTCCACGCGGGCACGCCCAGTCGCATGGCAGTGGCGATCACCCGGGTGTGGTCAGCCGCGGGTTGCCCAGAGCGCCCAGGCGACCAGCACCGGCTGAAAGAAGAGCCGACCCAGGCGCTTGGCGTCGCTGTCGAGACCGAACCCGTCGCGCCGTTTCACCCACTGCTCGATGTTGCCCGGAAAGACCGCGATGAAGAAGGCGGCCAGGATGGCGCCGATCCGTCGGCGCTCCTTGGGTAGCGCCACCAGGGCGACACCGAGCATCACCTCAACCGCGCCGGAGGCCGTCACCGCGCCGTCGGCGTCGATCGGCACCGCTTCGGTGACCGCCTCCGGCACCTGGGCCTGGAACTCCTTGCGTGCCCAGAACAGGTGGCTCAGCCCTGCGAACACCATCGAACCTGCGAGCAGCCAGCGCATGAACGTCCTCATGCGGCCACTCCATCACAAGAACGGGACGTCCGTCGCCCCGGTCTGGTCAGGTGTGACTACTCATCTTCGATGATGAGCGCGCCATGGTGCGCATCGACGTGAGTGAATACGGCGGGAAGCACGGTCTCGCGGTTGGGACGAGAACAATCAGCGCTCGACGAGGTGGTTGGCGACGGCGGTGGTACTGCGCACTCGTAGCGAGGCGGTCACGATCTCGGCGAGCGCCGGGGACTCTGCCGGGAGACTCCCATGGTGCTTCATCAACTTCTCCAGTTGACGGGCGGCCAGCTCGCCTGCTCGACCGATCGGCGCTGAGATCGAGGTGAGGTGCGGGATCATCACCGGTGTCGGCAGGTCATCGCAGCCGATGACCGACAGATCCTCGGGCACCCGGTAGCCTTGAGCGGTGACCCCGCCGATCAGCCCGTGGGCGAGGGTGTCGTCGTAGGCGATCACTCCTGTGGCGCCAGTCGCCAGCACGGCGGCAGCCGCCCCGACTCCGCTGGTGTAGTCAGGACGGGCCGAGGTGACCACGAAGCTCCTCAGGCCGTGCTCGGCGCAGCCGGCCTCGAAAGCTCCACGCCGTTCGGCATTCGACCACGACTGGTCGGGGCCCGCGACGTAGGCCAGCGACCGGTGGCCGAGTTCGACCAGGTGAGTGATTCCTTCCCGGATGCCTGAGGCGGTGACGATCAGCACCCGGTGAACGCCGGGCACGTCACGGTTGACCAGCACCAGCGGCAGCCGCCCGGTGAGCTTCCGCAGTTCATCGGCATCACTCCGTGGAGAACTCAGGATCACCCCGTCCGCCCGCCCTCTGAACGCCTGGGTCAGTTGTGCTTCGCGGCTCGGTTCCTCGTCGGTCTCGGCCAGCAGCACGCTGACCCCTTTGCGCTGAAAGTAGCGCTCGACCCCCTTGATCAGTGGCGGGAAGAACGGGTTGGCGATGTCCGGCACCAGCAGCGCGACCGTCTCCTTGTGACCGGTGCTCAGGGAGCGGGCGGTCAGATCCGGTGAATAGCCCATCTCGACGGCCACCGAGACCACTCGCTGCACGGTCGCGGTCGAAATCAGCTCCGGACGGGTGAACACCCGCGAGACCGTGGACGGCGACACCCCGGCGGCAACCGCCACGTCTCTGATGGTCGGCGACTGCCTGCGTCCGTGGTTGCGGGCCACGGGGTGAGTATAGGAGGCCATCTCTTGACAGAGCGAGCGGCCGGGAGTTTGATGGTGTGCAACCGGTTGCATGAAGGCGGCCCCAACGCCTTGTTCGGCCGATGACACAGGCACCGGAGACTCTCTTCAAAGGAGTAGAGATGCAGAGCAGCAGACGTGACTTCATCAAGGTGGTCGGGATCGGCGGGGCTACCATCGCCCTGGTCGGATGCACCCCCCCGGGGGCGGGTCCGACAGGTGGCGCCAACGCGCCAGCAGGGGAGTTGACGCTTCCTTCCAGCCCGGTCACCCTCAACCTGGTGGACGTATCCGGCGACGTGGTCATCGCCCAGCCGATGATCGAGGCCTACGTGGCCAAGTACCCGCAGTACCTCTCAAGGGTCATCTATGACACCGGCGACGCCACCGAGATCGCGGGCAAGCTGAAAGCTCAGCAGGCCGCCGGCGTGTCGCAGATCGACATGGTGCTCACTGGCAACGATGCGCTCGGCGCAGGTGTCGAGCAGGGTCTGTGGCTGCGGCTCACCCCGGACTACGACTCCATCATCGGCGCCAGCCTTGCGACCTACCAGGACAACGCCAAGGTCATGCAGGCGATCACCGACGGCTATGCGGTCGTCAACGACTATGGCAACTATGGTCCCCTGCTGCAGTACCTCCCGGCCAAGGTATCGAGTCCGCCGGCCAGCGCTGACGAGTTGATGGACTGGGCGAAGTCCAATCCTGGACAGTTCCTGTACGGCCGACCCTCCAACTCCGGTCCCGGGCGGGCGTTCACCCAGGGGCTGCCCTACATCCTCGGCGACTCCGATCCGCTGGATCCGATCAACGGCTGGGACAAAACCTGGGCCTATCTGAAGGAGTTGGGCAAGAACATCGAGTACTACACCGCTGGCACCGGAGCCTCCATGCGGGAGCTCGCCGCCGGGACTCGGCTGCTGGTTGCCAGCTCTGCGGGCTGGGACATCAACGTTCGCGCTATCGGCACGGTGCCGGCGGAGGCTCGGATCGTCGCGCTCGACAACACGACGTGGATCATGGACTCCAACTTCGTGGCAATCCCGAAGGGGGTCGCAAACGAGAAGCTCGCGGTGATCCTGGACGTGATCAAGTGGATGCTGACCCCGGAGCAGCAGGCCAAGGCCTACGACGACGGCTACATGTACCCCGGTCCGGCGGTGCAGGGGGTCACTCTGGACATGGCGCCGCAGGAGAGTCAGGACGTCATCAACACCTACGGTCGGCCTGAGTACGAGGAGCTGCTGGCTAAGTTCCCCGTCAAGCCACCGCTGGACAACAAGGCCATCGGCCAGATGTTCGACAGGTGGGATCGGGAGATCGGCGCGGATCGGGTTCAGGAATGAGTCCTGCCCCCGGCCAGTCCTTCGAGGTCCTGGAACTGGACGGGGTCACTAGGGAATTCGGTGGCGTCACGGCGTTGCGGAACCTCAGCCTGCGCATCGAGCGCGGTGAGTTCATCTCGTTGCTGGGCCCCTCCGGTTGTGGGAAGTCGACGGCGCTGAACTGCATCGCCGGTCTGCTGCTGCCCACCTCCGGCGCGGTCCGGCTGGACGGACGCGAGATCGACTCGGTGCCGCCGGAACGACGCGGGTTTGGAATGATCTTCCAGAGTTACGCCCTGCTACCCCACCTGAGTGTTCGTGACAATGTCGGCTTCGGGCTGAAGATGCGCCGGATGCCGAAGAAGGAGATCGCACCCCGCGTCGACCGGGCGTTGGCGCGGGTGCAGCTCACCGACTTGGGCGGACGGCGTCCCGGGCAGTTGTCGGGGGGTCAGCAACAGCGGGTGGCGATCGCCCGAGCGTTGGTGATGGAGCCCCACCTGATGCTGATGGACGAGCCGCTGTCCAACCTTGACGCCAAGCTGCGCCGGGAGATGCGGACGGAGATCGCGCAACTGCACTCCGACCTCGGCCTCACCACGATCTATGTCACCCATGATCAGGAAGAGGCGCTGTCCCTCTCATCCCGGATCGTGGTGCTCCGGGACGGTGTGGCGCAGCAGATCGCCGAACCACAGGAGGCGTTCCTCCACCCCGCGAACGCCTTCGTGGCCGACTTCATGGGCTACCGCAACCGCTTCGAGATGACGCTGGGCCGAGCCTCCGGGCATCGGGTGCTCACCGGTGCCGGCCTGACCCTTATCACCACGACCGCCGGCGATCTGCCGGATGGGCCGGTCGAGGTGCGGCTGCGTCCCGACGATCTGCGCGTGATGGACGGCCCCAACCAGATCGAGCTCCGCTGCGACCTGGTCGAGTATCAGGGGAAGGAGTCCGAGATCGTGGGACGCACGCCCGGCGGCCAGCCGGTCTACGTGCGGACCGCGGTGGACGTCCGGTCGGGTGCGACGGTCAGGCTCGGCATCGATCCAGACCGCGTCCTGGTGTATCCCGGTCACACGGTCGGACCGGCGGGGTGACGATGGCCACGCCGAAGCCCGCGAGGCTCAGCCTGCGGCGGAGACTCAGTGAGCGGGGCATCGACCGCATCACCTGGCTGATCCTGCCCGGTCTGGTGTTCATCATCGCGCTGTTCCTCTACCCCTCCGTGTACGGCATCCTGCTTTCTCTGCAGACCAGCCAGGGTGGGTTCACCTTCGACAACTACGTGACCTTCTTCACCGATCCCTACCTCGTGGGGTCGATCGGAAACACCTTCCGGATCGCTCTGCCCGCAGCCCTGATCAACGTGATCGTCGCAGTGCCGCTGGCGATGGGGATGCTGCGGTTGCCACGGGTCTCGCGCTGGGTCAACACGGTCCTGATCATCCCGATCACTCTCGGCACAGTGCTGGTGGCCGAAGGCCTGCTCACCTTCCTGGGGCCGTTGGGGTGGTTCAACCGCATCCTGATGGGCTTGGGGCTGATCGACGCCCCCATCGGTGTGCTGCACACATACAAGGCCGTGATCATCTCCCTGATCATCACCGGCTTCCCGTTCGCCTTCCTGCTGGTGCTCTCGTATCTCAGCGGGATCAACCCCAGGCTGCAGGATGCCTCGCGAATGCTCGGCGCCTCCACCTGGCAGCGGTTCCGCTATGTCACGCTGCCGCTGCTGGCGCCCGGCCTGGCCATCACCTTCTGTCTCACGTTCGTGCTGGCATTCTCGGTTTTCCCCTCCGCCAATCTGCTGGGCAACCCCTCGGGAGACTCTCACGTGCTGTCGGTGGCGGCCGCCCGTGCTGCCTATGAGCAGTACGACTATCCGCTCGCCTCCACGATCGCAGTCGTCATGGCGGTGGTCGAACTGGCGGTGATCGGCCTGGTGCTGGCCTGGCGGAACCGGATGTTCCGCGGCTCGACGGCAGGAGCGAAGGGATGACCATGACCACCCAGGCTTCGTCCAGCGGCGCGGCGTCCGTGGGCCGTCGTCAACCCGCCCGGCTCGGGCACTGGATCGGCAACACGATCCTGGCCGTTGCGATCGGCCTCTTCGTGCTGAACCTGATCGGCATCGTCGGCAGCGTGGCCGTGAACTCGTTCGCGACCCGGTGGTTCGACACATGGCTCCCGGATGGCTGGACCGGCAAGTTCTACGCGATGGCCTGGAACGACTACCAACTCGCTCACACGCTTCAGGTCACCCTGGTGGTGGCCTTCAGCGTGGTCGCGCTGGCTCTGCTGATCGGGGTCCCGGCCGCCTATGTGCTGGCGCGCCGTGACTTTCCCGGCAAGCGGATCGTGATGCTGAGCTTCCTGCTACCAGTGATGTTGCCCGCGATCACCTACGGCATCCCGCTGGCGACCTTGCTGTTCAAGCTGAGGATCGGCGGCACCCTGCTCGGGGTGATCACGGCGAATCTCGTGCCGATGGTCCCCTTCGTGATCCTGGTGATGGTGCCCTTCATCGAGCAGATCGATCCGCGGATCGAGGACGCGGCACGAATGTGCGGGGCTCGGACCAGCCAGATCTTCTTCAGCGTGCTTGCCCCGCTGATGCGCCCTGGGATGCTGGCCGCATCGCTGCTGGTCCTGGTACAGACAGTGGCGCTCTTCGAACTCACCTTTCTGGTGTCGGGACCAGGCAACCAGACGCTGGTGGTCTCTCTGTACTACGCGGTGTTCGCTTCCGGAATCCGACCCGGCCAGGCGATCAGCGCCATGGCCGTCATCTACATGATGACCACCCTGGTCATCCTGGTGATAGCGCTGCGCTATGTCAGCCCGACCCAGATCGTCGGGGCCAGTGACCTCCGACTCAGCAACGACACATAACCGAAACGAGGAGTTACCTATGCTTCGAGAGTTCACTGTCCAGAACCTGCCGGTCACGGTCGGGACATCACCTGACGAGATCGGACGGTTGGCGGCGGCCAGGTTCGCACAGGTGGTCGGCCAGCGGTTGGCGAGTGAGCCCACCGTCTCGGTCATCATCGCGACCGGGAACTCCCAACTCCCCTTCGTGACGGCGCTCGCTGAGCAGCAACTGGAGTGGAATCGGATCAGGGTCTTCCACATGGACGAGTACCTGGGCATGCCGCGGGAGCATCCAGCCAGCTTCCGCAAATGGCTGCAGGACCGCGTCGTGACTCCCTTTGCGCCCCTGGAGTTCTTCGGGCTGAACGGCGATGCAGTTTCCATCGAGGGCGAGGTGGCCCGCTATTCCGCGCTACTGAATCAGTACCCGCCGGTGCTCACCGTGATGGGAATCGGCGAGAACGGGCACCTGGCCTTCAATGATCCGCCTGCTGACTTCGACACAACGGAGCTGGTGCACGTGGTGGAACTGGACGAGCCGTGCCGACTGCAGCAGGTCGGCGAAGGTCATTTCGCGTCGCTGGCCGAAACCCCCACCCGCGCCGTCAGCCTCACCGTGCCGGCCCTCATGCGCTCAGCGAGGGTGCTGGTGGTGGTGCCGGACCAGCGCAAGGCCGCGGCGGTGAAAGCGGCGCTGGAGGGTCCCTTCTCCCCGCGGTGCCCGGCCTCGATCCTGCCAACGGTGACCAACGCCGAGCTCTTCCTGGATGTGAACAGCGCGAGCCTCCTGGCCGATGCCCACGACTGAGTGGGGGCGACGGCGTGTCACCAGTCAGCAGCGACCCGATCCCGGAGTCCGGTGAGTCCTCGGCTCTGGACCGACCCCCCGGCGCTCGGTAGGGTGAACGCCGTCGGAGCAGACGGCGTGTGAGGAGAAGCCCTTGTCTGGATAGGTCGGAGCCAGTGCGCCTGACCCCCGCGCGCCCGGCCGAGACCTCGCCCAGCAAGCATCACTCATCACGGATCGGTGCGGCTGCGCCGAGAGCGTCCGCCGCCAGCGATCCGTCCATCCACCGGAGTTCACCGTGGCCGAACCCACCACACCGCTGATCGTCGATGTCGACACCGGTATCGATGACTCGCTCGCCCTGCTCTATCTGATGGCGAGCCCCGAGGCGGAGATCCTGGGCATCACCTGCACGGCCGGCAATGTGCCGGCCCGCCAGGTCGCGACCAACAATCTGGCCTGGCTGGAACTGTGCGACTACGCCGAGGTGGAGGTCGCCCTCGGCGCTGAGGTGCCGATCGTCCAGCCGCTGATGACCACCGAGGAGACCCACGGCCCGCAGGGCATCGGCTATGCCGAACTGCCCGCTCCGACCCGTCCGGTCTCCGCACGGCATGCCACCGAGGTCTGGATCGACAACGCGCGCAAGCGTCCCGGCGAGATCACCGGCCTGATCACCGGTCCGCTGACCAACCTGGCGCTGGCGGTCAAGCTCGAACCGGAACTGCCGCTGCTGCTGAAGCGGATCGTGGTCATGGGCGGTGCCTTCAACCACGCCGGAAACACCACGCCCACCACAGAGTGGAACATCGCGGTCGATCCGGACTCGGCCAAGATCGTCTTCGACGCCTTCTCGGTGGTGCCGGACGACCATCGTCCCATCATCTGCGCGCTCGACATCACCGAGCGGATCGAGATGCACCCGGCGCACATCGCGGCCCTGGCCGAGGCGGCGGGCAGCACACCGTCCGAGATCATCTCGCCGGAGGACGAGCTGGGCACCCGCTCCACCGCGTCCAATCCGGTGATCCGCCACCTCAGCGATGCGGTCCGGTTCTACATGGAGTTCCACCGGCTCTACGACCAGGGCTTCCTGGCCCACATGCACGATCCCTTCGCTGCGGCGGTCGCGCTCGACCCGAGCCTGGTCCGCCTCCGTCCCGCGACGGTGGACGTGGAACTGGCCGGCACGCTCACCCGCGGCCAGACCGTCGCCGACTGGCGCGGCATGTGGGGCCGTCGTCCCAACGCCGACATCGCGGTCGACACCGACCCGGCGGAGTTCTTCCGTCGCACCATCGAGCGCGTCGGCGCGCTCGCCCGCACGCTTGCTTGATCCAAAAGAACTGTCGCCAAGGAGGATGCAGTGACCAGTAGTAGCAGTAGCACCGACAACGCGCGGACGCGCAACCTGATTCTGATCATCGCCGGCACGCTGATCGTGCTGGCGACCTATCTCTACCTGGTTGTCGCCCAGCCCACCGAGTTGGAGAGCAATCCGACCGGAAGCGCCGGCCTGATCGCCATGGCCGGCTACCTGATCGGCGCGGTCCTGCTGGCCGCCGGGTCGATCCACCGGCTTTCGACCAACACCATCGCGATGATCCCGGTGGCGATCGCGCTGAACATCGTGGTCGGGCAGATCGTCGCGGTGATCGGGCTGCCGGTCTACCTCGATTCCATCGGCACCGTGCTGGTCTCGGCGCTGGCCGGCCCGGCCGCCGGGGTGGTGACCGGCATTCTCACGAACGTGATCTGGGGCCTGACGCTCAGCCCGCTCGCGCTGCCGTTCGCGGTGGTGCAGGTGGTCATCGGCGTGATGGCCGGCTACGCGGCCCGGATCGGCATGTTCCGGAAGCTGTGGACGGCCCCGATCGCCGGTGCGGTCACCGGCGTGGTCGCCGCGATGATCTCCGCCCCGATCGCCGCCTTCATCTTCGGTGGCGCGACCGGCGGCGGCACGGGCGCGCTGGTGGGAATGTTCCAGGCCTGGGGCCAGTCGCTGTTGGCCGCCACCACACTGCAGGGCCTGCTCTCGGATCCGCTGGACAAGCTGATCACGTTCACCGTGGTGGCGCTGATCCTCGTCGCCCTGCCGTCACGGTTCATCCAGCGGTTCCCGTTCGCCCGGCAGTACCGGGTGTTCAGCAAGAAGGCTCCGGAGACGCAGGCTTGAACCAGTGACCTCGTCCCTGTACGTCGACCGCACCTCGCCGATCCACCGGCTCAACCCGGTCACCAAGCTGGTCGCGCTGCTCAGCCTGCTCGTGATCGTGTTCGCGATCCCGCAGTGGTGGGCCTCGGCGATCGTGCTGCTCGTGGTGATCGTCCCCGCAGCGGCGATTGCCCGCTGCGGTGGCCGACTGGCGAAGATCGGCGGGGTGATCCTGCTGCCGATCATCGTGGTGCTGGTGATCGTGCAGGGACTCACCTTCCCCGGTGGCCAGACCCCGATCTGGCAGTGGGCCTTCATGACGGTCACCTCCGAGGGACTGATGTTCGCCCTGACGATCGGCGCGCGGATCATCTGCCTGGTGCTGGCGTCCCTGCTGCTGGTGCTGACCACCCACCCGGGCGACCTGATGTCGGCGCTCACCGAGCGGGGGATGTCGCCGAAGTTCAGCTACATCATCTCCTCGACCCTGCAGCTGATCCCCTCCTTCCAGGATCGGGCGAACGCCATCCTGCTCGCCCAGCAGGCACGCGGGCTGGCGATCCCGCGCAACCCGCTGCGCCGGGCGGGGGTGCTGATGCCGCTGCTCGGACCGCTCGTGCTCGGCATGTTCACCGATGTCGACGAGCGCTCGACCGCGATGGAGGCCCGCGGTTTCGGCTCCACCGCCAAGCGGACCTCGCTGATCCCGGTGCCCGACAGCGGTGCCCAGCGGGTCGCCCGCTGGGCGATGCCGGCGATCGCCGTGCTGGCGATCGCCGTCCCGATCCTGGGAGGGCTGCCGTGATCCAACTGGACGATGTGACCTACACCTACCCGGACGCACCCCGTCCGGTGCTGGAGCATGTCTCGCTGCACGTCGAAGTGGGGACGATCACGGGTGTGGTCGGCGCCTCGGGCGCGGGCAAGACCACCCTGGCCAAGATCATCGCCGGCTTCCTCCCGCAGGTCGACGGCGGGGACCTGGTCGGCACCGTCGAGGTCGGCGGTAAGGACATCGCGGTGCTGAGCCTCGCCGAAGCGGTGTCCCAGGTCGGGCTGGTGATCCAGAACCCGTTCAATCAGATCTCCGGCGCCCGCTACACGGTCCGGGAAGAGATCGCCTTCGGGATGGAGAACCTCGGCACGCCGCGGGAGGAGATGGTCCAGCGGGTGGCGGAGATCGCCGCGCTGCTGCGGATCACCGGCCTGCTCGACCGCTCGCCGTACGCCCTCTCCGGCGGCCAGATGCAACTGGTGGCGATCGCGTCGATGCTGGTGCTGCGCACCCCGGTGCTGGTGATGGACGAGCCCACCTCACAGCTCGACCCGGCCGGCACCCGGCTGGTGTTCGACGTCCTCACTCAACTGCAGGAGGCCGGGGTGACCGTGGTCATCTTCGAGCACAAGCTCGAGCTGCTCCAGCAGCATTCCGACCGGTTGCTGGTGCTCGCGGACGGCGGGATCGCCGCCGACGGTCCGGCCACCGACGTGCTCGCCGATCCGCGGACCGTCGAGTGGGGGGTCGGCTCGACCCGGTTCACCCAGGCCGGCCGCCTGGCCCGGGAACGCGGCCTGATCGCCGAGGAGATCCTGCCGGTGTCGTTCCAGCAGGCCGCCACGGTCTTCGGGGGCCGGCGATGACCGGCGGACGCTCACCGCACGCGAATCAAGGTGTGGGAGATGGTCCGACATCGGTCCGGAAGCCACAGCCTGCGCGGGGCCGGGCGTGGGGAGGTGCGCGATGACCGCCTCTGTCCGGTTCGAGGACGTGCACTTCACCTATCCCAGCGGCGTTGAGGCGCTGCGCGGGGTGTCCTTCGGCGTCGAACCGGGTGAGCGGGTGGCCATCGTCGGTCAGAACGGCGCCGGCAAGACCACCCTGGTGAGGCACCTCAACGGCATCTTCCAGCCCGGTGCCGGCACGGTCTATGTCGGGGACGAGCCGACCACCGGACGCAGCATCGCCGACCTCGCCCGTCGGGTGGGCTACGTCTTCCAGAACCCGGACGAACAGATCTTCGCCGCCACGGTGCGCACCGATGTCGCGTTCGGGCCGCGCAACCTGGGCCGCTCCGCGGAGGAGATCGCCGAGCAGACGATGGCCGCGCTGGAGACGGTCGGCCTGGCCGGCCACGCCGACAGCCATCCGCTGCATCTCTCGCTGAGCGAGCGCAAGCGGGTGGCGCTGGCGGGCGTGCTGGCGATGGGCACCGAGATCGTGGTGCTGGACGAACCGACCACCGGTCAGGACACCCGCGGGGTCGAGATGATCGCAGGCGTCGTGGAGACGCTCGCCGCACAGGGCCGGACGCTGATAGCGATCTCCCACGACATGGACTTCTGTGCCGAGCACTTCGACCGGGTGATCGTGATGGCCCAGGGCCAGGTGCAGGCTGACGGCGACCCGCGCCGGGTGTTCGGCCAGGCGGCCGCGCTGGAGCTGGCGGCCGTCGAGGCGCCGCAACTGTTCCGGCTGGCCGAACACCTGGGCTGGCGACAGCGGCCGCTGCGTGCGACGGAGTTCGTCGACGCCTTCGAGGCGGAAAGGACCGCATGACTGGACTGGCCCTGCTGGGGCTGGTGGCATCGGTCTGCCTGGGGGTCTCCGATTTCCTCGGCGGGACGCTCGCTCGCCGAGTGCCGCTGCTGACCGTACTACTGCTCTCCCAGGCGGTGGGGGTGCTCGCGGTGCTGCCTCGACTGCTGGTGGACGAACCCGGTGGCGACCTCGGCCCGGCGGTGCTCTGGGGCGCGGTGGGTGGCGTCGGGGTGGCGATCGGGGTCTCCTCGCTCTACCAGGCGCTGGCGACCGGGACGATGGGCGTGGTGGCTCCGCTGGCCGCGCTGAGCGTGGTGGTGCCCCTGGTGGCCGGGCTGTTCGCCGGTGATGCCCTGGGCCCGCTGCTCATCCTGGGCATGGCGATCGCGGTGATCGGGACGATGCTGGCCACCGGACCGGAACTGCGCGGCGGCACGCGAGGCGGACTTCGCCCGATCCTGCTGGCGCTGCTGTCGGCGTTGGGGTTCGGCGTCTCCAACCTGACCGTGGCCTGGGGGAGCAGCCATCACGTGACGGCCACGCTGCTGGCCAACGCGGTGACCGCACTGGTGCTCTACACGGCGATCGCTGGATTGCGCCGGCACGTGCCGCGGGCCTCGGGCATGCCGCTGCTCGGGATCGCCGCGATCGGGGTGCTGGGCTTTCTGGCCAACCTCTGCTTCGCCCTGGCCAGCCTGTCCGGGTTGCTGTCGGTGGTTGCGGTGTGCGCCTCCCTCTTCCCGGCGGTCACGGTCCTGCTGGGCTGGTGGGTGCACGGTGAGCGGCTCAAGGCCATCCAGCTCGCCGGGGTCGTGCTGGTCTTCGTGGGGGTCGGTGTGATCGCGGCCACCGGCTGAACGCTGCGCGGGCGTTCTGAGCAGCCGGTGGCGCCGGTCGCATCGACGGCGCCCCGGGCGACCTACGCTTGGCGGTAGGAACAGTCCGACTCTTCAGGAAGTCGCGCCGATGACCATCAACCCCGCTCGGTCGTCCCAGGGTGATGCTGCTTCCGATCCCAGCCTGCTGTCGGTCGCCGAGGTGGCGGCCTCGGGCGGCGTCGACCCGGCATCCGGGCTGGACTCCGACGAGGCGGCCGCGCGGCTGGCGGGCGATGGACCCAACGAACTCCGGTCGGCGCCCCCGGTGCCGCTGTGGCGCAAGATCCTCGCCCAGTTCGCCGACCCGCTGGTCTACCTGCTGCTGGTGGCGGTCGCGATCTCGGTCGTCGCCTGGGTGGTCGAGGGCGCCGAGGGTGTTCCGGTGGATGCGATCGTCATCGTGGCGGTGCTCCTCGCCAATGCCGCGATCGGCCTGGCCCAGGAGGCGAAGGCGGCTGACGCGGTGGCCGCGCTGCGCAGGCTCACCGTTGCCGTCTCGACGGTGGTGCGGGACGGACGGCTGGCGCAGGTGCCGACCACAGAACTGGTGGTGGGCGACGTGCTCTCGTTGTCCGAAGGTGACGCCGTCGGCGCGGACGCGCGGGTGATCGAGGCCAGTGCGCTCACCGTCAGCGAGGCATCGCTCACCGGCGAGAGCGAACCCGTCGGCAAGGACCCGTCGCCACTGGCCGAGCCTGCCGCGCTGGCGGACCGGCTCAACATGGTCTACAAGGGCACCGCAGTGATCCAGGGCGTCGGACGAGCGATCGTCACCGCCACCGGGATGGATACCCAGGTCGGAGAGATCGCCGAGATGCTGGAGGCCACCACGGAGGAGGCCAGCCCACTGCAGCGCGAGATCGCGACCATGTCGAAGGTGCTCGGGATCACCGTCGTGGGCATCGCGATCGTGGTGATGGCCGTGACCGCCTGGGTGAACCAGGTGTCGTCGTTCTCCGACCTGGTGACGGTGCTGCTGCTCGGCGTCTCGCTGGCGGTCGCCGCGGTGCCCGAGGGGTTGCCGGCCATCCTGTCGGTGGTGCTCGCCATCGGGGTGCAGGCGATGGCCCGCAAGGGCGCCGTAGTGAAGAAGCTTCACTCGGTGGAGACTCTCGGTTCGGCGAGCGTGATCGCCTCGGACAAGACCGGAACGCTGACCCGCAACGAGATGACCCTGCAGCGGGTTGTGACCGCCTCCGGCGAGGTCGAGATCACGGGCACCGGCTACCGGGCGGAAGGCGACGTGGCGCTGCCCGACGGGGGCGAACTTCCGTCCGAACTCGCCCGTGAGCTCCAGTTGCTGCTGGCGGCCGGAGCGTTCGCCAACAACGCCCAGGTGGTCGAAACCGACACCGAGGTGGAGGTCCAGGGGGATCCGACCGAGGCCGCCCTGATCGTGGCCGCCCGCAAGGTCGGCGGCATCGAGGAGCGGTTGGGGGAGGTTCACCGCCGCGGTGAGGTGCCGTTCACCTCCGAGCGCAAGCGGATGTCGGCGATCTTCACCGACGATCGTGAGCTGGGGCATGGCATCGCCACCAAGGGGGCGGTGGACGTCCTGCTGCCGCTGTGCACCGCCCGGCAGGTCGGTGATCAGGTGGAACCGCTGGACGAGACGGCCCGGCAGGAGATCGTCGACCGGCTCGGGGACCTCTCGGGCGCGGCCTACCGCACTCTCGGGTTCGCCTATCGGCAACTGCCGGACGATGCCGAGCCCAGCGAGAACCTCGAGCAGGGACTGATCTACCTGGGCATGGTGGGCATCATCGACCCGCCCCGCGCGGAGGCTCGCGACGCCGTCGGCGATGCTCAGCGAGCCGGAATCCGGATCATCATGATCACCGGCGACCACCCGCTCACCGCCGCTCGGATCGCCGCCGACCTCGGAATCGTCCCGGCCGGAACGCGGGCCGTCACCGGCCCGCAACTGGACGCGTTGTCGCCGCAGGAAGCCGTCGAGGTGATCCGCGAGACGTCGGTCTACGCCCGGGTCGCGCCGCGGAACAAGCTGGCGATCGTGGACGCCCTGCAGGCGGACGGCGAGATCGTCGCGATGACCGGCGACGGAGTGAACGACGCGCCCGCGCTGCGCTCGGCCGACATCGGAGTGGCGATGGGGATCACCGGCACCGAGGTCACCAAGGAAGCGGCCCGGATGGTGCTCAGCGACGACAACTTCGCCACCATCGTCGCCGCGGTGCGGCAGGGCCGGATCATCTTCGACAACATCAAGAAGTTCCTGCGGTACCTGCTGTCGTCCAACATGGGGGAGGTGTTCACGGTCTTCTTCGGAGTGGTGCTGGCCAGCTTCCTGGGTTTGACCGGGGCAGCCGAGGGTGGGGTGGTCGTCCCGCTGCTGGCAACACAGATCCTGTGGATCAATCTGGTCACCGACTCCGGGCCGGCCCTGGCCATGGGCGTCGACCCCGAAGTCGACGATGTGATGGCACGGCGGCCGCGGCGTGGATCCGAACGGATCATCGACCGCCGGATGTGGGGCGGGGTGATCAGCATCGGTCTGGTGATGGCGGCCGCCAGCCTGACTGCGATCGACGTGTTCCTGCCCGGTGGCCTGATCGTCGGCACCGACTCGTTGGAGGTGGCGCGAACCGCCGGCTTCACCACCTTGGTGCTCGCCCAGTTGTTCAACGCGCTCAACTCCCGCTCGGAGACCACCACCGCTTTCGCCGGGCTGTTCTCCAACCGCTGGCTGTGGGCCGCGATCGGACTCGCGGTCGCCCTGCAGGTCGCGGTGGTCCAGCTGCCCTTCCTGCAGGCCGCCTTCGGCACCGCCGACCTGACCGGCACGCACTGGCTGGTCTGTGTGGCGCTGGCCTCGTCCGTCCTCTGGTTCGACGAACTGCGCAAGCTGGTGCTCAGGCGGCGCCCTGACCTGCGGCCCTAGCGATCCGCTGCGGCATCAGCTGAGTCAGCCCCTTGTTCCGAGTTCGTGCACCGAACTCAGTGCACGAACTCGGAGTGAAGCGGGATGTCGGGCCGCGGGCTGGGCGGCGGCGAGGTCAGGCGGAGACGTGCGCCTGCAACAGCCAGCGGTCCTTGGTCAGGCCGCGTTCGATCTCGACCGCGACGTCCTGGCTGGCGGCGTCGTCGTCCAGACCGGTGATCGCCATACGGACGGTCGCCAGCACCGCGTCGATCTGGCCGACGACCTCGGCGACGGTGTCCTCCCAGCCGCGGAAGCCGTCGGGCAGTTCCGGCAGGGTGTTCTTCTTCGCGACGGTCGCGATCCGGGAGTCGACCGGCAGCCCGAGGGCGATGATCCGCTCGGCGGCGGTGTCTGCGTAGCCCTGGGCATGTTCGACAACCTCGTCCAGCAACTCGTGGATGCCGATGAAGTTGGCGCCGCGGGCATGCCAGTGCGCCTGCTTCCCATTGACGACCAGCGCTTCCAGATCGATCACGATCGGGCTCAGGAAGTGCGCCGCGGTGGTAGCGACCTCGGCCGGTACCGGGGCGGTCGCGGCAAGGGCGGAGATCGTGGTGGTGGTGGACATGGCTTCTCCTTGGTTTCTCTCGGCTACAAGCAGTGCAACACCAGAAGTACCCGAAGACTTCCCCGATGAACCTGGCACGAGAGTCGGGGCCTGTGGTTCGAGGGGTCTCGCGTCAGCTCTGAAGCGGTTGGCAGATCTCAGCAGTAGACATTGCCGCCGAGGAAGGCTCGGCGGGTTCTCGTCCCACCGAACCGGGGTACCGCCACCTCGTCGCCGGGCAGTCCGGCTCAGCAGTTCGTGGGGCGTGAGCGACCAGATCGGTGACCCTCAGCGAGCAGCCATCCGGATCGTCCGGCACGGGTCCGGATCGCCCTTCCGCGAGGTGGGCGGGGTGCGCGGCGGAAGTCTCCGCCCCGTAGCCTTGTGCCCAGCCCGGGAACACCCGGACGCCCGACGAAAGGACCACGCTCATGACCAGGCTGTTCGCCCGTGTCACTGCCGTCGCCGCCACCGCGGCGCTCGCGTTGGGGCTGGGCGCCTGTGCGGGCTCCCCGGCTCCCACCAGCGCTGCACCCGCTCCCCAGGAGAGCGTCTCCTCCCCGTCTCCGGAAGCGACCGCTGTGGACGTCGGCCAGCTCACCGTGACCCCCGGCACGCTCACCATCGCCACCGGCAACCCCGCCTACTCCCCGTGGGTGGAGAACGACGCTCCGGAGACTGGCGAGGGCTTCGAGGCCGCGGTCTCCTACGCGGTCGCCGAACAGCTCGGCTTCGCCGCGGACCAGGTCACCTGGGTGCGGACCACCTTCGACGAGGCAATCGCTCCCGGTCCGAAGGCGTGGGATCTGAATATCCAGCAGTTCTCGATCACCGAGGAGCGCAAGCAGGCGGTCGACTTCTCGTCCTCCTACTACACCACCGCGCAGGCCGTGCTGACCTATGAGGGTTCCCCGCTCTCCGGTGCCACCACCCTGGCCGAACTCAAGACGGGCAACCTGGGGGCCATGGTCGGCACCACCAGCCTCACTGCCCTTCAGGAGCAGATCGCCCCGACCACCCCGGTCAGCATCTTCGACACCAACGCCGACCTGGCGCAGGAGCTGAAGAGCAAGCAGGTGGACGCCATCGTGGTCGATCTGCCGACCGCGCTCTACCTGGCCGCGGTCGAGATCGACGGCGGCAAAGTCATCGGTCAGCTCGCCGACTCCACCGGAGGCGACCAGTTCGGCTTCGTCCTGCCGAAGGGGTCGGAACTGACAGCGCCGGTCTCGGCGGCGGTGGACGCGCTGGCGGCCGATGGGACGCTGGCCGCTCTGGAGCAGCAGTGGCTGTCGGACTCGATCTCCGTCCCCGTGCTGTCGTAGGTAGGTGACTCACCGGTCGCAGGTGGACGGGAGCAGCTCGCTCCCGTCCGTCAGCGACCGTGAACTCGGACGCCGGGCCTACCGCAGGCGACAGGCCGGCCGGTCGGTCGCGATCAGCCTGCTCAGCACAGCCGTCTTCGCGATCGTGATCGCGCTGGTTCTGGTGAACTCGCCGGGCTGGCAGATCACCCGGGACACCTTCTTCAATCCGGAGTACTTCTGGCCCGCGCTGCCCAAGGTCGCCGAGGGTCTGCTCCTGAACATGCAGGTGCTGGCGATAGCGGTGGTCGGGGTGGCGGCGGTCGCCGTCCTGCTGGCAGCGATGCGCAGCCTGAAGGGGCCGGTCTTCTTCCCGCTGCGCTTCCTCGCCGCCGCCTACACCGATCTGTTCCGGGGCACGCCCTTCCTGATCGTGCTCTACCTGATCGGGTTCGGCATCCCGGCGCTGGGGTTCAGCGAGAAGCCGATCTCCAAGGTTCTGCTGGGCACGATCGCGCTCGTGCTGACGTACTCCTCCTACGTCGCCGAGGTGCTGCGGGCCGGCATCGAGGCGGTGCATCCGTCCCAGCGGTTGGCTGCCCGCTCGCTCGGGCTGTCGCACTACGGGACGTTGCGGCTGGTGGTGCTGCCGCAGGCGGTCCGTAAGGTGACACCGGCGCTGATGAACGACTTCGTCTCGATGCAGAAGGACGTCGGGCTGATCTCCGTGCTCGGCGCGGTGGACGCGGTCCGGGCAGCGCAGGTGATCGTCTCCAACACCTACAACTACACGCCGTACGTGGTGGCCGGCCTGCTGTTCGTGCTCTTCAGCTGGCCGTTCATCAGGTTCACCGACTGGCTCACCGCCCGTCAGCAGCGCCGCGAACAGATCGGGGGGCTGGTATGAGCACCCCACCACGTTCTTCTCCTCCGCTGCGCTCCCCCGAACAACGTCGCGGGAGCCTTGAGGAGAGCCCGGTTCTGCGGTTGCGCGGCATCGTGAAGTCCTTCGGCGCCAACCATGTGCTGCGCGGGATCGACCTGGACGTGGCCCAGCACGAGGTGGTGGCGGTGATCGGCGCCAGCGGCTCGGGCAAGTCGACGCTGCTGAAGGTCACCAACCTGCTGGAGCGGATCGACGATGGCCAGATCCTGCTGGCCGGCGATGACATCTCCGACCCACGGGTGGCGGTGGACGCCGTCCGCGCCCGGATCGGAGTGGTGTTCCAGCACTACAACCTGTTCCCGCATCTCAGCGTGCTGGACAACGTCACCCTCGCCCTCCGCAAGGTGCATCGGCTAGGCCGCCCGGAGGCTGAGCGGCGTGGCCTGCTGCTGCTGGAGCGGATCGGACTCGCCGGACAGGCCAAGGCCTATCCGGATCGGCTCTCGGGCGGCCAGCAGCAGCGGGTGGCGATCGTCCGGGCGATCGCCCCCGACCCCGAACTGCTGCTGCTGGACGAGATCACCTCCGCGCTCGACCCGCAGCTGGTGGGTGAGGTGCTGGACCTGGTGGCGGGGCTGAAGGACGCCGGCTCGACGATCCTGATGGCCACCCACGAGATCGGTTTCGCCCGCCGGGTCGCTGATCGGGTGGTGTTCCTGCACAATGGAACGGTCTGCGAGCAGGGTCCGCCCGAGCAGATTCTGGACGCACCGCGGCGTCCGGAGACCCAGGAGTTTCTGCGTCGTGTACTCCACTGAGCACCGTCCGTCGGCAACGACCCCACCAGATCTGGCGCGACCCGCCGCAGGCTACGTGCCGGATATCGGGCAGCGATCGCGACCCGGTGGAGTCGGCGGGCCCAGGCGTCTGCTGGACGGCGACGCCGGGCATTCACCGGCCCGCGCGCTCCCGGCAATGGCCGGGCGGGGCGAGGATCGAGGCTCACCCCGGGTGCGTCGGCAACTCGGGGACATCCTGAAGCTGACCCTGGTCGCTGTGGTCGGTGTGCAGGCGATCGGGAACTGGCCGAACGTGCTTGCGCTGGGAAGGCTGCTGAACGGGGACGCGGTCGCGTTCAGGTGGGATGTCTGCGCGGGCCTGGGCCCGCCGGAGGCCCTGCTGGCCCAGCTCACCGCCGTGAGCGCCCTCTCCATTCTCACCGTGGCCGTCGTGTCGTCGTCGAGGCTGCCTGATCGTCGTGGCGACGCCGACGATCAGGCAGGCCCGATCTCCGCCCTCCGGCTGATGTCAGGCCTGGTGAAGGCGAGCGCCGGCTTCGCCGCCGCCGGGGCCGCCCTGGCGCTCGTGCAGGTCGCCGCACTGCTCGCCGTCGGGACCCCATGGCAGGGTTCCTGCACCCCGGCCGGTGGGGCGTTCCTGACCGTGCTGCTGGCAGCGCTGGGCGTGCTGGTCGCCTGCCTGCTGGTACTGCCGATCTCGTCGCTGCTGGAGACCCGGCGGTTCGTCGGTGAGGCGGAGTTGCGGCGGGTGCAGCGCCAACTGGAGCGTCTTGAGGCGTGGGCGCCGCGTCGCGACCGAGCCGGCTGGTGGCGGCTGCTGCGTGCGGTGACCCAGTTGGCGGCGGCGGTTGCCGTGCCGGTGCTCGTGCTCGGCTGGCTGGCTCGTCCGAACCTGCCGCTTCCCGCCGCCAGGGAGCTCGCGCCACAGCTGTGGCCGGTGATCGCGGCTCACGCCCTGGCGCTCCTGCTCCTCATCACGATCCCGGCGGTGGTCGCCTGGTGGGCGGTGAGCGTCGATCTGCTCGGGTTCGCACGCGGTCTGGCCGTGCTGAGCTGGCTGCTGTCGTTGGGGTTGGCCGGTCAGGTGATCGCACGTGCTCCGGCCGGAGCCGACCTCGGACCGCTCCACGTGGCGGTGCTGGTGCTGCCGATCTCGCTGGTGGTGCTGCGGATCCTCGGGGTGCTCCCGTATGGGCGCGATCCCGGTGGGCTGGCGCTCGTTCTGGTGAGGCGGCTGCTGGTTCGTGAGCTCGCGGTGGTGCGGCTCGAGGCCGAGTCGGCTCCGGATCCGACGCCCCGGCGCGGGCTGGCGAACCCCCAACGGAACGGGAGCCGGCCGGGTCACCTGCCGAAACGCGGTGGGTATCTGGGTAACTGACCGGATCCATGCATACTTAGGTTAGGCAATCCTAATCAAAGGCGGTGCAATGGCTGAAGCCACGATGCTGCGCAAGGGCGTCCAGGGGGTCATCATGCGGGCCTACCGGTCCCGCGACTACCGGATCACCGTGACCGGCGCTCGAGACGTCGGGCCCCACTACCGGCGGCTGTCGTTCGAGGCGCCGGAACTGCTGGCCGCCCATCCGCCCTATCCGGCGATGTGGATCCGGGTGTGGTGCCCAGGGCCTGATCGGCTCTACCAGCGGGCGTTCACCCTGGTCGATCCCGACGTGGAGGCCGGCACCTTCGACCTCGAGTTCGCCATGCACGACACCGGCTACGCGATGGACCTGGCCCGCACCGCCCAGCCGGGTGATGCGGTCCAGGTGTCGGTGCTCACCCGGGACGACTACGTGCCGCCCGACCCGATGCCGCCGGGGTTCGTGATCGTGGCGGACCCTGCCTCGCTGCCGGCGGTCAACAGCGTCCTGGCGAGCCTGCCGGACGACGTGGCGGTGCGGCTGTGGTTCGGCCGCCAACACCCCGAGGACGAGGAGTTGCCGATCACGCCGCACCCTGGCCTGCAGGTGAGCTGGGTGCCGCACGAGGAGCTGACCGTGCGCGTGCGGGAGGAGGTCGCCGGAGTGCAGGGCTGGTTCGGCTGGGTGTGCGTCGACACCGAGCAGACCCGAGCCGTCAAGGAGATCCTCCGAGCCGCCACAGGTGCGGGCAAGCGAGAGGGGCACGCCATGGGCTACTGGACGCGGGGGCGCGCCACCGGGTGAGCCCGGCGCGATTGTCAGCGCTTCTCGCAGGCGACGCCGTCCTTGTCGCGATCCAGGTGCTGGCTACGCTTCACTCATGTCGTCCCGCCGCCACCTGTCTCGCGACGAGGTGGCCTACAAGAAGAAGTACGTCGGCTCGGTCGAGTACCACACCAGTCGCGCCGGCTACGGGGACGCCTCGCTGGTGGCCTACCGGTTCGAGTGCCTGGTGCCGGAGAAGGCCGGGCCGGACTTCGTCCTGGTTCACGGGATCGGGGTCTCGGCGCGCTCGTACGGCCCGGCGGCGGTCGAGTTGGCCAAGCATGGCGATGTGCACCTGATCGACCTGGCCGGCTACGGGCGCTCCCCGCGTCCGGATCGCGACCTGACGATCGCCGACCATGCGCGGCTGGTCGGCCGCTACCTGGCCGAGAAGGATCTCGACCATCCGGTGGTGGTCGGCCACTCGATGGGGACGCAGGTCGTCGCCGAAGTGGCTGCGTCCTACCCCGAGCAGGTCGATCACATCGTGCTGATCGCCCCGGTGGTCGCGCCGAGTGCCCGGAGCCTGCCGAAGATCGCCGGCCTGCTGCTGGCCAACGGGCTCAAGGAGCCGCCCCAGGTCTCCGCGCTGGCCATCTACGACTACCTGTTCCGTGCCGGCGTGCCGTACATGATCCAGCAGACGCCGCACCTGCTGCGCGCCGACATAGAGGCGATTGCCGAGCGGGTGGAGGCCAGGACGCTGGTGATCTGCGGCACCGACGACCCGATCGTCCCACTGGCTTGGGGCGAGCAACTCGCCGGACGGTTCCGGCACGGCTGGTTCGCCACCGTTCCGGGGCCGCACGCCACGATGTTCGCCGCTCCCCACGCGATCGCCGAGTTGGTCGATGAGCATGCCCATCGCTGACGAACCCCCGGCGGGGGCCCTCGATCGTGTCCGCGGTGTGGTGCGTCGCGGCTGGTACTGGGGTGCCGACTACCGCTGGGTGACCCGGGCCATCGGGCGCGGCTTCATCCGCAGGGACGTGCCCCACGGATACCTGCACGGCTGGCTCAGCCCCGTGCTGCTGATCCCCGGTGTGATGGAGGAGTGGACGGTGATGCGGCCGGTAGCGGATCGGCTGAGCGGCACCGGGCATCCCGTCCACGTGCTTCCCGAGCTGAAGCGCAACATGGTCACGGTGGCCGAGGGGGCCGCGCTGGCCTCGGCCTACCTGGCCGCCCGGGACCTCCACGACGTGGTGATCGTCGCGCACAGCAAGGGCGGTCTGATCGGCAAGCAGGTGCTGCTGGACGACGCCGAGCGCCGGGTGCGCGGGATGGTGGCGATCGCCACGCCCTTCTCCGGCTCGGTGTTGGCCCGGCTGGTTCCCTCCCGGACGGTGCGCGCGCTGAGCCCGGACGACGCCACCATCGTCGCCCTGCGCGAGCGCACCGAGGTCAATCACCTGATCACGTCGATCTGTCCCTCCTTCGACCCGCACATCCCGACCGGCTCGCACCTGGAAGGCGCCACGAACATCCCGGTCGCGGCGATGGGTCACTTCCGAGTCCTGAGCGATCCCGACGTGCTTGCCGCGGTGGTCGCTGCCGCGCGCTGAATCGAGCCGTTGCCGCTAGTCCGGCCACGGTGCTTCGTCGCGCCCCTTGACGAAGGCCGGCAGGGCAAGCAGGGCTTCGGCCAGTTCGGCGTCGACCACCAACTCCGAGATCACGTCGGCCCGTCGCAGGGCGAGGACCGCCGGCGCCTTGCTGGGATCGGAGGCGACAGCGATCACCCGGGGAACCCGGCGCAACTGTTGCGGTGAGATCGCCAGTATGTGGTCCCGCGCGAGTTCGGGGTAGGCCAGGCTGCCGTCGGCGGCGAAGGTGAGCCCACAGGCCTCCGCGACCGCGCCACTGCGCAACAGCCGTTCGCGAACGCCCTGCGGCAACATCGGGAGCAGTCGGGAGCTGGTCGACCCGTCGCCGCCGGCTTCGATCGCGCCGACCGCGACGACCGCCGTGGTGAGGGTGTCGAAGCTGTCCAGAACCGCCTTGATGTAGGGCTGGCTGCGAATCACCTGCACGCCGTCGGCGTCGTCGATGTAGAGGGGCGCCATGATCGCCTTGGCGTCGCTGCCGCTGATCAGCGATGCCTTGAGCGCGAGTTCGACCGGGCTCTGGCTCAGGCTCGGTCCGACGGCGCCGTTGAGCTGGAGGATCTGGACGCTCGGCAGATGATCGATGCTCTCGATCATGTGGGTGAGGGTGCGGCCCCAGGCCAGTCCGAGGGTCTCCCCGGGGCGGACGATGTCCGCCAGCACCCTACCGGCGTACTGGCCGACCGTACGGCGTACCTCGGCGACCGTGCCGTAGGCCTCCACCGCCACCGCCACGTCGAGACCGAGGTGCCTGGCCAGGTGCCGGGAGAGTTCCTCGTCGGCCTCGCCGCCGTGATCGAGCGTGATCTTCACCACGCCGCGCTCCCGTGCCTCCTGGAGCAGCCGTGCCACCTTGAAGCGGCTGATCCCGAGTTGCTCGCTGATCCGCACCTTCGACTCGTCAGCCAGATAGTAGCGCCGGGCGATCTCAAGCATCAGGTGGGATCGGGCCCGCTTGGCCGCCGATGATGATCTGCTCATATGAGCATACTAGCGCACACTTAAGTCTCAGTTCTACAACATGTGTTGCAGAGTTGTGGAGTGGCGGCTTAGGTTGGGATCCGAGGTGACCTCGGTGAGGAGGAAATGGCTGATGGCGAAACGGCGTCGTCTCCCCGATGAGATCGGGATCCTGGGTGTCCTGGTGCTGGTGGCACTGGTGATGTCGTTGCTCTCCAAGGAGTTCGCGACGCTCAGCAATGTGCAAGTGCTGATGCTCAACGGCACCGTGGTGGCATTCCTGGCGCTCGGCCAGACGCTCGTCCTGCTGACCGGCGGCATCGATCTCTCGGTCGGCTCCAACATCGCACTGACCGGGATGCTGGCGGCGCTGGCCATGCACTCGGGCGCGCCGTGGTGGCTGGCCGGATTGGTCGCGATCGCTGCCGGGCTCGGTGTCGGACTGGTCAACGGCGCGATCATCCACTACATCAAGTTGCCGCCGTTCATCGTGACCTTCTCCACCTTCGGCATCTCGGCGGCGATCCCGCAGATCCTCACCGGGGCGCGCTCGGTCAGCGTTGCCGACCCGACCTTCGCGGTCTTCGGGCGCGGGTCGTATCTGGGCATTCCGATCCCGGTGCTGATGCTGGCGGCCGCGGCGATCATCCTCATGGTCGTGCTCCGGCAGACCCCCACCGGCATCCACATCTATGCCGTCGGTGGCAACCCCGACGCCAGCCGGCTGGCCGGCGTCAACATCGGCCGCAAGATCCTCACCGTCTACGCCATCTCCGGAGTCTGCGCGGGCATCGGGGGCATCATCACCACCAGCCGCCTGATGGTCGGCTACCCGACCGCCGGCTCCGGCAACGAGCAGTTCTACAGCATCGCCTCGGCGGTGGTGGGTGGGGTCAGCCTCTTCGGCGGGGTCGGCACCATCCTGGGCGCGCTGCTCGGTGCGATCCTGATCGCCACGGTCTCCAACGGCATGAACGTGGTCGGCGTCGACAGCTTCTGGCAGCCGCTGGTGATCGGCGTGATCATCCTGCTCGGGGTCAGCCTGGACGCCGTCCGGCGCGAGTTCACGCTCTCTGAAGGCCTGCGTCGCCTGCTCGGCGGGCGAAGTCCCTCCGGCGAACCCCCTCCTCCCCCCAGCCCGCAGGATTCCACTGCGCAAACCCCGATTCCATCCAAAGAGTAGGAGCAAGACATGTTGAAATCGACGCGACTCCCGGCTGCTCTCCTGGCCGCCGGCGCGCTCATCCTCGCCGCCGGTTGTGCCGGCCTCGACACCGGCACCGGCCAGCAGCAGACGCCGGCCAGCCCGGGGGCCACGGAGACGGCCGCCGGCTCGGCCATCCCCGCCGCCTGCGGCGAGGCCAATCCCTACCTGGCCGTCGCGCTGCCCAACCTCACCAACCCCTACTACGTCGCCATGAAGGCCGGCTTCGAGGACGAGGGTGAGAAGGCCGGCTTCAACGTGGAGGTGCAGGTGGCCGGCGATGACGACGCCAACCAACTCGCCCAAGTCCAGGCAATGCTTCAGAAGAAGCCGTGCGCGCTCGCACTGAACGCGGTCAAGTCCGAGCCGGCGGCGGCCATCGTCCGCGAGGCCAACAACGCCGGGGTGCCGGTGTTCACCGTCAACGTGACGCTGAACGAGGACGCCCTCAAGGCCCAGAACGCGACCATCATCCAGTACCTCGGCGCTGACAACCGCGCCGGCGGCCAGCAGACCGCCGAGCAGGTGCTGAAGGACCTGGGGGCGGACGCCGAGCTGAAGATCGGCTTCGTCTCCGAGCCGGACGAGGTGCCGGTGGTGGTGCGGGACGAGGGCTTCACCGAGACCATCAAGCAGAACCCGAACGCCGAGATCGTGGCCACCGTCGACGGCAATGTGAAGCCGGACGACTCGCTGCGAGTCACCTCCGAGATGATGCAGGGCCACCCGGAGATCAATGTGATCTTCGCCTCTACCGGCCCCGCGGCCTACGGCGCCATCCAGGCCACCGAGGGCATGGACGTGAAGGTCTACGGCTTCTGCGCGGCCGAGGAGCCGCTCACCGACACCTACCCGGCCTGCGTCGCCCAGGAGCCCGAGGACTACGGCCGTCGCGTCGTCCAGGAGATCGTGACCTGGAAGGGCGGCGGCACGGTCGAGGCCGAGATCCTGCGCCCGCTGAAGCTGTTCCTCAAGCCTGAGGTCCCCGGCCCCGGCTTCGTCGGCTGACATCGAGGGCTGCCGCAGGGATCGAGAGGAGAAGTCGTGAGCGATCAGGCGCTACGCGCGGTCGGGATCCGCAAGCTCTTCGCGGGGGTTCCCGCGCTGGACGGCGTGGATCTCACCGTCACCCCCGGCCGGGTGGTCGGGCTGGTGGGGCACAACGGTGCCGGCAAGTCGACGCTGCTGAAGGTGCTGTCGGGCGCCTATCAGCCCGACGGCGGCGAGCTCCTGATCGGCGATCAGCGGGTCTCCTTCTCCAGCCCAGCGGCAGCCATCGACCATGGCATTTCGACGGTGTACCAGGAACTGTCGTTGCTGCCCAACCTGACCGTGACCGAGAACACCTTCCTGGGACGTGAGGAGCGTTCGCGGGGTGTGCTGGCCAAGCGCACCATGCGCAAGGCCACCCAGGAGCTGATCGAACGGTTCGGGATCGACGCCCGGGCCGGGCGCAAGGTGGGGGAGTACCCGGTCGCCACCCGCCAGCTGCTGGAGATCGCGATCGCGACCTCACGCAACGCCCGCTTCCTGCTGCTGGACGAGCCCACCACCAGCCTGGAGGGCGATCAGGTCGAGTCGCTGCTGAAGATCGTGAAGCACCTGGCGACCGAGGAAGGCCTCGGCATCGTCTTCATCAACCATAAGCTCGACGAACTGTTCGAGGTCTCCGACGAGGTGGTGGCGCTGGTTGATGGCCGGGTGCAGATCCAGGGCCCGGTCGAGCGGGTCAACCGGCGCGAGGTCATCCGTGCCATCGCCGGCGCCGATCTGGACGAATCCGCGGCGCCTACCTCGAAGGCTGCGGATTTCGCGGCCGCGAACACCGAGGATGCGCCGGGGACCATCGCCCTGGAGGCCGAGCACATCAGGACTCCCGAGTTGGAGGATGTCTCCCTGATCGCCCGCGAGGGACGGGTGCTGGGCATCTACGGGTTGGTCGGCTCCGGCCGCACCGAGTTCCTGCGCACCCTGCTGGGCCTGCACAAGATTCAGGCTGGATCGCTGCGGCTCTTCGGCAGGGAGTACCGCCCGAAAGGACCAGCCGATGCCCAACGCCACGGGGTGGTCTATCTCACCGAGGAACGCAAGATCGACGGCATCGTGCCGGGGCTGAACTCGCTCACCAACGTGTCGTTGCCGATCCTCAAGCGGTACGCCCGCGGCGGACTGCTGGACCGGCGCAGGATGCGCAAGGAGGCGGCCACGCTGCTCGGCTCGCTGTCGATTCGCGGCGACGTCGACAATCCGGTGGTCACGCTCTCCGGCGGCAACCAACAGAAGGTGCTGCTGGCGCGGGCGCTCGCCCAGCAGCCCAAGGTGCTGCTGCTCGACGAACCGACCAAGGGTGTCGATCTCGGCGTGAAGGCGGAAATCCACCAGCTCCTGCGCCAGCTCGCCCATCACAGCGGCCTGGCGGTGATCGTGGTCTCCAGCGAAGAGGAGGAGGTGTTGGAGGTCGCCGACGAGGTGGTCACCTTCACCGCCGGCACCTGCACCGGAGCGATGGTCCCAGCCGCCAACCTCTCCGTTACCGACCTGCGTCACGCCGCCTGGGAAGCGGCCTGACCCCACCCTTGAGGAACGACATGATCGACCAGCACATCCTTGACGCCGCGAAGGAGCGCATCGAACTGGAGGCGGCCGCCGTACGCAGCGTGATCGACGTGTTCGACGACACCACCACCGCGATCATCGAAGTGATGCTGCACTGCACCGGGAAGGTGTTCGTCACGGGTTCGGGCACTTCCGGCAGTATCGCCCGGCGGATGGCACACCTCTTCTCCGTCAGCGGGACCCCAGCTGTCTTCGTGCAGCCGTCCGACGCGCTGCACGGCACCATGGGCGCGCTGCGCAGGACCGACCTGCTGATCGCCATCTCCAAGGGCGGCGGATCCGACGAAATCAACAACCTGGCGCGACGTGCGCAGGAGCGCGGTGTCAAGGTGATCGCGCTCACCAGCGAGCGGTCGACCGACCTCGCCCGCCTGGCCGACTACGTCCAGTATTTCGAGGTGGGCGACGAGGTCGACCCCGGTAACGTGATCGCCATGGGCTCGACGCTGATGCACGCGGTCTGGGGAGACTGCCTGGCGGTCGCCCTGATGCGGATGCGCGGCTACACCTGGTCCGATGTGCTGTTCACCCATCCACTGGGTGCGGTCGGCAAGCGCGAGGACCTGCCCACCGAACTCGAGGGCCTTCCCGCTCCGGGATCGGACAGCTGAGCCCGCGATGCGCGAGTTAGTGGCAGGGGTCGACTCCTCGACCCAGTCCTGCACGGTCGAACTCCGTGACGCCGCGACCGGCGTGCTGCTGGGTACCGGCCGGAGCCCGCACCCACCCACCTATCCGCCGGTCAGCGAGCAGCTGACCACCGACTGGTGGGATGCCTTCGCCATCGCGCTGCGGCAGGCGGTCGAGAACGCGGGCGTCGATTCCCGTGCCATCCGGGCGATCAGCGTCGGAGCGCAATGCCACGGACTGGTCGCGCTGGGTGCCGAGGATGCGCTCGTGCGCCCAGTGAAGCTGTGGAACGACACCACCGCGGCGCCGCAGGTGGAGCGGTTGCTGGGTGAGAGGGGTGCGCAGTACTGGGTGCAGCAGGTGCTGCTGCCGCTCAACCCGGCCCTGACGATCGCGAAGCTGGCCTGGCTGGCCGACCACGAGCCGGAGCGGCTCGCCCGGATCAGGAGACTGATGGTGCCGGGCGACTGGATGACCTTCGCGCTGACCGGCGAGCACGTCACCGATCGCTCGAACGCTTCGGGCACCGGCTACTACAGCGCCCACGAGGGCCGCTGGCGCCCCGACCTGCTGGCAGCACACGTGAGCGATGCGATTGCCTGGGAGGAGGCCTTTCCGCGGGTGCTGGCGCCGGCCGAGGCCGCCGGAACGGTACGGGCCGGGGTCGCTGCCGAACTCGGGCTCGACCCCGACGTGGTGGTGGGCCCGGGTGGGGGCGATCAGCACCTGGCGGCCGTCGGGATCGGGCTGCGGGCGGGCGAGGTGGCCTTCAGCCTGGGCACCTCGGGTGTGGTGTTCACCCCCGCGGAGCTGCCGGAGAGCGAGATCCGGGATTGGGCAGTCGACTACGTCTGCGACACCACCGGCGCCTATCTACCGCTGATCTGCACCCTGAACTGCACCAAGGTCACCGATCGATTCGCCTACTTCCTGGGGGTCGATCTACCCACCCTGGACGACCTGGCGCTGTCGGCACCCGGCTCTGCCGGGCCGGTCCTGCTGGCCTACCTTGACGGCGAGCGCACCCCGATGCGCCCGGGGGCCACCGGTACGCTGGCCGGACTGCGTAGCGACACCAGCCGGGAGCAGCTGGCCAGGGCGGCGTACGACGGCGTCGTCCAAGGGCTTGTGCGGGGAATGGAGACCTTGCAGGAACTCGCCGGACGCCCGATCACCGAGCGCGTGGTGGCGATCGGCGGAGGATCCCGGTCGCGGGCCTACCGGCAGTTCATCGCCGATCGTTGCGGGGCGCCGGTGGTGACCGTTGACGCACCCGAGGCCACCGCCCGGGGGGCGTGTGTACAGGCCGCGGCAGTGCTGCGGCAGACCGGCGTCGCGGAGGTCCGCGACGCCTGGGCGCCCCCGGTGGTGGAGGTCACCGAGCCCCGGCTGGCGAGCGCGCGAGGACTGGATCCGGGCTTTCTCGAACTGAGCCAGCGGGTGGACGATTGGTACTTCGGTCACAGAGGGCCCAGTTCGGCCTCTTGACCCGGGTGGCGCGCCCGTGGGGCGCGGCTCACCGCTCGGCCGAGGCGGTGGGGTGCCTCAGCGCAGGATCTGGCGGGCGAAGCCGACGAACCGCCGTCCCTGCCACTCCAGCGTCCCCCGGTCGCCTGGGGTGAGCATGCCGGACTCGGGTCCGCTGACCGACAGTTCGGCGCGGTTGCCGTCCGGGAACTCGAAGGTGACGAAGTAGCGCTGGGTGTTCACCGTCTCGCCGCCGCCGAGGATCTCGGAGCGCTTGTCGACCACCAGCGCCTCGGCCCGCAGCCGCGGCGCGTTCGCGTCGATCCGACGCTGCTGGGTGGCCTTGCCGATCAGGACGGCCACGACGACGACAGCAGCGACGACGGTGAGCACAGCCAGCAGGAAGAAGACGAAGAGGAACCCGGTCACCCCGCCAGGGTAGCGACTCCGGGACCGGCCCTCGCGGAACGACCGGCCCCGGAGGACCGCCGGATCAGGCCACGATGAACCGGGTACGCAGCTGCGTCCCGGAGCGCGAGGACGGCCCGACCCGCAGCTCGAACTCCCCGGCCTCGACGACCCGGAGGCCAGCGGCGTTCACGATGGTGCAGGCCGCGACGGGCAGCTCGAGGTCGACCGTCCGGGACTCGCCTGACGCCAGCTCCACCTGCCGGAAGGCCTTCAACTCCTGATCGGCCCAGCTCGCCGAGGTCACCAGATCGCTGACGTAGACCTGCACGGTCTCGCGCACTGGTCGCGAGCCGGTGTTCGACACCGTCACCCGGGCACGCAATGTATCGGTGGTGGCGTACCTCGGCGGCGTGCCGGAACCCCCCCGGAAACCGGCCGGGAGGAGCTCGAGGCCGGAGTACGCCACCGTGGTGTAGGAGAGCCCGTCGCCGAAGGCGAAGGCCGGATCCTGGGTCAGGTCGGCATACCGGTGGCCGTGCTGGCCGCGGATCTGGTTGTAGTAGGTCGGCTGCTGGCCGACATGGCGGGCGAACGAGATCGGCAGCCGGCCACTCGGCTCGATCATCCCGAGCAGCAGCTCGGCGATCGCCCGGCCACCCTGCATCCCGGGGCTGGCCGCCCAGACCAGGGCGGACGACTCCAGCACCGACGGCGGCAGCACCAGCGGCTTGGACGCCAGCAGCACCACCACCAGCGGCTTCCCGGTGCCGGCCAGCGCCTCCAGCAGCGCGAGCTGCCCGCCGATCAGCTCCAGCGTGGCTGTCGAACGCCCCTCGCCGACCAGTTCGATCCGGTCGCCGACCACCGCGACCACGTAGTCCGAAGCCTCGGCGGCGGCGACCGCCTCCGCGATCAGCCGGGCATCCGGCTCGCACGGCGTCACCAGCGGCGGACGGGGCTGGCCGTCGGGCAGGAGCGGGCCCTCCGGATCCGGCTCGAGGGTGAGGATGTCGGCGCCCCGGGCATGCCGGACCTCCCAGCCGGAAGGCGCCAGCGAGCGCAGGCCGTCCAGCACGGTGACGATCTGTTCCCGCGGCTGCCCGTCGGGCAGCCAGTCGGCCTGGCCGGAGGAGCCCGCCCAGTCTCCGAGCTGGGTCTGGGCGTCGTCGGCCAGCGGCCCGACGACGGCCACCGTACGGGTGGCAGGTTCCGCGGGCAGCGGCAGCACCCCGTCGTTGCGCAGCAGCACCAGCGACCGCCGGGCCACCTCGAGGTTCAGCTCGGTGTGCGCATCGCACCCGATCACCAGCCGCTGCCGCTCGATGTCCGGATGGCGGGGGTTCTCGAACAGCCCGAGCTCGAACTTCAGCCGCAGGATGCGGGCCACCGCGGCATCCAGGTCGGATTCGGCCAGCATCCCGCGCTCGATCGCCTCCAGCGCGCCGGCGTGGAACTCCGGGGTGGTCATGATGACGTCGTTGCCGGCCTTCACCGCGGCCGCGGCGGCGTGGGCGTAGTCGGGCTGGATCTTCTGCTCCCAGACCATCCGGCCGACATTGTCCCAGTCGGTCACCAGCGTGCCGGTGTAGCCCCACTCGCCGCGCAGCACCTCGTCCAGCAGCCAGGAGTTCAGCGTGATCGGCACCCCGTCGGTGGTCTGATAGCCGAGCATGAACGACCCGCAGCCCTCGCGCGCCACCCGCTCGAACGGCGGCAGGAACCACGAGCGCAGCTTGCGCCGCGAGATGTCGGCCTCGCTCGCGTCGCGCCCGCCCTGGGTCTCGGAG
>CAYSZZ010000006.1:0-73305 GCA_964435735.1 uncultured Propionibacteriaceae bacterium
CGCCCATTAAAGCGGCACGCGAGCTGGGTTTAGAACGTCGTGAGACAGTTCGGTCCCTATCCGCTGCGCGCGTAGGAATCTTGAGAGAGGCTGTCCTTAGTACGAGAGGACCGGGACGGACAAACCTCTGGTGTGCCAGTTGTTCTGCCAAGAGCACGGCTGGTTGGCTACGTTTGGAAACGATAACCGCTGAAAGCATCTAAGCGGGAAGCGCGTCTCAAGATGAGGGTTCCCACAGAGTTAATCTGGTAAGGCCCCCGGAAGACCACCGGGTTGATAGGTCGGATGTGGAAGTGCAGCAATGCATGGAGCTGACCGATACTAATAGGCCGAGGGCTTGTTTCCTACAAAGGTGCTACGCGTCCACTGTGCGGTTCTCGAGTAACGGTCGGGTACTCGAGAGAGATCGAGACCGATACAACTCCATAGAGTTACGGTGATCATGGCGAAGGGGAAACGCCCGGCTCCATTCCGAACCCGGAAGCTAAGGCCTTCAGCGCCGATGGTACTGCAGGTGGGAACCTGTGGGAGAGTAGGACATCGCCGGACATTTCAACACCCCCGCGAACTTCGGTTCGCGGGGGTGTTGTGCTTTCTGCGGGCATGGGGGATCGACCCTCAGGCTGATGAATCGCGCACCACGCTGAGCATGGGGGGCAACAGCGTTCCGCGCTGCCGAGTCGCCCTGGTGAGCTCGTTGGGGACGCCGGTTATCGCGGCGATGATGTCCTCGTAGGTGACATCCTCCATGTGGGCGTCCCCGACGATGCGGCCATGCCGCATCACCACCAGCCGGTCCGCCACCGCACGCACATCGGTCAGCGTGTGCGAGATGAGCATGACGCCGTACCCGAGATCGCGCAGGTGCTCGATGAGGTTCAGCACCTCAGCTGTCTGGGCGATGGAGAGCGAGCTGGTCGGCTCGTCCATCACGACCACCTTGGGCGAGCCGAGCAGGGCTCGCGCGATCGCGGTCGTCTGTCGCTGGCCGGCGGAGAGGTGGGCGACCAGGGTTCGGACCGGAGGGAGCCTGGCACCGAGGTCGGAAAGGATCCGGCGCGCGATCTCGTCCATCTGATCATCGGCGAGCACCGTGGAACGAGCCAGTTCGCGTCCCAGGAAGAGGTTCTGCACGATGGAAAGGTTGTCGCAGAGCGCGAGCTCCTGGAATACCGAGGCGATTCCCATCTCGTAGGCGGCTGACGGGTTGGGAAGGCTGGTGGGACGTCCCTCCCAGTAGATGTCGCCCGAGTCGGGCTGGTACACCCCTGCGATCGTCTTGGCCAGGACGGACTTGCCTGCGGCATTGTCGCCGACCACCGCCACCACCTCGCGGGGATGGATGTCGAAGTCGATCTGCTCCAGGGCGCGCACCGAATGGAAGGACTTGCTCACCTGACGGAGCGCGAGCACCGGGAGGCGCGCTGCCGGCTGCGCCGACCGGGGTCCGGGTGGGTCGAAGGCAGTTACTGGGCTGTCGCGGAGCGCGGTCATGCGGTGGCCTGATTGGTGACGGCGGCCTGGAAGACGGAATCGATCGCGAATGCCGCGGCTCCGAGCGCCGAGGCGTCGGTGCCCAGCTCGGAGAGGTGCACCCGGGGCGGGTTCAGCGGATTGTGCAGGCTGTGGCGCTCGAGCGCGGCTTCCAGCGGCACCGTGAGAATGCCGCCGGCGGCCGCCAGTTCGCCACCGATCACGGTCAGCTCGGGGCTTACCACGTTGCTCAGCGCGGCGATGGCGAAGCCGATGTGCTGAGCGGCGTCCGCGATCACGCGAGTCGCTCCGATGTCGCCCTGACGAGCCATCGCGATGATGTCCCGCAGGGTGACGGAGCCGACCGTGTTGCGGAGCGCCGCGGCGATCGCCGTGGCGTTGACCACCATCTCCAGGCAGCCTCGGTTGCCACACCGGCAGAGCTGTCCGTTGTCGACCACGCGGACATGTCCGATCTCACCCGCGAGGCCGGCGTGGCCCCGCAGGATCCGGCCGTGGGCCATGATCCCGGCGCCGATGCCGTGGCTGATGGTGACGAAGACGGCCGACGAGACTCCCTTGGCGATGCCGAAACGGGATTCGGCCAGCATGGCCAGGTTGGCGTCGTTGTCGGCCACCACCGGGACGCCGAGGCGACGTGACAGCGAGTCGGAGATCTTCACTTCGTCCCAGCCGCGGAGCAACCCGGGCACCGACAGCATGTCGGTCTCCGGATCGTAGGGAGCGCAGATCCCGGCCCCGACACCCTGCAGATCGCCACGTTCGGCTTCGACATCGGTCAGCATGTCGTGCAGCAGTCCGGCTGCCTGATCCATGGTGGTGTCGGCGCGATGATCGGTGGGCAGCGGCATCCGCTGGACGGCGACCACGCTGCCCAGCGGGTCGCACAGGACCAGTCGCAGCGACCGGGAGGAGAAGTGCACTCCGGCGACCAGTCCCAGCCCACGCGACATCGCGACCTGGGTGGCGCGCCTTCCGGAGCGGGTGATCTGGGCGGTGGTCAGCAGGCCGGAGGCGGCGAGCTCATTGACGATGATCGACACCGTGGCGGGAGAGAGACCGGTCGCGTCCGCCAACTCGACCTGGGTCATCGCCCCGAGTTGCTTGATCGTGTTGAGAATGCGGGCGCGGTTCGCTTCACGAAGCGAACTCTGTGAGCCAGGCGGCACCCGCGGAATGGCCATGGTGGGCATCTTACCGCCCTGTGCCCGATCGCCCACAGGAGCTGGACACGAGCCGTACGCTGTGTTTGGGAGATCAAGTAACGATTCGGTTACATCCCATCATGAGTTTGAGACCTAAAGACAACTGCACTAGCGTTGGTCTCGCCTCCCAAGGACGGGGGGTGATCCCCAGGGCCTCTCCCACCGTTGGGCTGGGTCCAGTGATTTCAACAGGAGGGACTCCCTATGGCTATCCGCAAGTCTGCGGCACTGTTCGCCGGGCTGGCCATTGCCTTCGGCATGGTGACCGGGTGTTCGGCAGAGCGCGCCCCCGAGCCCGCGCCGACCGCCACCGGTGGCGAGGCGACGAGCACTGAGAAGCCGCTGATCGGCATCACCATGCCGACGGTGAGCTTGGAGCGCTGGAACAACGACGGCGCGGGCCTGAAGGCCCAGCTCGAGGAAATGGGCTACCAGACCATGCTCGACTACGCCGACAACAAGAACGAACTGCAGATCCAGCAGCTCGAGAACCAGATCAACGCGGGCGCCAAGGTGCTGGTGATCGCGTCGATCGACGGAAAGACCCTCGGCCCGACCCTGCAGAAGGCCGCCGACAAGGGCATCAAGATCATCGCCTACGACCGCCTGATCCTGAACACCCCGAATCTCGACTACTACGCGACCTTCGACAACTACAAGGTCGGCGAACTCCAGGGCACCTTCATCAAGGAGGCCCTGCAGCTCGATTCCGCCGCCGGCCCGTTGAACTTCGAGCCGTTCGCGGGATCCCCCGATGACAACAACGCCTCGTTGTTCTTCGGCGGGGCGTGGGATCAGCTGAAGCCGTACGTCGACTCGGGCAAGCTCGTCATCAACTCCGAGACCGGCAAGAAGGCCTCGGGGAACTGGCAGGACATCGGCATCCTGGAGTGGAAGTCGGCCTCCGCGCAGAGCGAGATGGAGAACCGGCTGAACTCGTTCTACACCGACAAGAAGGTCGATGTCGTGCTGTCGCCGAACGATTCGCTGGCGTTGGGCATCGCGCAGGCACTCGAAACCGCGGGCTACACCGTTGACGGAGACTGGCCGGTGCTGACCGGGCAGGACGGCGACGTGGCCAACGTGAAGAACATCCTGGCCGGCAAGCAGTCGATGACGGTCTGGAAGGACACCCGCGAACTCGCCAAGCGGGTCGCCACCATGGTCGATGAGATCGCTCAGGGCAAGGAAGTGACCATCAACAACACCACCGACTACGACAACGGTGAGAAGGTCGTGCCTTCCTACCTGCTCGACCCCGAGGTCGTGGTGAAGGACACGGTGCAGACGAAGCTGGTCGACTCCGGCTTCATCAAGGCCGATCAGCTTCAGTGACACGTCGGTAGTACTAGCATTTCTCCGCGGCGGGCCGGGGCCCTTCACTCCCCGGCCCGCCGCGAGTCCCGAGTCCACCTCAAGGTCGAAGAGGCGAGCGATGACCGAAGAACCGGACATCCTGCAGATGACCGGGATCTCCATGGAGTTCCCGGGCGTCAAGGCGTTGGAGGATGTCACCCTGACCGTCAAGCGGGGCGAGATCCACGCCATCTGCGGCGAGAACGGCGCCGGCAAGTCCACTCTGATGAAGATCCTCTCCGGCGTGCATCCGCACGGGAGCTACACCGGAGACATCCACTACGACGGCGACGTCTGCGAGTTCCGCACCATCCGCGACTCGGAGGAGCGCGGCATCGTGATCATCCATCAGGAGCTGGCCCTGGTGCCGTTCCTGTCGATCACCGAGAACATCTTCCTGGGCAACGAGCCTGCCCGCCTGGGCGTCATCGACTGGTCCCAGGCGGAACGCGACGCCGCCGGGCTGCTGGCCCGGGTTGGCCTGGAAGAACACCCCCGGACCCGCATCGTGGACATCGGGGTCGGCAAGCAGCAGTTGGTGGAGATCGCCAAGGCGCTGGCCAAGCGGGTCGAGCTGTTGATCCTGGACGAGCCCACCGCGGCCCTGAACGACGACGACTCCGATCACCTGCTCAACCTGGTCCGCGCGCTGCGCGATCAGGGCGTCACCTGCATCATCATCTCCCACAAGCTCGGCGAGGTGCTGTCGATCGCCGATGCGATCACGATCATTCGCGACGGCCGGGTCATCGAGACCCTCCAGGCGGTCGACGGGATCACCGAGGAGCGCCTGATCAAGGGAATGGTCGGACGGGAGATGAACAGCCGGTTCCCCGAGCGGAGCGCGCCGGAGGCCAGGCTCGGCGAGGAGGCCTTCCGGATCGAGGACTGGACCGTCCACCACCCGGTCGACGTCGGGCGCAAGATGGTGGACGGCGCGTCGCTGACCGTGCGGGCCGGCGAGATCGTCGGACTGGCCGGGCTGATGGGTTCGGGGCGCACCGAACTGGCCATGAGCGTGTTCGGGCAGACCTACGGCCGCGATATCACCGGAACGGTCTACCGCAACGGCCGGCCGGTGGAACTGCGCACGGTCGGGCAGGCGGTCGCGCATGGCATCGCCTACGTCACCGAGGATCGCAAGCGGTACGGGCTGAATCTCATCCAGTCGGTCAAGGAGAACATGACCGCGGCCGCGATGCGGAAGGTCTCCAGTCGCGGCGTCATCGAGCCGAACGCCGAGACGGTGGCGGCCAACCAACTGCGGGAGGGTCTCCGCGTCAAGACCCCCACGGTCGAGGCTCAGGTGCTCAAGCTCTCCGGCGGGAATCAGCAGAAGGTGGCGCTGTCGAAGTGGGTGTTCACCGACCCCGAGGTGCTCATCCTCGACGAGCCGACCCGCGGTATCGACGTGGGCGCCAAGTACGAGATCTATGCCATCATCAACCAGTTGGCCGACCAGGGCAGGGCTGTTCTTGTGATCTCCTCCGAACTGCCCGAACTGATCGGCATCTGCGATCGGATCTATACCCTGAGCGAAGGCCGCATCACTGGCGATGTCGACCGGGCCGATGCGACTCAGGAACACCTGATGAAGCTCATGACCCAGGAGACCTAGGAAGACACCGATGACCTCTGTTCAGGAATCGCAGCGCAGCAACCTGCGCCAGACCTCCATCCAGGAATCGCTGCGGAGCAATCTGCGCCAGTACGGCATCATGGCCGCGCTGGTGCTGGTGATCGTGGTATTCAACGTCCTCACCGGTGGCAGGCTGCTATGGCCGGACAACGTCTCGGCGCTGATCGGCCAGAACGCCTATGTGCTGATCCTCGCGATCGGCATGGTGATGGTCATCGTGGCCGGTCACATCGACTTGTCCGTCGGTTCGCTGGTCGCCTTCATCGGTGGTGTCCTGGGCTGGGCCATGTACCACTGGAACTGGCCCTGGCTGGGAGCGGTGCTGCTGGCACTTGCGCTCGGCGCGGTGGTCGGCGCCTGGCACGGCTTCTGGGTCGCCTACGTCCGCATCCCGGCCTTCATCGTGACGCTGGCCGGCATGCTGGTGTTCCGCGGATTGGCGATCGTGATCGCCGGGTTCACGATGGCCGGCTTCGACCAGGGCTTCGTCGCGATCGCTGCCGGCTCCCTGCCGAACCTGTTCGGCTTCGCCGGCAGGTTCGATGTGGTGACCCTGGTGGTCGGCGCGATCGGTGTCGCCGGACTGGTGTGGTCGCAACTGCAGGCGCGCGCCTCGCAGGTTCGTCACGGCATCGCACCCGAGCCGATCGGCCTGCTGATCGTGAAGCTCGTGGTGATCGCAGCGGCCATGCTCGGGCTGGCCGCGCTGTTGGCGCTCAGCGCCGGTGGCACCCCGATCGTGCTGGTCATCGTGGGTGTGCTGATCTTCGTCTACAGCTTCGTGCTGAACCGGACGGTCTTCGGCCGCCACATCTACGCGATCGGCGGCAATTTGAACGCCGCCATCCTGTCGGGCATCAACACCGCCAGGACGAACTTCATGATCTTCGTCCACATGGGGATGCTGGCCGCGGTGGCGGCGGTGGTGGTCACCTCCCGGGCGAATGCTGCGACCTCGACCGCCGGTCAGAGCTACGAGTTGGACGCGATCGCAGCCTGCTTCATCGGCGGCACGGCGGTCACGGGCGGCATCGGCCGGATCTCCGGCGCCATGGTGGGTGCGTTGATCATGGGCGTGCTCAACATGGGCCTGTCCATCGTCGGTGTGCCGTCCGCCTGGCAGCAGGTGGTCAAGGGGCTGGTGCTGCTCGCGGCGGTCGCTTTCGACCTGCTCTCGAAGCGGCGCACCAAGGTCAGCTGAGGCCTCGTCGCTCCGGCACCCTCGTGCGGCAGGTCCGCGCGGGGGTGCTGTAGGTTTGGGTGGTTGATCGCGGCGAGAGGACGGACGAGTGGACCAGTCAGGTTCCGGGGACGGGCGGCCCAACCGCCGCGCAGGCGGATCGGGCAAGCCCCGGTCCGGTGGCCAGGGCTCCGGCACCGGCAAGGGCGGCCCCCGCAAGCCTGCCGAGGGTCGCTCGGGGCCACCGCGGGGCGCGGGCGCCGGATCCTCCCGGTCACGCGGCGACAACGACTTCCGCAGCCGTCCGGCCTCGGGCGGTGCACCCCGTGGCGCGCGCCGGCAGGGCTCCCCGCCGGGTCGCGGCAGGCCCGCTGCCGATGGGGAGGAGCGCAGGCCGAGTGCCGCCGGACGCTCCGGCTCGCCCACCGCGCGCGGGAACCGGGCGGCCGAGTTCGATCGCAAGCCGCGCGCGACCGGTGCCCGGCGGGCCGGAGCCGCGCGGGACGACCGCGGTTGGTCGAAGACCTCAGGCGCTGATCGCACGCCTCGCGGCAGCGGTGCCCGGGGGACCGCTGGAGCCGACTATGGCCGCGGCCGGCCGACCGGAGCCGGTGAGGGGCGCAAGCCCCGCGCCGGGCAGGCCCGGAGCGCCGGCGGGGGCTATGCTCCGCGAGGACGTTCGGAGGCGGCCGGCGATGAGCGAAGGTCGTGGAACGGCGGTCGTCCGGGTGGAGCCGCCGGTGGTGGCTATGCCGGTCGATCGCAGGGCAGTGAGGAGCGCAGGCCGTGGGCCGGCGGTCGTCCGGGTGGAGCCGACTCCGGTCGCGGCCGGCCGACCGGGGCCGGTGAAGCCCGCAAGCCTCGTGCCGGTCAGGCCCGGAGCGCCAGCGGGGGTTACGTCCCGCGAGGGCGCGCGGAGGCGTCGGGCGGTGAGCGCAAGCCGTGGACCGGTGGGCGTCCAGGAGCGGCCGGGGAAGACCGCAAGCCCCGCACAGATCGGGCCCGGAGCGCAGGCGGGGGCTACGCCGGTCGGTCGCAGACCGGCGATGGACGCGGGCCGAGGGCCGGCGCACGCTCCGGGGGCGCACCGGGAGCCCGGACGCGCGAGGACCGCGACAGGCGCCGCGAGGGCCGACCGGCGGACTCCCCCCGCGGCGGGGAGTCGCGGCAGCGTCCGCAGCGCCGCGATGAGGAACGCGAACCACTGCATCCCGGCCTCGCTGCCAAGCCGAACGAGCCCGCAACGCCCGTCGGGCTCGACCTGAAGGCACTTCCGCGGGGGGTGCGCGCCGAACTGCGCAGCCTGACCTCCGAGCATGCGGAGGTGGTGGGCGCCCACCTGCTGATGGCCGGTCAGTTGATCGACATCGACCCGGAACTGGCCTATGCCCATGCTGAAGCCGCCCGTCGCCGGGCCGCACGGCTCCCGGTGACTCGTGAGGCCACCGGCGAAACCGCCTACGCGGCCGGTCATTACGACATCGCCCTGAACGAGTTCCGCGCGCTGCGCCGGATGAGCGGCACCACCGAGTACCTGCCGGCGATGGCCGATTGCGAGCGCGCGCTGGGCAGGCCGCACGCGGCGCTGAAGCTGATCAAGGAAGGGCTGGCAGCCCAGCCCGACGTTACCCAGACCGTGGAGTTGCGCCTGGTCGAGGCGGGTGTCCGGGTGGACGCCGGTCAGTCCGATGAAGCGCTGCGGCTGCTCCGCGCCGAGCTGGAGCGGATCGGCACCCGCGGGCCCAAGCTGGCCAGGGCACGACTGCGCTTCGCCTACGCCGATCTACTGGAGGCGGCCGGTGAGACCGACCTGGCCGAACGCTGGTTCAGTTCGGCGGCGGTGCTCGACGTCGACCAGCTCACCGACGCCGAGGAGCGGGCCGCGGCGCTGCAGGGCGTGACGATCATCTTCGACGACAGCGAGGACGAACCCGAGGAACCCGAGACCGCCGAGGAGGAACCCGATGACTGAGCAGCCGGCCCCCCGACTGATCGACGGTTACGACGCCGCGCTCTTCGACCTCGACGGGGTGATCTACCTCGGCCCGCTCGCCGTGCCGGGCGCTGCGGCGACCATGGCGGAACTGGCCGCCTCCAACAAAGCGGTGATGTACGTCACCAACAACGCCGCGCGAGCCGCGGAGACGGTAGTCAGGCAACTCCAGGGACTCGGCTTCGTCGCCGGCCTGGACAATGTGCTGACCAGCGCCCAGGTGGCGGCCGGCGGGCTCGCCGAGGTGCTGCCCCCGGGAGCGAAGGTACTGGTGGCCGGCAGTGCCAGCCTGGCCGGTCTGATAGCGGAGGCCGGGCTCAGTCCGGTGGCCAGCGCGGACGACGATCCCGTCGCCGTGCTGCAGGGCTACGACCCGGTGCTGGGCTGGCCGATGCTGGACGAGGTCTGCCTGGCCATCGCGCGCGGCGCGATCTGGTACGCCACCAACGACGACGCGTCGCGTCCGACCGACCGAGGGCTGGTCCCGGGCGCCGGGGCGATGATCGCGGCCGTGTCCACCGCGATCGGCGGCAGCCCGACCACCTTCGGCAAGCCGCACCGGCCCATGATGGCCGAGGCCGTCCGGCGGACCGGGGCGGAGCGTCCGCTCTTCGTCGGCGACCGGATCGACACCGACATCGTGGGTGCGAACAACGCCGGGCTGGAATCGCTGATGGTCTTCAGCGGAGCTCATGGCAAGCGCGAACTCATTGCCTGCGGTCGCGGGGAACGTCCCACCCACATCGGTGCGGACGTCAGCGCGCTGCTCCTGCCACGGCGGTCTGCGGTCGTCACCGCTGACGCGGCCACCTGCCATGACCAGCGGGTGACTCAGGACGACAGCCGCATCGTGCTCGCCACCGAACCGCGCTCCCGCGACGAGCAGTTCGACGCGTTGCGGGCGATCGCCGCCCTGGCCTGGTCGGCGCCCTATCTCGACGCCACCGATGCCCTCGAGGCGCTCGACCTGATCAACTGATCAGGCATCGTCGGGCTCGCCCAGCCCCCGCGCCGCCAGGGCGGCCCCGGTGGCCTGGGCGTGGCCGACCGCCCGGATCACCACCGGTGTCACCAGGGAGAACCACCGGTGCTCGCGCCCCCGGGCCATGGCGGCCTGGCGCACCTGGCCGAAGCTGTCCAGCAGGACGGGAATCGAGCGCAGCATGACGGCAACGGCCAGCCCGGCCCGCTCGGGGGAGAGGCCCAGGAAGGAGAGCGGCCGCAATCCGGCGATCAGCGCGTCCACCAATGCCCCGCCCGGGGTCGTCGTGGTCAGCAGCCGGCTGACGTAGATGGCGGTCAGGAAGACCGCAACCGCGTTGACGCCGCGTCCCGGCGTCCCCGACAGCAGGTGGTAGCCCAGCAGCATCGCCACCAACACCCAGACCATGCTCGGCAGCCGCCAGGCCCGCGCCAGGCCGATCCGGCAGGCCGCCAGCAACCCCAGCGAGATCGTCAGGCAGACCAGCCCGAGAGGCCACTGCCGCAGCGCCGCCGCCGGCAGGGTGAGCACGATCATCATCAGGTACTTGCCGCCCGCGCCCATCCCGTGGAAGACCGAGTGGCCGGGCACGTAGAGGCCGAACAGGTTCACGCCATCAACTCCCGGTAGGCGGCGATTGCCGCTGCCGGGTCGCCGTCGGCGACGACCACCCCATCGTCGATGACGATCACTCGTTCCGCTTCGGCGGCGATCCCGAGGTCGTGGGTGGCCACCAGCAGCTGCTGGTCCAGGCCGGCCAGCGCCGCCCGGACCCGGTTGCGGTTGCGCAGATCGAGCAGCGTGGTCGGCTCGTCCGCCACCACGATCGCCGGCGCGCACGCCAGCACGGAGGTGAGCGCGACGAGCTGCCGTTCGCCGCCGGAGAGATCGTAGACACTGGAGTCGGCCAGCTGCTCCAGACCCCGCTGAGCCAGCAGCCGGCGGGCCTCGGCGCGACGCTCGATCCGGTCCGGGACGATCGCGCGCAGGCTCAGCTCGACGTCGTCGGCCGGCGTCGCCATCACCAGCTGGGCCAGCGGGTCGGTGAACACGAACCCGACCTTGCGACGGATCCGGCGCCCGTCTCGCCGGGTGTCCTGGTCGCCGACCAACACCCGTCCCGCGTCGGGCAGCACCAGGCCGTTGAGCAGCCGCAACAGGGTCGACTTGCCGGAGCCGTTGGCCCCGATGAAGGCGATCCGACGCTCGGTGAGCTCCAGGGTCACCGGCCCCAGGATCCGTCGCCGGGCCCGTGGCCCGTCCGCCGGAGCGGGGACGTCGACGGCGGCCGCTTCGAGCCGGATCACTGCTGGGCGACCGCGACCCGGGTCGTCAGGATGGCCGGGAAGGCCTTGTGAACGGCCAGTGCGATCCCGGCAGCGGCCAGCATCTTCACGATGTCCAGCGGGACGAATCCCAGTGCGGCCACGGTCGCCGCCGGCAGCGTCATGCCGGCGTTGACGATCAGCCCGGCGATGCCCAGCGGGGTAGTGACCAGCACGGCGCCGGCCACCGCGGCGCCGGCCAGCCACGGGTAGTGGAACCTGCGAGAGCGCTTCAGGCCGTGCGCGGCGATGGCCCCGGTGGCTGCCGCGGCCAGCGGGAAGCTCAGCAGGTAGCCGGCGGTGGGCCCGGCGAGCACCCCGATGCCGGCGCTGCCGCCGGCCAGCACCGGCAGGCCGGCCAGGCCGACCACCACATAGAGCAGGGTGGCCAAGAACCCTCGCCAGGCACCCAGCACCAGACCGGTGAGGGCGACCGCGAGGGTCTGCAGGGTGATCGGCACGCCGATCACGCCGGCCGGGATCGGCGTCAGCGCGAACACCGCGATCAGTGCTGCGAAGACGGCGATCAGTGCCAGGTCGGCACCGGTCGATGCGGCGGGGCGGGCCATGGTGACTCCTCGGTGCGGCGTGACTGAATGGTGTTCAGGTGAACGGTGTTCAGGTTAGCCCATAGAATGCGGTCATGGGTAACAGCCGGCAGGACGTGGTCACCGCAGCGCTGCAGTTGCTGGATGCCTGGGGACTGGACTCGTTCTCGATGCGCCGGCTGGCGGCCGAACTGGACGTCCAGCCCAGCGCGCTCTACCACCATGTCGAGAACAAGCAGGAGTTGCTGGGTCACCTGGCCGCCCGGATCGTGGGAGGGGTGCGGGTGGACGACGACCCCAGGGCGACCAGCCACCGGCTGCGCCAGGCCATGCTGCAGGTCCGCGACGGGGCGGAGGTGGTGGCCACCGCGACCGCCTTCCGGCTGGGGGTGTCGGAGTTCGAGGCCGAACTGGCCGGCCGGACCTCCCCGGACGTGGCCAGGACCCTGTTGATCTACGTGGTCGGACACACCCAGGCGACCCAGCTGCACCGGCAGGCCAGCGAACTGGGGGCGATCGCGCCCGATCCCGACCTGGAGGCGTCCTTCGATCGCGGGCTGGCGATCATCCTGGCCGGGCAGCCCTCGTCGTCCGGGCGGTTAGGATGACCGGATGAGCACGCCAGAACCGACCCCGCCCCCCGTGACCGGAGTGGCGCAGATCGACGAGGCGCTGGCCGGACTCGACCTGGGTGAGGACGTCACCACCCACCCGGCGGCGCTGTCTGCCGCGCTCGACGCCCTGCAGCAGGCCCTCAACCAGCCGTGACCCGCCTGGACACCGCCCTGGTCGAGCGCGGGCTGGCCCGTTCCCGCACCGCCGCCCAGGCGGCGATCGCCGCCGGAGCGGTGACGGTGAACCAGGTGCCGGCGACCAGGGCCGCTCAGCCGGTGGGGCCCGCTGACATCCTCCACGCCCGGATCGACCCCTGGGTCTCCCGCGCTGCCCACAAGCTGCTCGGCGCGCTGGCCGACTCGGGGACGCAGGTTCCGGCCCGCGTGCTGGACGCCGGAGCCTCCACCGGCGGTTTCACCCAGGTCTGCCTGGAACATGGGGCGGAGCGGGTGTACGCGGTCGACGTCGGGCACGACCAGTTCGCGCGTCAGCTGCGCGACGACCCGCGGGTGGTGGTCTGGGAGCGGACGAACCTGCGGGATCTCACGCCGGCCCACGTCGAGGGTGCGCCGGTAGCGCTGATCGTGGCAGACATCTCGTTCATCTCGCTGAGGTTGCTGCTGCCGGCGCTGCTGGGAGTGCTGGCCTCGGAGGGCTCGGCGCTGCTGCTGGTCAAGCCGCAGTTCGAGGTCGGGCGCAGCGGTCTGGACGATCACGGCGTGGTACGGGATGCAGCCCTTCGCGAGCACGCGGTCCGGCAGGTGTGCCGAGCCGCGCTCGATCTCGGGCGTCCGGTGGCATGGACCGGGCCGAGCCGACTTGCCGGTGAGAACGGCAACCAGGAGTACTTCGTCAAGCTCGGTCCGCTCGGAAACGTCGGTCCGGAAGGTTAGGGTGTGCAGCGTGGATCAAGCTGCGCGTCGCGTCACCGTCACCGTCCATCCGGGTCGCCCGGCGGCGCTGGCCGCGGCCGCGCAGTTCATCACAGGGATGCATGACCACGGCGTCGAGATCCTGATCGCCGCCAGCGATGTCGATCTGGTCGCGCCGCACGTTCCGCCCGGCGCGGTGCGCGCGCTCCCGGAGAGCAACGGTGATTCCGGCAGCGAACTGGTGGTGGTGTTCGGCGGCGACGGCAACATCCTGCGGGCCGCCGAATGGGCACTGCCGCGGGAGGTCCCGGTCCTGGGAGTGAACCTGGGACATGTCGGCTTCCTGGCCGAACTGGAGTCCTCCGAGGTGGTCAACCTCGTCCAGCGCGTGCTGGATCGCGACTACGAGGTCGAGGAACGGATGACGATCGACATCGTGGTGCGCGACGCCTCCGGCGAGGTCAGCTGGGAGTCGTTCGCGATCAACGAGTGCTCAGTGGAGAAGCTCGCCCGGGAGCGGATGCTCGAGGTACTGGTGCGGGTCGATCATCGACCCCTCTCGCGCTGGGCGACCGACGGCGTCCTGGTCTCCACTCCCACCGGTTCCACCGCCTACGCCTTCTCGGCCCACGGCCCGGTGATCTGGCCCGACCTGTCGGCGCTGTTGCTGGTGCCGCTGTCGGCCCACGCCCTGTTCAACCGGCCGCTGGTGCTCAGCGACCGCTCCGTGGTCAGCATCGAGGTTCTGCCGGCCACTCCCAGTGGGATCATCTGGTGCGATGGCCGGCGCAGCTGTGACGTCAGCGCTGGCTCGGTGATCGAGGTGCGGGCTGGAGAGCACCGGCTGCGGCTGGCCCGAACCTCCGAGCAGCCCTTCGTCAACCGGTTGGTGCGCAAGTTCGGACTGCCGGTGGACGGCTGGCGAGGCTCGGCGGAGCGCGAGCAGGCCCATGCTCGCTGAACTGCGGATCGTCGATCTGGGCGTGATCGGCGAAGCGAGCCTGGAGCCCAGTCCGGGTTTCACCGCGGTGACTGGCGAGACCGGTGCGGGCAAGACCATGATCGTGACCGGCCTGGCGCTGCTGGCCGGGGCGAAGGCCGAGCCTCGGCTGGTTCGCTCCGGTGCGACTCGCGCCCTGGTGGAGGGTCGGTTCGAGGTCGACGCGAGCATCGGCGAGGCGGTCGCGGAACTGGGTGGTGAGGTCGAGGAGGGCGGCGTCCTGGTGGCACGGCAGCTCTCGGCCGGCCGATCCCGGATGACGCTGGGCGGCGCCCAGATTCCGGCTGGGACCGGTCAGCAGCTGGTGGGGGAGTGGGTCACGGTCCACGGCCAGTCCGAGCAACTCCGGCTGGGCACCGCGGAGCGTCAACGTGAGGTGCTGGACGCCCATGCCGGGGCGGCCCTGACCGCGGAACTGGAGCCCTATCGCGAGGGATTCCTGCGGCGCCGCCGGCTGGCCGCCGAACTCGCCGAGCTGACCGGGCTGGCCCAGGCCAGGTTGCGGGAACTCGACCTGCTGCGGTTCGGACTGGAGGAGATCGCCCGGGTTGATCCGCGGCCCGGCGAGGACGTCGCGCTGGCGGCCGAGGCCCGGCTGCTGCAGTCCGTCGACGACGTGCGACTGGCCGTCCACACCGCCGTCGTGGCGCTGGCCGGGGACGAGGACTTCACCGACGCCCCGGATGCGCTGGGCCTGACCGGGATCGCCCGCAAGGCGTTGCTCCCAGCGGTGGCTGCCGACGCATCGCTGGCCGAGCTCGCCACCGAACTGGAGGGCGGTGCCGGGGTACTGGCCGATGTCGCCTCCCGGCTGGCCGGCTACGAGGCCGGGCTGGACGCCGATCCGCTGCGCCTGGAGTGGATCGCGGGGCGGCTCTCCGAGCTGCAGGGGTTGACCCGCAAGTACGGCTCCAGCATCGACGAGGTGCTGGCCTACGCGGAGGAGGCCGCAGCGCGGGTCGCGGTACTGGATTCGGCCGACGACCGGATCGCCGAACTCACCGCCGAGCTGGCTACCTCCGACGCAGACCTGGCGGCGCGGGCGGAACGGATCTCCGCCCTGCGACGTGCCGCCGCCGGCGAGCTGTCGACTGCCGTTCAGTCCGAGCTGGCCGCCTTGGCGATGCCACGCGCCCGACTCACTTTCGAGGTGAGCGAGCTGCCCGAACTGGGCCCGCACGGCGGCGACCAGGTGACCCTGCTGTTCTCCGCCAATCCCGGCTCGCCGCCGGCCCCGCTGGCCAAGGTCGCCTCCGGTGGTGAACTCTCCCGGGTCCGGCTGGCACTGGAGGTGGTCCTCGCCACCGCGACCCGCGGCCAGACCTTCGTCTTCGACGAGGTGGACGCCGGGGTCGGCGGTGCCGTGGCTCTGGAGATCGGACGTCGGCTGGCCCGGCTGGCCGAGCGCTCCCAGGTGATCGTGGTCACTCATCTCGCGCAGGTGGCCGCCTACGCCGATCGGCATTACGTGGTCTCCAAGGCCGACGACGGCCAGGTGACGACCAGCGGCGTCCGGCTGGTCACCGCTGAGGACCGGTTGGCCGTGCTGGCCACCATGATGGGCGGGTTGGAGTCCAGCGACTCCGCCCTGGCCCATGCGCAGGAACTACTGGACGCCAGGGACGCGGCGGGCGCATATTTGCACTGACGAGGGGGTGTGAGAGTGGCGTACGCGGACGAGAGTGCGGCGCTGGCCGCGCTGAGCGACGGAACGGCGATCCCGGCCGACCTCCGCCAGATCGTGGTGACCTATCCGAACCTGCGGGCCGCGGTGGCGGCCTACCCCGGCACCGACGAGGCGATGCTCGGCTGGCTGGGTGATCTTCACGATCCCGGGGTGGACGCAGCCTTGGCGGCTCGCGCCCGGCCGCCGGCGGCTGCGCCTGCCGCACCCGAGTCGGGCGCGACCCGGCCGCTGCCGTCCGACCAACCCGCGCCCGCCCCGGAGCCGGGCACCCCGCCGGGTCCCCTGACCCCGCAGCGCCCCACGTCGCCGCCGGCACCGGCACCGGTGGCCCCGCCGGGCCCGGCACAGCCCGCTCCCGGCACCGCGGCGGCTCCCGTCGCCCCCGGGCCGATCACGCCCCTCGGCCCGGCCGGCCCGGCGGCCGCGAGCCCGACAGCGGGATATGGGCCGCCGGTCCCAGTCGCCGCTGGGCCCCCCGGACCGCCGACCTCCTCCCCGGCGCCGCCGGCCGGTGGCGGCCGTGGGCCGGGGATGAGGATCGCCATCATCGCCGTGATCGTCGTCCTGCTGGTGGGTGGCGGAGTCCTCGCCGCCTTCGCGGCGGGTCTGGTGCCCGGCTTCGGATCCTCTGCCACCCCGGCGCCGACGCCGGCGCCCGCCTCCCCGGACGGCGAGCAGGCCAGTGCGGAGCCGACGGTCCCGCCTCCGGCGATCACGCCCACTCCGATCGCTCCCACTCCGATCGCCCCGCCGCCGGTCGGCTTCGCCTGCTGGGACACCAGCGAGGCCGACTCGCTGGCCGCCTGCCCCTCCCCACAGAGCCGGGAGCAGGCCTGGCAGTACCTTCGCTACGTCTATCCCAGCCTCGCCAGGCACGAGAACTGCACGCAGTCCGACTCGACCGGCAAGAGCGACTACCAGGGCGTCACCGTGATGTGGGAGTGCGAACTGGGGGACTCGCTGCTGCGTTACCGCTACTGGGTGGATCCCGGCGACGCCGAACGCCACTACGGGCGCAAGTTCAAGGACTCGGTCGCCGGAACCTACGACGTGGCGATCAGCGGCCAGGCGGTGGAAGGCTGGGTCAAGACCTCGCAGGAGGCGATCGCCCAGCAGTCCGACGGCTCCCAACGCTACGTCGCCACGATGTGGCTGCCCGAGCTGCAGCTCTCGATGAGCGCCGAGGGCAACGACACCACCGCGATGTGGAACGCCTTCGAGCTGGTGCGGATCCGTCCGCTGGAGCAGGTCAACGGCCACCAGTTGGGCGTCGACCCGAGCGGGGTTCCGCTCACGATCGCCGAACGCTGAGCATCCGCCTGGTGTCGCGTTCGTCCGACCGCGGATTCTAGAGATAGGCTGGAGGCCCGTGAGCAGCGCGCGTAAAACGAAGCACATATTCGTCACTGGAGGCGTGGTCTCCTCCCTCGGCAAGGGGCTCACCGCCTCCAGCCTGGGCAGCCTTCTGGTGGCCCGCGGGCTCCAGGTGACCATGCAGAAGCTCGATCCCTACCTCAACGTCGACCCGGGCACGATGAACCCGTTCGAGCACGGCGAGGTGTTCGTCACCGAGGACGGGGCCGAGACCGACCTCGATATCGGCCACTACGAGCGCTTTCTCAACGTTCCGCTGAGCGGCCGGGCCAACGTCACCACCGGCAAGGTCTACTCCTCGGTGATCGCGAAGGAGCGTCGCGGCGACTTCCTCGGCGCCACCGTCCAGGTGATCCCGCACATCACCAACGAGATCAAGGATCTGATGCTGGCGATGGCCACCCCCGGCATCGACGTGGTGATCCACGAGATCGGCGGCACCGTCGGCGACATCGAGTCGCTGCCCTTCCTGGAAGCCGCGCGCCAGGTGCGCCGTGAGGTCGGCCGGGAGAACGTCTTCTTCCTGCACGTCTCGCTGGTGCCCTACATCGGCCCGTCCGGGGAGTTGAAGACCAAACCCACTCAGCATTCGGTGGCCGCGCTGCGCCAGGTCGGCATCCAGCCCGACGCCATCGTCTGCCGGGCCAGCATGGACATCCCCGCCGGCGTGAAGCGCAAGATCGCGCTGATGTGCGATGTGGACGAGGAGGCCGTGATCTCCTGCGCCGACGCCCCGTCCATCTACGACATCCCCAAGGTGATCCACGACGAAGGGCTGGACGCCTATGTGGTGCGGCGACTCGGGGTCAGCTTCCGGGACGTGAAGTGGACCCGCTGGGCCAACCTGCTGGAGCGCGTCCATCACCCGCGGGAAGAGGTGACCATCGCGCTGGTCGGCAAGTACATCGACCTTCCGGACGCCTACCTGTCGGTTTGTGAGGCGCTGCGCGCCGGCGGCTTCGCCAATTGGGCCAAGGTCAACGTCCGCTGGGTGGCCTCCGACGACTGCGAGAGCCACGAAGGCGCCGCCGCGCAGCTCGGCGATGTGGACGGCGTAGTGGTGCCCGGCGGCTTCGGAATCCGCGGCGTGGAGGGGAAGATCGGCGCGCTGCGGTACGCCCGGGAGAACCAGATCCCGGTCCTGGGGCTCTGCCTGGGCCTGCAGTGCATGGTGATCGAGGCGGCCCGCAACCTGGCCGGCCTGCCAGATGCCGCCTCCACCGAGTTCGATCCCGAGACCCAGACCCCGGTGATCGCCACGATGGCCGAACAGGTCGAGATCGTCGCCGGGCAGGGTGACATGGGCGCCAGCATGCGGCTGGGTGCCTACCCGGCCGAACTGGTGGCCGGATCGCTGGTCGCCAAGCTGTACGGTTCGATCCACGTCTCCGAGCGGCATCGGCACCGCTACGAGGTGAACAACGGCTTCCGCGAGCAGCTGGAGGCGGCCGGGCTGCGGATCTCCGGTACGTCGCCGGACTCCAGCCTGGTGGAGTTCGTGGAACTCGACTCGGCGCAGCACCCGTTCTACGTGGGCACCCAGGCCCATCCAGAGCTGAAGTCGCGTCCCACCCAGGCCCACCCGCTGTTCGCCGGACTGGTGAAGGCCGCGCTGCGCCGCAGCCTGTCGGCGCGGCTGCCGGTCGACGAGATCGAGGCGGAGATCGTCGAGGTCCAGACCGCCGAGGCCGATGCCTGAGTTGCGCCAGTTGGGCGCCACCGAAATCGCGGACCAGCCGATGCGCTGGCCGGTGGTCGGACACCGGGTGCTGGGCCACGGCGCCGTCAGCGACTTCGTGGACGATCGGGTGCGCACCCCGTCCGGGGAGACGATGGCCCGGCAGTACCTGCTGCACCCGGGCGCGGTGGGTGTGATCGCTTGGGACGCGCGGGACCGGATCGCGGTGGTGCGGCAGTATCGCCACCCGGTGGGCTTCCGGCTCACCGAGCCGCCCGCGGGGCTGCTCGATCACGCCGACGAGGACTTTGTGGTGGCTGCTGCGCGTGAACTCGCCGAGGAAGCCGGCATTCAGGCCGCGCACTGGCAGGTGCTGGTCGACACCTTCACCACCCCGGGTGCCAACCAGGAGTCACTGCGGATCTTCCTGGCCCGTGACCTCGGCCCGGCGCCGGCCCCCGACGGCTTCGTGGCCGACCACGAGGAGGCCGACATGGAGGTCTGCTGGGCGACGCGCGCCGACCTGGTGGACGCGGTGTTCGCCGGACAGCTGCAGAACCCCACCATGGTGGCGGGTGTGCTGGCGCTGGAGACGGCCCGGCTCTCCGGGAGGCTGGAGTCGTTGCGTACGGCGGCGGCACCCTGGCCGGCCCGTGAGGTGTGGCAGGCGCACAACGACCAGCTGGCGGCGATCGGCGATGGCGACCGGGCTTGAGAGGCTGGTCCGGGCCTACACCGACCACTTGAGTGTCGAGCGGGGCGCCTCACCACACACCCTGGCCGGTTACCGGCGCGATCTGGGCCGCTATCTGGTCTACCTGGCCGGTCACGGCGTCACTGAGCCCGGTGCCGTGACCGAGGCCGAGATCACCGGCTTCGGCGCCGCGCTCAGCGAGGGGGAGGGCGGCCGCCCGCTGGCGCCTTCGAGCGTCGCCCGCGCCCTGGTGGCCGTCCGCGGGTTCCACCGGTTCGCTGCCTCCGAAGGGCTCGGCGAGAACCCGGCCGCGGCGATCAGCCCGCCCAAGCAGGCCAAACGGCTGCCCAAGGCGCTGGACGTGGCCGCGGTCAAGCGCCTACTGGACGCCCCCGACACCACCACCGTCACCGGGCTGCGGGACGCCGCCCTGCTGGAGCTGCTCTACGGCACCGGTGCCCGGATCTCGGAAGTGCTCGACCTCGACGTGGACGACCTGACCCCGGCGCTGGCCGATCCGGAGCTGGGGCTACGGCTGTTCGGGAAGGGACGCAAGGAGCGGCTGGTGCCGCTGGGCAGCTACGCCCGCGACGCGGTTGACGCCTGGCTGGTACGCGGCCGTCCCACCTGGGCCGGCAAGTCCGCCCGGACGACGCCCGCCCTGCTGCTGAACTCGCGCGGCCAGCGGCTGAGCCGGCAGAGCGCCTGGGCGGTGATCCGCCGCCACGCCGAGACCGCCGGCATCACCACCGAGGTCGGCCCGCATACCCTGCGCCACTCCTACGCCACCCACCTGCTGGACGGCGGCGCCGACGTCCGCGTCGTCCAGGAGTTGCTCGGCCACGCCTCGGTCACCACCACCCAGCTCTACACCCTGGTCACCGTGGAACACCTCCGCGAGGTCTACCTGACCGCCCACCCCCGGGCGCGGTGATCGAAGGCGGCAAGCGCCGAGGCCCAGGAGACTCCGGCGGCCTCAGCTCATGCCACGGCCAGACTTATCTCGTCCGCAGCCCTTCCTCCTCCGACACGCCCGCGACAAAAAGACTTGTCGACATTTGGCGGCTAAGCTGACGGATGTGACCAAGGACGAAACCGCGCTGTTCGAAGCCGATGCGGTCCAGGAACTGGGGCCGACCGGACGGCCGCTGCCGCGACTGCCCGAACCCACCCCGCCGGATCGCAGCCGGCCGACCCGGGCGCTGATCATCGCGCTGTGCAACCAGAAGGGCGGGGTGGGCAAGACCACCACGACCATCAACCTGGGCGCGGCGCTGGCCGAGACCGGACGGCGGGTGCTGCTGGTCGACTTCGACCCGCAGGGCTCGCTGTCGGTGGGACTGGGGGTGAACGCGCACACCCTTGAGCTCAGCGTCTACGACCTGCTGGTGCGACGCAATCTCGAGATCGCCGACGTGATCCAGCCCACCTCCGCCGAGGGGATGGATCTGCTGCCCAGCAATATCGACCTTTCCGCCGCCGAGATGCAGCTGGTCAGCGAGGTCGCCCGGGAACAGACCCTGCACCGGGCGCTGGCGAAGGTGCGCAGCCAGTACGACGTCATTCTCATCGACTGCGCGCCGTCCCTGGGCTTGCTCACGGTGAACGCGCTGACCGCGGCCGACAAGGTGCTGATGCCGCTGGAGTGCGAGTTCTTCGCGCTGCGGGGGATAGCCCTGCTGACCGACACCATCTCGAAGGTGCAGGATCGGCTGAACCCGGAACTGGAGATCCTGGGCATCCTCGGTACCATGTACGACTCGCGCACCCTGCACAGCCGGGAGGTGCTCGAGCGGGTGGTGCAGGCCTTCGGCGAGCAGGTCTTCCACACCGTGATCCGGCGGACCATCAAGTTCCCTGAGACCACGGTGGCCGGCGAGCCGATCACCAGCTATGCCACGAACTCCCCGGGCGCCCAGGCGTACCGGCAGTTGGCCCGAGAGGTGCTCGCCCGATGCCCCGGCGCGTAGGGCTGCCGGGTGCGGCGGAGCTCTTCCGCCAGACCTCCCAAGCGCCGGATGAGCCGTCCGCCGACGCCGCCGAGCAGGTTGCCACCGGCCGGGTGAAGCACGACGAGAAGATCACCGTCTACGTCAGCAGCGCGGAACTGCTCGCGCTGGAACACGCGCGGCTGCGGCTGCGGGCAGAACACGGGGTGGCCGTCGACCGTGGCCGGATCGTCCGCACCGCGATCGGCCTGATCATGGCCGACTTCGAAGCCCAGGGCGACGAATCAGGCCTGGTACGCGCCCTGTCCGAGCCGTGACGCTGGCCGGCGAGGAGACGGTCGAGACCACCGGCTTCACCGTCCACCTGAGCAACTTCGCCGGGCCCTTCGACCTGCTGCTGCAGCTGATCGGCAAGCACAAACTCGACATCACCGAGGTGGCGCTGTCGCAGGTCACCGACGAGTTCATCGCCCATCTGCGGCACGCCCAGGACACCCGGGCCTGGGATCTGAACGAGACCAGCCAGTTCATCGTGGTCGCCGCCACCCTGCTGGATCTGAAGGCCGCCCGGCTGCTGCCTCAGGGCGAGGTGGACGACGAAGAGGATCTGGCGCTGCTCGAGGCTCGCGATCTGCTGTTCGCGCGCCTGATGCAGTACCGGGCGTTCAAGCTGGTGGCGGGCTGGATCGCGGACACCCTGGCCGTGCAGGATCGGCGGCTGCCGCGTCCGGGCGGGCTGGAGGAGCAGTACGCCAGGCTGCTGCCGGAGGTGGATCTGACCGGGATGGCGGAGCAGTTGGCGCTGCTGGCCGGCCGGGCACTGGCGCCCAAACCGGCCATCGAGGTATCGCTGGCGCACCTGCACGTTCCCAAGGTGAGCGTGCGCGAGCAGGCCGAGGTGATCGTCGAGCGGCTGCGCGAGCACACCAGCCTCTCCTTCCGGGCGCTCACCGCCGATGCCGCCGATCGGCTGGTGGTGGTGGCCCGGTTCCTGGCGCTGCTGGAGCTGTACCGTGAGCAGGCGGTGGCGTTCGAACAGGTCGCGCCGCTGGCGGAGCTGACCGTCCGCTGGCTCGGCGGAGAGGTCGGCGCGATCTCGGAGTTCGACCAGGAGGCAGAGGTGTCGGCAGATGACTGACGAGCGATCCGAGGAGCAGATCCCCGACATCGAGTGGGATCCGGCCACGCTGGGTGCCCCGATCGAAGCGCTGCTGCTGATGGCCACCGAGCCGATCCCCGCCCCCGAACTCGCCCGCGCGGTGGGCGCTCCGACCGAGGTCGTAACCACCTGCCTGGAGCAGTTGGCAGCCTTCTACGACGAGACCGGACGGGGCTTCGGCCTGCGCCGGGTGGGCCAGGGCTGGCGCTACTACACCCGCGCCGAGCACGCCGACCTGATCGGAGCCTGGTTGCTGGACGGTCAGCCGGGCCGGCTCTCCCAGGCCGCCCTGGAAACCCTGGCCGTGGTTGCCTACCTGCAGCCGATCTCCCGCGGCCGGGTGGCCGCCGTCCGTGGGGTGAACGTGGACGGGGTCATCCGCACCCTGGCCACCCGCGACCTGATCGAGGAGGTCGGCCGCGATCCCGAGAGCGGGGCCCGGCTGTTCGCCACCACGGCGACCTTCCTGGAACGGATGGGCCTGACCAGCCTGGACGAGTTGCCGCCGCTGGCACCCAACCTTCCCGACGCCTCCGCGCTGGAGGCTGAGCTGGCCGGACTGCCCGACCCGACCCTGGACGAGGAGACGGAGTGACCGAGCACGAGCCCGAGGGTGTCCGCCTGCAGAAGGTGCTGGCCCGCGCCGGAGTCGCCTCCCGTCGCGCCAGCGAGGACCTGATCGCCCGCGGCCGGGTGGAGGTCAACGGCCAGGTGGTGAGTGAACAGGGCATGCGGGTCGACCCGGCGCGGGACGTCATCCGGGTCGACGGGGCGCGGATCCCGCCGGAGCATCGCAACACCTACCTGGTGCTGAACAAGCCTCGGGGAGTGCTCTCGGCGATGGCCGACGACCGCGGCCGCCGCACCCTGGCCGACCTGGTGCCGGCTCGCCGCGGCGAGCGGCTCTTCCATGTCGGCCGGCTGGATGCCGATACCGAAGGCCTGATCCTGTTGACCAACGACGGCGAGTTCGCCCAGCGCATGAGCCACCCGTCCTTCGAGATCCGCAAGACCTACCTCGCGGTCGTCCAGGGCGGCCTCGAGCACGCCGGCCTGGCCCGGCTGCGGCGGGGGATCACCCTCGAGGACGGCCCGATCACCCCCGACAAGGTGCGGATCGTCGCCCGCGAGCCTCGACAGAGCATGGTGGAGATCACCCTGCACTCCGGCCGGAACCGCATCGTCCGGCGGATCTTCGATGCCTTGGGACACCCCGTCCAGCGGCTCTCCCGCACTGCCATCGGCCCGGTCCGGCTGGGCAACCTGAAGGCGGGGGAGCACCGAGACCTGACCCGTGAGGAGCTCGGCGCGCTGCTGGACGCGGTGAAGCTGTAGTCCGGTTCGCTGCGGGATTGGGTGGCGCGATAGGGTCGGGGGCGTGTTTCGTCCCAGTCGCGTGTTGATCGCCGTTACGGCTGCTCTGGTGCTGACCGCGTGCGGCGGTTCGCCGGAGTCGTCCGAGTCTCCCGATACCTCGCCGTCCGCGAGCCCGTCCGCTACGGAGTCGGCCACCCCGACCCCCACTCCGACGCCGACCATTCCCGCGACGGACTCGCTGGACGGGATCACGGTCACCGGCAAGCGGCTGGAGGCTCCGAAGGTGGAGTTCGACACCCCGTTCCGGATCGACCAGACCCGATTCGAGGTGCTGGAGCCCGGCGACGGTCCGAAGGCGGCCGAGGACGGGCTGGTGACCGTCCACTACTACGGCGTGAACGCCCGTAGCGGCGAGGTCTTCGACGAGTCCTTCGCCGACGGCGATCCGGTCACCTTCCGGCTGACGCAGGTGATCCCAGGCTTCCAGAAGGGCCTGACCGGGCAGCAGCCCGGCAGCCGGGTGCTGATCGCGGTCTCCGGTGAGGACGGCTACGACCCCTCCTACCAGATCGACCCGCAGTACGCGCCGACCGGCTATGAGCTGTTCGACACGCTGTTGTTCGTGGTGGACATCCTCGACGTCTCGCTGACCGAACCCTCCGGCACGGCGGTGACCCCGCCCGCCGGGCTTCCGACCGTGAGCTCCGGCACCGGCAAGCCGACGGTCACCATCCCGTCCACCGCTGCACCGACGGCCATGGTTGCGCAGACCCTGATCGAGGGCGCTGGCCGCGAGGTGGAGGCCGACGACGCGATCCTGGCTCGCTACGTCGGCGTCTCCTGGAAGACCGGTGAGGTCTTCGACGACGGCTTCGCGACGCCGACCTCGGAGCAGCTGGCCAACCTGATCCCTGGCTGGACGAAGGGACTGAAGGGCAAGACCGTCGGATCGCGAGTGCTGCTCGTGCTGCCGCCGGCCGACGGCTTCCCCGAAGGCGCGAACAACCCGCCGGTTGAGAAGGGCGACACCGTCGTCTACGTGGTCGACCTGTTGTTCGCCTACGCGGGCTGACCCTCCTGAGCGTGCCCGAATGGAGCGCGGTGCGCCGCCGCCGGGGACCCGTGGTGATCGGCGCGCTGGCGGTGCTGTTCGCCGGGCTGCTCGGCCTCTGGGTGATCCGGGCCACCCCGGCCGTCGATGAGCGCTGGCTGCACTTCGCGGTGGGACTGCGCGGGCCGGGTTGGGACGAACTCGCGCTCGGCCTGAACTATCTCGGGGGCGGCCTGCTGGGAGTCCTGGTGGTTCCGCTGACCGGCACGGCACTGCTCGCCTGGCTGGCCGGACGCGGCCCGGCGGCGTTCTTCCTGGCGGCGTCGGCGGCCAGCGCGCTGGCCGTTCAGGTGCTGAAGGCGGTCTTCGGCAGGGCACGCCCGGAGGAGATCCTGGTCGCCGCCGATCCCGGCTCCTTCCCTTCCGGCCATACCGCGAACGCCGCCACGATCGCCGTCGTGATGGCGATCCTGTTCCCACGGTTGTGGGTGTGGGTGGCGGGTGCCCTCTACACCGCTGTGATGGCGCTCAGCCGGACCTATCTGGGCGCCCACTGGCTGACCGACACCCTGGGCGGGATCCTGGTCGGTGCGGGCATGGCGGTACTGGTGTGGGCCGCCGTCGCCGCCCGGCTGCTCCCCGGTCCGGACTCAGCCCAGCGGCGGCACCACCCAGGGGTGGCGGGGCAGCCGGGACGGATCCCACCGCCGGAGCAGCAGGGCTGACGTGACCGGCTCGCCGTACCCGGCGAGGCCGAGGCTCTCGGCCAGGAGCTGCAGCACCGCAGCGGGCCCGATGCCCAGCCCGGCAAGGTCGGCCAGGGTGACGGCGCCGTCCCGCTTGGCCAGCCGGTTTCCGGAGGAGTTGACCGCCAGCGGCACATGTCCATAGACCGGCGGCTCGCCGCCCAGTCGACCGGCAAGCCAGGCCTGCCGGGGTGCGGAGGAGAGCAGGTCATCGCCGCGCACCACCTGATCGATGCCCTGGGCGAGGTCGTCGACCACCACCGCGAAGTTGTAGGCCCAGACACCGTCGTTGCGGCGCACCACGAAGTCGTCCACCACACCGGTCACCTCGCCGGCCCAGAGGTCTCGGATCGTGCAGGGGACGCCGGCCGCACGGATCCGCAGCGCGGGGGGACGGACGCGCCGGCGCTGCTCCCGCTCGGCCTCGGACAGCTCGCGACAGGTGCCAGGGTAGGGCCGGAAGCCGTCCCCGTGCGGCGCGGAGGCCGCTTCGGCGATCTCCCGGCGGGTGCAGTAGCACTCGTAGAGCAGATCGGAGAGCTGCTCGGCGGCCTCCTGGTAGGCGTCCAGGCGGGTGGACTGCCAGATCACCGGCGGATCGAAGTCCAGCCCGATCGCCGCCAGGTCGGCGAGCTGCCGCTCCGCCACCGGTCCGGCGGCCGTCACCCGGGCGACGTCGAGATCCTCGATCCGCAGCCGGAAGCGCCGTCCGGTGCTGCGTGCCATCAGCCAGGCGACCACCGCGGTGCGCAGGTTGCCCAGGTGCAGCGCCGAGGTCGGGCTGGGCGCGTACCGTCCGGCCATCGCACCTCCCCTCCGAGCCAAGTCAACCACGCTGAATCGGGCCCGCCGCCACCCGCGGCCGCCGCCGCGCTGCTAGCCTGCCAGACGTCCACCGAAGTCCGAGGACGAGCCATGGCACAACGCAAGACCGAGCGGATCATGAACCTCACGATCTGCCTGCTGATGGCGCGCCGCTTCGTCGACAAGGCCTACATCCGGCAGGTCATCGAGGGCTACCACGACCTCAGCGACGCCGCCTTCGAACGCGCCTTCGAACGCGACAAGGACGAACTGCGCCGGCTCGGCGTGCCGGTGGAGACCGGCTCCAACGACGCCTTCTTCCCCGACGAGGTCGGATACCGGATCCGGAGGGCGGACTTCGAGCTGCCGCCGATCGACTTCACCCCGGCCGAGGCGGCCGTGCTCGGCCTGGCTTCGCGGGTGTGGGAATCGGCCACCGCCGCCGAACAGGCGGTGTCGGCGATGGCCAAGCTGCGGGCGGTCGGGGTGGACCCCGATCCGGCGCGGGTCGACGGGCTCACCGCCGCGATCGGCGGGCGTGAGCCGGCCTTCGACGCGCTCTGGCAGGCCACCGTGGAACGGACCCCGGTCCGATTCGACTACCGCGGTGAGGTTCGCCAGGTCGAACCCTGGACGATGACCTATCGGCTGGGTTCCTGGTACCTGCTCGGCTACGACCGCAACCGGGGTGGACAGCGGGTGTTCAAGGTGGCCCGAGCCGGCGCGGAGGTGACGCCGATCGGCAAGCCGGGCTCGTACCAGGTGCCCGAGATCGACACCGCGCGGCTGCTGGCCAGCCTGGAACCGTCCCGGCCCGACACCACCGCCGTGCTGGCGATCCGGGGCGATCGGGCGCCGGCGCTGCGGCGACGTGGCCGCCCGGTCGACGCCGAGGTGCCGCCGGGCTTCGCCGCCTACCGGGTCGAGTACGCGGCGGGGGGAGATCTGGTGGGTGAGGTGTGCTCCTACGGCCCGGACGTGATCGTCCTGGAACCGGCCCGGCTGCGGGGATCGGTCATCGCTCAGCTCACCGCGATCGCCGGAGGTGGTCGATGACCTCGATCGAACAGGTCAACCGGATGCTGGCGTTGGTGCCCTATCTCCAGGCTCGGCCCGACGGCGCCGACCTGGCGCAGACCGCCGCAGCCTTCGCGGTCACCCCCAAGCAGTTGCTCGCCGATCTGGAGGTGCTGTGGTTCTGCGGCCTTCCCGGCGGCCTGCCGGGTGACCTGATCGAGGTCGACATCGCCGACACCGGCTGGATCCGGCTGTCGAACGCCGAGTACCTCAGCCGTCCGCTCCGGTTCTCCCCGGACGAGGCGATGAGCCTGGTGGTCGCGCTGCAGCTGGTCCGCGAACTCGGTGGACCGGAGCTGGCCGAGGCCACCGACGGGGCGCTGGCCAAGCTCGCCGGCGCCCACACCGCGGCGCGACCGCCGGTCGTGGTGGAGGTGGCTTCGGGATCGGCCGACATCCGCCGGCAACTGACGGAGGCGATCGAGCGCAATCAGGTGGTGCAGCTGACCTACGACGGGCAGACGCGGGCCGAGACGACCACTCCGCTGGTCGAGCCCAAGCGACTGGCGGTGCGCGACGGCTACGGCTACCTGGATGCCTGGAGCCGGGATCGCGACGACTGGCGGGTCTACCGGCTGGACCGGATCGCCGAGGTCTGCGCCACTGGCGAGGCCGGACTGGACCGCGGCGAGCCGCCTGCCTTCGGCTCCGGCTGGCTGGACGAGCGCCCGGACGCCGCCGAGGTGACCCTGGTGCTGGCGGCCCCGGCCGCCTGGATCGTGGAGTACATCCCGGTGCGCGCCAGCCGGCCCACCCCAGACGGCCTGGAGGTCACCCTGCTGGTGGCCGACCCGGCCTGGTTGCGGGCGCTGCTGCTGCGACTCGGTGCGGGTGTGCTGGCGCTCCAGCCGGAGCAGGCCGCCGCGTCGGCCCGGGAAGCCGCGCGCGAGGCTCTGACGTTGTACCGGTAGGGTTCTGGACATGGTCTGGGTGTTCGTCTTCGGCGGGATAGCGCTGGCGGGCGTCATCACGCTGATCTGCTACGCGGTGTGGCTGGCGCACAAGGCCGCGGACCTCTTCTCCGAGATCGAGATGCTCGGTACCCGGGCCTCGGAACTCGCCGCGTTGATCGACGGCATCGGGCACCTGCCGAGCTCCGCGACGCAGGCCGGCGAGTAGAGTTCGAACGCACGCAGTGAAGGCAGGAGGAGGACCATGCCCCAAGGTATGGAGTGGATCATCATCGCGGTGGTGGCGTTGCTGCTGTTCGGAGGATCCCGGTTGGCGGGACTCGGCAAGAGCGCCGGCAAGGCGATCCGTGAGTTCAAGGAGGAGACCTCCACGCTGAAGTCCGAGCCTCCCGCGGTGGAGCCGCCGGCAGGCCAGCCCGAGGCTGCCCAGCCGGAGGCCGAACGGAAGCCCGAGACCGAAGCCTGAGGATGGCAGGCCGTCGCCTGGCGTGGTTGCGTCCGCCGAAGGCTCCCGCGGACGGGGTGATGTCCCTGGCCGATCACCTGCGCGAGCTGCGCTACCGGCTGATCGTCTCGGTCATCGCCGTCGTCGTTGCCGCGGTGATGGCGGCGGTCTTCTACGACCTGCTGTATCAAGTGCTGATGCAGCCGTACCAACGGGCTCTGGCGATGCTCGCGGAGAGCCATCCCGGGATCGATACCACGACGGTGATCAGCGACGTCACCGGTCCGCTGATGCTGGCCATCAAGATCTGCGTGGTCGCCGGCCTGGTGCTGGCCAGCCCGATCTGGGTGTACCAGATCTGGGCGTTCATCGTGCCGGCGCTGCTGGCCAAGGAGAAGAAGTGGGCGCTGGCCTTCCTGGCTGCGGCGGTGCCGTTGTTCCTGCTGGGCGTCGCGGTGGGCTACTACATCATGCCGCAGGGCATCGCGGTCATGCTGTCGTTCACTCCCGACAGCGTCCCGGTGCTGAACCTGCTCGATGTGGGACCGTTCCTGGAGCTCATGCTGCGGCTGATGGTGATCTTCGGGCTGGGCTTCCTGTTGCCGGTGGTCGTGGTGGGACTCAACCTGGTGGGCGTGGTGAAGGCCAGCCAGCTCGCGAAGGCGCGCAGCTATGTGATCTTCGGCATCTTCGTCTTCGGCGCTGCCGCCACCCCTTCCAGCGATCCGTTCTCGATGCTCGCTCTGGCGGTGCCGATGACGGTGCTCTACCTGATCGCGGAGCTCATCGCCCGGGTCCATGACCGACGGGTGGTCGCCAGGGCCGCCCAGGCGGAGGCGCTCGCCGGATGAGCCTGCGCAGTTACGACGGCCCTACGCTGACCCTGGTCGTCAACCCGACAGCGGGACGCGGCCGCGCCCGCAGATGGCTGCCCAGGGTCGCCACCGCGCTGCTCACCGGAATGCCGGGAGCGAACCTGCGGGTCTTCCAGACCACCTCCTTCGCCGACGCCCGGCTGCGCACGATCGCAGCCGTCGAAGGCGCCCGTCCGCTGGTCGAGGGGCGACGCCCGGACGCCCTGCTGGTGATGGGTGGGGACGGAATGATGCACCTGGGGCTGAACGCGGCCGCCGGCACGGGCGTCCCGCTCGGCCTGATCCCGTCCGGCCGCGGCAATGACTTCTGCCGTGGTGCCGGGGTTCCGACCGAGACCATGGCCGCCACGCAGGCGATCATCGGCGGCCTCACCCGGCGGATCGACCTGATGGAGGCCACGGGCAGACTGGCCGGCGGAGCCGAGCGGCGTTGGGTCGGCTCGATCGTCTCAACCGGCTACGACTCCCGGGTCAACCACCGCACCAACGAGCTGACCTGGTCGATGGGCGGACTGAGCTACGCCTGGACGGCGCTGGCCGAGCTCGCGGTGTTCGAACCGGTGCACTACCGGCTGATGATCGACGGCGTCCAGCGAGAGCAGCCGGCGATGATGGTGGCGGTCGGCAACGCCGGCTACTTCGGGGGCGGGATGTGGGCCTGCCCACGGGCCGACGTCACCGACGGCCTGCTGGACATCACCATCGTCAACCCGGTCAGCCGGATGACCCTGCTGCGGCTGCTGCCGAGCATGTTCACCGGCGGTTTCGTGAAGGATCCCGCGGTGGAGCTGCTGCGGGCTCGCGAGGTGGTGGTGGACGGTGACGGACTGTGGGGGATGGCGGACGGCGAGGACCTGGGCCAGGTGCCGCTGCACCTGCGCGCCGTCCCCGCCCAGGTGACCCTCTACACGGCCTGACCGCCACCGCCGTGGTGCGCGGGGAGGGTCAGTCCTCGAGAGGTGCGACATCCACCACGCCGCGGCGGATCCGCGCGGTCACCTCACGACAGGTGGCGCGCAGCTGTGACTCGGAGGCCTCGGCGACCTGGCCGGCCAGATCGATCACCTGCCGTGCCCAGCGGACGAAGTCGCCCGCGGTCAGGCCGGACAGATCCAGCACATCGGCGAGGGGAAAGCCCGCCGTCCAGTGGTGGATCGCTTCGGCGAAGCCGATGTCGGGCTCGGTGGGCGAGGGCAGCCGATGGTCGCGCTCGGTCAGCGACACCTGCCGCCAGATGCCGCGCAGCGCACCCTGAGCCCGCTCGCTGGCCCGGTCCGGCATCCGGCTGGGACGGCGATCGCCGCGGGATTCGTAGACCAGGCTGGACAGCACCGCGGCCAGCTGTGGCGCGCTGAGGCGATCGAACACGCCTTCCCGGATCGCCTCGGCGGTGACCAGGTCGAGTTCGGAATAGATCCGGGTCAGCATCCGGCCGGCGTCGGTCACCTGTTCGCCCCCCTCGGTGAGATAGCCCATCGATTCCAGCACCGAGCAGATCCGGTCGAAGCGGACCGCGATGGTGTTGGTGCGCGGCCCACGGGGGCGCTCGGTCTCGTTGCGACGGCGTGTCGGGGTGGTGCGGGCGGCGAGCCGGCGATCCGCCTGGAACTGGGCGAACGACTGCTCCAGCAATCCCCGTGCCCGCTCGCGGCCCACCGTGGCCACCAGGTTGACCGCCATGTTGTAGGTCGGCTTGAAGCTGGAATGCAGCGGATAGGTCCGCCGGGAGGCGAGCCCGGCCAGCGCCCGCGGGTCGAGCCCGGGCTGCCAGCAGACCACCGCGTGCCCCTCGATATCGATCCCACGGCGACCGGCCCGCCCGGTCAGCTGGGTGTACTCCCCGGCGGTGATGTCGGCGTGGCTGTCGCCGTTGTACTTCACCAGCTTCTCCAGCACGACGCTCTTGGCCGGCATGTTGATCCCCAGCGCCAGAGTCTCGGTGGCGAACACCACTTTGACCAGGCCGGCGGCGAAACCCTCTTCCACCGCCTCCTTGAAAGCCGGCAGCAACCCGGCGTGGTGGGCGGCGATCCCGGCCCGGAAGGCTGCCGCGAATGTCCGGTATTCCAGAGCCACCAGGTCGGCCGCGCCCAGACCCTGCACGTGGCGGCTCGCGATCTCGTCCAGCGCCGCCCGCTCACCGTGGTCGGTGAGTTGCAGACCCGACTGCATCAGCTGGCCGACGGCGGTGTCGCAACCCTGACGGGAGAAGATGAAGTAGATCGCCGGCAGCAGTCCCTCGGCGGCCAGCCGTTCGACGGTGCCGTCCCGGCGAGGCACCAGGTGCCGGCTGCCCTCCTGCCGGCCACGGGCCGCGCCGCCACCGTAGCGGCCCGAGCCGTAGGCGACCGTCCGCCTGCCGCGGCCGGACTGTCCGCGCGGGCGGCGGCTGTCGTCCCGTAGGCCGCGGGATTCCTGCTTGGCCAGCTGCAGAAGCTCGGGATTGACCTCCGGCGGCGAGGCGAACAGGTCGACCAGGCGCCGGCCGACGGCCACGTGCTGGAACAGCGGGACCGGACGCCGCTCGCTGACCACCACCTCGACCCCGCCGCGGACCTCGTCCAGCCACTCGCCGAACTCCTCGGCATTGCTGACCGTGGCCGACAGCGCCACCAGTTGCACGGAGGGCGCCAGCGAGATGATCACCTCTTCCCATACCGGCCCGCGGAACCGATCGGCCAGGTAGTGCACCTCGTCCATCACGACGTAGCCCAGCCCACGCAGCGTGCGCGATCCGGCGTAGATCATGTTGCGAAGCACCTCGGTGGTCATCACCACGACCGGCGCCTCGCCGTTGAGGGTGAGATCGCCGGTCAGCAGCCCGACGTTGGCCTCCCCGTGGCGGGCGACCAGATCGTGGTACTTCTGGTTGCTCAGCGCCTTGATCGGTGTGGTGTAGAAGCACTTGCGTCCGGTCTGCAGGGCGAGGAAGGCGGCGAACTCGCCCACCACCGTCTTGCCGGCGCCGGTCGGGGCGGCCACCAGCACGCCGCGTCCGGCCGCCACCTGCTCACAGGCCGCGATCTGGTAGTCGTCGAGCGCGAAGGAGTAACCGGCGCGAAAGGCCTGGAGGGTGTCATCCACGCACCCAACCTACCGACACCTTCGGGGTGCGACCCCGCTATGGTGCTGGCATGGCGATTGCAGTCCGTGTGATTCCCTGCCTCGACGTTCACGACGGGCGGGTGGTGAAGGGCGTCAACTTCCAGAACCTGCGCGACGCCGGCGATCCGGTCGCGCTCGCCGCCCAGTACAGCGCCGAGGGCGCCGATGAACTGGTGTTCCTGGACGTCTCGGCTTCCGCTCAGGGGCGCGACACCACCTATGAGGTGGTGACCCGGACGGCCGAGAGCGTGTTCATCCCGCTCTGCGTCGGCGGCGGGGTGCGTGGAGTGGCCGACGTGGACCGGTTACTGCGGGTGGGGGCCGACAAGGTCGGGATCAACACCGGCGCGATCTCCCGTCCCGATGCGATCGACGAGATCACCGAGCGGTTCGGACGCCAGGTGCTGGTGCTCTCGCTGGACACCCGGCGCGAACCCGGCCAGCCTTCCGGCTTCGGCGTCACCACCCATGGCGGACGAACTCCTGCCGGACTGGACGCGCTGGAGTGGGTGCGCGAGGCGGTCGACCGGGGAGCCGGGGAGGTCCTGCTCAATTCGATGGACGCCGACGGTACGACCGCCGGTTTCGACCTGGAACTGATTGCCGCCGTCAAGGACGCGGTGGACGTCCCGGTGATCGCCTCCGGTGGCGCCGGCACCGTCGATCACTTCGTCGAGGCAGCCCGCGCGGGCGCGGATGCGCTGCTGGCGGCCAGTGTCTTCCACTACCGCACCCTCACCATCGCCGAGGTGAAGCAGGCGCTCGCCGCGGCGGGATTCGCCGTACGCTGAGCGGCATGGAGTGTTTGTTCTGCCGGATCGTCGCCGGCGAGATCCCGTCCCGCCAGGTCTACGCCGACGACCGGGCGATCGCCTTCCTCGACATCAACCCCTGGCATCCGGGCCACACCCTGGTGATCCCGCGGCGCCACGTCGAGGATCTGCTGGAGGATCCCCGGGCCCTGGCCGAGATCGCGCCGGCCGTCTCGGCCACCGCGGCGCTGCTCCTGGAGAAGCTGGGGGCGGACGGGCTCAACCTGCTCGGCAACTCCGGTGAGGTCGCCGGCCAGGAGGTCTTCCACCTGCATCTGCACCTGGTGCCGCGCTATGCCGAGCGCCCCGGCCTGCGCGAGCTGACTGTCCGCGAACCCGGTATCGATCTCGACGAGGTCCATCGCCGCCTGACCTCGCACTGAGGATCCCCGAGCCTGCCGGAGGGTCTTGAGGTGCCCGACGATCCGACCTTTCGACAGACTCAGGGATGGTCCAGGTTCAGCCCAGCCCGAAGGTGCAGTCGGTGAGCTTGCTCGCCTTGTCCTTGCACACGATGACGCCGGACTCGAAGTCGACCCGGCTCGCCGGGGAGAAGTCGTCGACGATCTTCTCGGAGGAGGCGTACTCGTCGCTCTTGGGGAAACCGAGCCCTGACTTCTTCGGTCCACCCAGGTTCAGATAGAGGGCGTTCGCGGCGGGGGAGAGCCGGTGGCTTCCGGTCGCCTGCGACCACCACAGCGCGCCGAACTCGAAGGCGGCGTACTGCCCACCGTCCCGGGACTCCTCGGCCGCGGTCGCCTTGCCGAGCAGCACGCCCTTGGCGCCGCCGAAGTCGTTCTCCCAGCGCTGCTGGTTCGGGCTGAGCGTGGTCACGGCGCCACCGATGGTGAAGAGCGTCTCGCGCAGGCCCAGGGTGCTCTTGAACGAACTGCCGGTGACCTTCTGGCTGGCTTTCGAGCCGGTCAGGGTGACCTGGGTGACCCGGCCTCCCCACAGTCCCTTGCCGTCGCGCGCCAGGGTGATCGACTTCAGCTTGCCGATCTTGGGGTACTTGGCCTCGATCGTCGTGGTCTTGATGGTGGTGTCCTTGAGTTGCTTCATCGCGGCGTCGTACGGGTCCTTCTGGGCGATGATGTAGTCGTTCGGACCGGCCACCGAGTAGCCGCCGTTGGAGGAGGAGAATTCCGTCCAGGCGTACTGCTTCTTGTAGGTCAGCACCTGGCCGGCCGTCGCCTTCACCGCCTTGTCGGTGGCCGCATGCTCGGTCATCGTGCCCTTGTAGACCTGGCACGAGGCGGTATTGCAGATGTCGTAGACCTGCTTGCCACCGAGGTTCGCGCGGTAGCGCGCCGCGTAGCTGCGGGCTGCGACGCTCTGGGCCTTCAGTGCCTCGGCGTGCCAGCCGGCCGGCATCTCCGAGGGCACCACGGAACGCAGGTAGTCCTCCATGCTGACGTGGTTGACCGTGCGGGCGCCCTTGCCGTAGAAGCCCAGCGCGAGCGACCCGCGATAGGTGCGGTTGCCGCTGGCGAGGTAGAGCTTGACCTTGCCGGAGACCGGGTTCTCGAAGGACCACTGCCGTTTGGGATCGAGCTTCAGCGACTTGTTCGTGTACTTGACGTACTTACCCTTGGCATTGCGGTGGTAGAGCACGGTCGTGGCGCCGGAGCGGGAGAGGCGCCATTTGGTGTAGTTCTTGCCCGTGGGCAGGGTGAAGGTCTTGCCCTTGGCGTCTCGCACTCGCAGACCCTTGGCCGCATAGACGTGCACCTTGTTGTCGGTGTCGGCGGTGATCCACACCCGGATGGTGTCGTCCTTCTTCAGCTTCTCCAGCTTGGTGCCGGGATAGTAGAAGCTGAGGATCTCGGTGTGCTTCTTCCCCTGCTTGGCCGCCCCCTGGGCGCCGTACTGCGACATACCGCGGCCGTGTCCCCAGCCGGAGGTGGTGATGGTGACCGCCGACGCCGACGTGGCGATCTTCTCCGTGGCGGCGGCGGCCGGACTGGTGGTGGCGACGGCACCTCCCAGTACCAGGGCTGTGGTGGCGAATCCGGCCAGGCAGCGCCGAAGCGCAGGGTGTGCGGTGGCAGGCGTCGTGGCCATCGAGCTTTCCCCTATCAGTGGACGACCCACCCATGGTCGGCAACCCGGGTACCTGAGGACAACCTGAGGGGGAAGAAGTCGAAGGTTCGGGTTGAGCGTTGCTTGAGCGTTGCCATGGGTTGTTCACCATGCGAGAGGATCCATCCGAGGATTGACACGTGCCGGTGACGCGGTGGCATACTCGCCACGTGCGTCCACTCGCTCTCGTACTTTGCTCGCGTGTCGCCTGAGTCAATCTCAGCCGGCACGCTCCCTCGTCTGCATCCGCAGCGGGGGTTTTTTGTTGCAGTCGAACATCAGAAAGGTTGACCGAGGATGACTCAGCTCGATACCTCGCCGCCGGCGGTCGATGCGCCGAAGCCACTCACCGGAGCACAGGCCCTGGTCGAGTCGCTGGAGCGGGTCGGCGTAGAGGTGGTCTTCGGAATTCCGGGCGGCGCCATCCTGCCGGCCTACGATCCGCTGTTCGACTCCAAGCTGATCCGGCACATCCTGGTCCGGCATGAGCAGGGCGCCGGGCACGCCGCCGAGGGCTATGCCATGGTGACCGGCAAGGTCGGTGTCTGCATGGCCACCTCCGGTCCGGGGGCGACCAATCTGGTCACCGCGATCGCCGATGCCTACATGGACTCGGTCCCGATCGTGGCCATCACCGGCCAGGTCGGCTCGACGTCGATCGGAACCGATGCCTTCCAGGAGGCCGACATCCGTGGCATCACGTTCCCGATCACCAAGCACAGCTTCCTGATCACCAAGGCGGAGGACATCCCGCACGCGATCGCTGCGGCCTTCCACATCGCCGCGACCGGACGGCCCGGGCCGGTCCTGGTCGACATCGCCAAGGATGCCCTCACCGGCCACGCACCCTTCGTGTGGCCGGAGTCACTGAAGCTGCCCGGCTACCGTCCGACCACCAAGCCGCATGTCAAGCAGCTGCGGCAGGCTGCCCGGTTGATCGAGTCCGCCGAGCGCCCGGTGCTCTACGTCGGGGGCGGCGCGGTCAAGGCGAAGGCGCACGCTCCGCTGGCCGAGCTGGTCAAGATCACCGGCATTCCGGTGATCACCACCTTGATGGCCCGCGGCGTCTTCCCCGACAGCCACGACCTGCACATGGGCATGCCCGGCATGCATGGCTCGGTCTCCGCTGTCGGCGCCCTGCAGCGCTCCGACCTGCTGATCACGCTGGGCGCCCGTTTCGACGACCGGGTGACCGGCAAGCTGTCGACCTTCGCGCCCGACGCCAAGGTGATTCACGCCGACATCGACCCGGCCGAGATCGGGAAGAATCGGGCCGCGGACGTGCCGATCGTGGGCGACCTGGGGGTCGTCATCGAGGAGCTGAACACCCTGCTGCGGGGCGCCGATCTGCCCCAGTACGCCCCCTGGGTGCGCTACCTGACCGGCCTGAAGTCGAAGTACGCCCCCGATCTCGACCCGATCGAGGAGGGGCTGCTCAGTCCGGAGTACGTCATCAAGCGGCTGGGCGAGATCGTCGGCCCGGACGCCTACTACGCCGCCGGCGTCGGCCAGCACCAGATGTGGGCCGCCCACCTGTTGCCGCACGAGCGTCCGGGGCACTGGCTGAACTCCGGCGGCGCGGGAACCATGGGCTACTGCGTCCCGGCCGCGATGGGCGCCCAGGTGGGGCAACCGGAGGCCGTGGTCTGGGGGATCGACGGCGACGGCTGCTTCCAGATGACCAACCAGGAGCTCGTCACCTGCGCGCTGGAGGGCATCCCGATCAAGATCGCGGTGATGAACAACCAGAGTCTGGGGATGGTGCGGCAGTGGCAGACCCTGTTCTACGGAGAGCGCTACTCCAACACGGACCTGAAGTCGCTGCGGGTGCCGGACTTCCCGAAGCTCGCCGAGGCGATGGGGGCGGTCGGCCTGCGGGCCGAGACCCCGGAGGAGGTCGACCGCGTGATCAATGAGGCGATGGCCATCACCGACCGCCCGGTCGTGGTGGAGTTCGTCGTCCACAAGGACGCCATGGTGTGGCCGATGGTCGCCGCCGGCACCAGCAATGACGACATCAAGATCGCGAAGGACCTGGCCCCGGCCTGGGAAGAGGAGGAGCTGTGAACACCCACACGCTGAGCGTGCTGGTCGAGAACAAGCCAGGGGTGCTCGCCCGGATCTCCGGGCTGTTCGCCCGTCGCGGGTACAACATCGAGTCGCTGGCGGTCGGGCCGACCGAGCGGCCCGACATCTCGCGGATCACCTTGCAGGTGGCTGTCTCGACCCCGCAGATCCTGGAGCAGATCGTCAAGCAGCTCAACAAGCTGGTCGAGGTGCTGAAGATCCTGGAACTCACCGAGAGCGATGCGGTGCAGCGCGAGTTGGTGCTGATCAAGGTGAAGGCCGATCCCGCCACCCGCTCCCAGGTCATCGAGATCGTCCAGCTGTTCCGGGGCAAGACCGTCGACGTCCATCGCGACTCGATGACCATCGAGGCGACGGGGTCGCCCGACAAGCTGCGCGCGCTGCTGGAGATGCTGGCGCCCTACGGCATCCGCGAACTGGTTCAGTCCGGCCTGGTCGCGCTCGGACGAGGCAGCCGTTCACTCACCGAACGTGCCAAGATCGACAAGTCACGCTTCACCGCCAACCACTAGAGCAAAAAGGAAACACACGATGGCAGAGATGTTCTACGACTCCGACGCCGATCTGTCGGTCATCCAGGGCCGGAATGTCGCGGTGATCGGCTACGGCAGCCAGGGTCACGCGCACGCGCTGAGCCTGCGGGACTCCGGCGTCGACGTCCGCGTCGGGCTGCGCGAGGGCTCCGCGAGCTGGGCCAAGGCCGAGGCCGAGGGTCTGCGGGTGGTCCCGGTGGCCCAGGCCGTCGAGGAGGCCGACCTGATCATGGTGCTCGCCCCCGACCAGCACCAGCGACACATCTACGCCGAGTCGATCGAGCCCAACCTCGTCCCCGGCGACGCGCTGTTCTTCGCCCACGGGTTCAACATCCGGTTCGGCTACATCCAGCCGCCGGCCGGGGTGGACGTCTGCATGGTGGCGCCCAAGGGCCCGGGCCACCTGGTGCGCCGGGAGTACGCCGAGGGCCGTGGCGTGCCGGTGATCGTCGCGGTCGAGAAGGACGAGTCCGGCCACGCCTGGGAGCTCGCTCTCTCCTACGCCAAGGCGATCGGCGGGCTGCGGGCCGGCGGCATCAAGACCACCTTCACCGAGGAGACCGAGACCGACCTGTTCGGTGAGCAGGCGGTGCTCTGCGGTGGTGCGTCGGCGTTGGTGCAGGCCGGCTTCGAGGTGCTCACGGAGGCGGGCTACCAGCCCGAGGTGGCCTACTTCGAGTGCCTGCACGAGCTGAAGCTGATCGTCGACCTGATGTACGAGGGCGGCATCGCCAAGCAGCGCTGGAGCGTCTCCGACACAGCCGAGTTCGGCGATTACGTCTCCGGCCCGCGGGTGATCGATGCCTCGGTGAAGGAGCGGATGAAGGAGGTGCTGGCCGACATCCAGTCGGGCGCCTTCGCCAAGCGCTTCATCGATGACCAGGACGCCGGTGCGCCGGAGTTCAAGGCGCTGCGGGCGGCCGGGGAGGCCCATCCGATTGAGGCCACCGGTCGTCAGCTGCGTGGCCTGATGGCCTGGGTGAAGTCGCACGACGACGACTATGTCGAGGGCACCGCCGCTCGCTGACCCGTGATTGGGGGATTGCCGGTAGCCGGCCGCCGGCGTTGGTGACGCGCGGCTCGGTTAGGCTGACAGGCATGTCACAGCCGCCCGAGGAAACACCCCGTTGGCAGACCTACCCCGGTGAGTCGACGCCGGTGCAGACACCGACGTCCGGTGTGCCGGCGGTTCCCCAGCCGTCCTACCCGCTTGTGGAGCCGGCTGCGGTACCCGGCCCGCCGGGACTCGGGCGCCCCGGGTACTCCCCGCACGATCCGCTGGTGCTGGCTGCCGGCGGCGGTGGGATCAAGAAGGACGGTCCGTGGACCGTGCCGCCCTACCTCTCGCTGCAGGGAGACTTCGGCAGCATCCGGCTCGACTTCCGGCGCGCGGAGGTGACCTCCCAGGTGATCTGGACGCAGGTATCCGGCGGCGCCGGTTCGATACTGATCATCCTTCCTGAGGGCTGGGCGGCCCAGCTTGACCGGCTCACCCCCGGCTGGGGGACCCGGAAGTCGACGGTCGCGGAGAACCCGGTCGGCAACAACCCGGTGCTGGTGCTCTCGGGTTCGGCTGGGATGGGCTCGATCAAGGTGCGCTACCCGACCAGGGGCGACGAGCGGCGGCTGCGTCGGCTGATCGCCAAGGAACAGCGGAAGCTGCGGTGACCACGCGCCTTGGGCGATGTGGCAGGCTTGCCCGGTGACTGTCGAGACCCAGCCCAACCCCGGACTGACCGCCGCCGAGGTCGAACAGCGGATCCGCGCCGGCCAGGTCAACACCCAGCCGCCGAGGTCGGGCCGCAGCACCTGGGACATCGTCCGGGCGAATGTCTTCACCCGGATCAACTTCCTGCTGATGGTGCTGTTCGTCCTGGTGATGACGACCGGCCAGATCCAGAACGCGCTGTTCGGCTTCTTGATCATCATCAACTCCGCGATCGGCATGATCCAGGAGCTGCGTGCCAAGAAGACCCTGGACAACCTCGCCGTGGTGGGCGAGGGCAAGCCCCGGGTGCGCCGCGACGGCAAGGTCTCCGAGGTGGTCCGCGACGACATCGTGCTGGACGACCTGATCGAGATCGGGCCGGGGGACCAGATCGTGGTGGACGGCGATGTCATCGAGGCGTCCTACCTGGAGGTGGACGAGTCCCTGTTGACCGGCGAGTCGGACCCGCTGGAGAAGGGCCCGGGTGACCAGCTGATGTCGGGCAGCTTCGTCGTGGCCGGTGTCGGCACCTTCCGGGCCACCCGGATCGGCGCCGATTCCTATGCGGCTCAGCTGACCGCGGAAGCGAGCAGGTTCTCGCTGGTGAAGTCCGAGTTGCAGCAGGGGATCAACAAGATCCTGCGGCTGATCACCTGGCTGCTGATCCCGGTGGGGATCGCCACGATCTGGGTGCAGTGGAACCAGCACGAGGCCTGGCAGGAGAAGGTGCTGGCCACCGCAGGCGCGCTGGTGCCGATGGTGCCCGAGGGTCTGGTGCTGCTGACCGCGCTGGCCTTCGCGGTCGGCGTGGTCCGGCTGGCACGCGAGAACGTGCTCGTTCAGGAGTTGCCGGCCATCGAGGGCCTGGCCCGGGTGGACGTGGTCTGCGCCGACAAGACCGGGACACTGACCGAGAACGGCATGAAGTTCGGCGAACTGGAACCGGTCGACGACACCACGGCGGACCGGCTGCGCGCCGTGGTCGCCCAGATCGCCGCGGCGGATCCGCGTCCGAACGCCTCGATCCAGGCGCTGGCCGCCGAGATGCCGCTGACCGGACCGGCCTGGACGGTCGCCGGATTGGCCCCCTTCACGTCGGCGAAGAAGTGGTCGGGAGTGTCCTTCGAGGGTGAGGGCGACTGGGTGGTCGGTGCGCCGGACGTGCTGGCCGGCGGCTCCCCGGCCGCCGCTCGCGCGGAGGAGGTCGGCTCCACCGGCCGCCGGGTGCTGCTGCTGGGGCGGAGCGACCAGGCGGTCGACGCCGCCGGCGCCCCGGGGCAGGTGACGCCGGTGGCACTGCTCGTGCTGGAGCAGAAGGTGCGTCCCGAAGCGCGGGACACGCTGGCCTACTTCGCCGCCCAGGACGTCACCGTCAAGGTGATCTCCGGAGACAACGCCGTCAGCGTGGGAGCCGTGACCCGCTCGCTGGGGGTGGTCGGCGACGAGGTGTTGGATGCCCGCGATCTCCCCGAGGATCCGGAGGCCTTCGCCGATCAGGTCGAGCACCACAACGTCTTCGGCCGGGTCAGCCCGCAGCAGAAGCGGCAGATGGTGAGCGCGCTGCAGGCTCGCGGGCACACCGTGGCGATGACCGGCGACGGCGTGAACGATGTGCTCGCGATCAAGGACTCCGACCTCGGCGTGGCGATGGGCACCGGCGCGGCCGCCACCCGCTCGGTGGCCCAGCTGGTGCTGCTGGACGACTCCTTCGCCACCCTGCCGCACGTGGTGGCCGAGGGCCGCCGGGTGATCGGCAACATCGAGCGGGTGGCGAACTTCTTCCTCACCAAAACGCTCTACTCGGTGGCCTTCGCGCTGCTGGTGGCCGCGTGGCGGCTGCCCTTCCCGTTCGTCCCGATCCACATCTCATTGGTCGGCTGGTTCACGATCGGGGTCCCCGCGTCCATCCTGGCGCTGGCGCCCAACGCCGCCCGCGCCCGGACCGGCTTCCTGCAACGGGTGATGCGGTTCGGCATCCCCGCCGCGGTGGTGATATCGGTGACCGCCTTCATCACCTACCTGCTGACGCTGCCGCTGTCCGCCACCGGGCTGACCAACCAGGTCTCCACGGCGGTGCTGGTCACGCTGCTGTGCGGCGGCGCCTGGGTGATGATCACCATCAGCCGCCCCTATGAGTGGTGGAAGGTGCTGATGATCGTGGGCTGCCTGGCTGCCACCGTCGCGATCTTCCTGGTGCCACTGGAGCTGAACCTGGGCAGCCTGCACCTGCAGCTGCAGGAGGTGTTCTACCTCGACACCGGCAATCCGGCCATGATGAGCACCGGCTTCCTGCTGGGCGGGATCGCGATCGTCCTGGTGGAGGTCATCTGGTGGGTGGCCGGCCACGTCAGCCACGGCGAGCGTCGCCGCCTCTGGGGCAGCGCCGGCCAGTCCTGACCGACCCGATCACGCTGGCCCCTGCATTTACTGCCATATAGCCGGTCTGCGCGACAGATCTGTCGCGCAGGTGGAGTATGTGGCAACGATTGCGGTGCTGCGGCCTTCGAGAGCTGCGTTGACGGCGGCTTCAGCCGGCTACCCGCGCGGCGATCGCGTCGCCGACCACCGAGGTGGGACGCCGGCTGGCGCCGCGCTCGGCGATGTCGGCGTCCACCGCCGCCTCGATCCGGGCAGCGTCGTCGCTGCGTCCGAGGTGATCCAGCAGCAGTGCCATCGAACTGATGGTCGCGGTCGGGTCGGCCAACTGCTTTCCGGCGATGTCGGGGGCCGAGCCGTGCACCGGCTCGAACATGGACGGGAAGACGCCGTCGGGGTTGATGTTGGCGCTGGCCGCGAGCCCGATGCCGCCGGTCACCGCAGCCGCCAGGTCGGTCAGGATGTCGCCGAACAGGTTGTCGGTGACGATGATGTCGAATCGCTGTGGATCGGCGACCAGCGCGATGGTTGCGGCATCGACATGCAGGTAGTCGGTCTCCACGTCGGGATACTCTGCCGCCACGGCCTGGAAGAGCCGGTTCCACAGCCCGCCGGCGTGCACCAGCACGTTGTGCTTGTGCACCAGGGTGATCTTGTTGCGGCGCTTGACGGCACGCGCGAAGGCGTCGCGGATCACCCGCTCGATGCCGTGGGCGGTGTTGAGGCTGACCTCGGTGGCCACCTCGTGCGGGGTGCCGGTGCGCAGGCTGCCGCCATTGCCGACGTAGGGGCCCTCCGTGCCCTCGCGGACCACCACGAAGTCGACCGGCCCACGCTGGAGCACCGAGTCGGCCAGCGGCGTGGGGATGCCCGGGTAGAGCTTGGACGGCCGTAGATTCACGTAGTGGTCGAAGGCGAACCGCAGTTTCAGCAGCAGGCCGCGCTCCAGCAGGCCGCTGGGGATCGCCTTCGAACCCGGCGCGGCGCCGACCGCGCCCAGCACGATCGCCTGGCTGGCCCGCAGCTGCTCGAGGACGGCATCCGGCAGCACCTCGCCGGTACGCTGCCAGCGTTCGGCGCCCAGGTCGTGGTGGACGAAGTCGAAGGCGTCCGGCCCGACCGTGGCGGTGAGCACCTTGAGGCCTTCGGCCACCACTTCGGGGCCGATGCCGTCGCCGGCGATCACGGAGATGACGGGCTTGGAGGTTTCAGTGGCGGTCACGAGAGGTGAGGGTACCGCAGCGGCCGGTACCATGCGCTCATGTCTCTTTCGTTCGCTGTCACCACCAATCCGTCTCCGGCCAGTTCGGCCGACTTCGACGCGATCATGGCCGATCCGGGCTTCGGTGAGTACTTCACCGATCACATGGCGGTAGCGACGTGGATCAAGGACACCGGCTGGACGGACCCCCGGATCCAGCCTTACGGCCCCTTCCAGCTCGATCCGGCCAGCGCCGTGCTGCACTATGCCCAGGAGATCTTCGAGGGCATGAAGGCCTACCGGCACGCCGATGACTCGATCTGGCTGTTCCGGCCGCAGGCCAACGCTGCCCGGCTGAACGCCTCGGCCGCCAGGATGATGCTCCCGGAGATCGACGAAGCCGACTTCCTGGCCGCGATCACCGACCTGGTCAGGGCCGATCTGCGGTGGGTGCCGTCCGGAGGGGGGGAGCAGAGCCTCTATCTGCGTCCGTTCATGTTCGCCTCGGAGGTCTTCCTCGGGGTGCGCGCCGCGCACAAGGTGACCTTCTCGGTGATCGCCTCTCCGGTCGGCTCCTACTTCCCCAGCGGCGTCGAGCCGGTCGACATCTGGGTGACGGACGCCTGGGCGCGGGCGGGGATCGGCGGGACGGGCGCCGCCAAGTGCGGCGGCAACTACGCCGCCTCCCTGGTCGCCCAGTACGAGGGCTACGAGCACGGCTGTTCTCAGGTGCTGTTCATCGAGGCCGCCGGCAAGGACCGGATCGAGGAGCTCGGCGGGATGAACGTCTTCCTGGTGACCGCTGACGGCCGGCTGATCACCCCCGAACTCACCGGGACCATCCTGGAGGGGGTGACCCGCAGCTCGATCCTCGCCGTCGCGGCGGATCTCGGCCTGCGGGCCGAGGAGCGCCGGATCGCGCCGGAGGAGTTCTTCGGACTGATCTCGGACGGGGTCGCCACCGAAGCCTTCAGCTGCGGGACGGCGGCGGTCATCACCCCGATCGGGAGCTTCAAGACCGCCACCGACGCCTACCGGCTGGCCGAACCGGCCGGCGAGCGGACGCTGGCGATCCGCAACCGCCTGCTCGACATCCAGTACGGCCGGGTGCCCGACACCCACGGGTGGCTGTACCGGGTGGCCTGAGCCGGCGTCAGGAACCGCACCGGTCCGTGAGCCTGACGGCGATTCGTCGGCCGGGGTGCTCGACCTTCGTCAAGCTCAGGGATCGTCGGCTGAGGTCTCAGCCCAGGGCCGCGATAGCCGCGTCGTAGTCCGGTTCGACGTGCACCGTCGGGGTGACATCGGTGTAGAGGATCCGCCCGCTCTCGTCGGCCACGACGATCGCGCGGGCGAACAGGCCGGCCGCGGCGCCGTTCGCCATGGTGACGCCGTAGTCCTCACCGAAGCTGGAGTTGTAGGCCGAGGTGGTGATCACGTTCTCGATCCCCTCGGCGCCGCAGAACCGGCCGAGCGCGAACGGCAGATCCTTCGAGATGCACACCACCGTGGTGTTCGCCAACCCGGCGGCGAGCTTGTTGAACGTCCGCACGCTGGTCGCACAGATGCCGGTGTCGACGCTGGGGAAGATGTTCAGCACGAGCCGCTTGCCGGCGAGTTCGCTGCTGTCCAGGAGGGTCAGGTCGGTCTGAGTCACCTGGAAGGTCGGCAGCGTGCTGCCGACCTCGGGAAGATCGCCGACGGTGTGGACCGGTACATCCCTGAAGATCGTGTTAGCCATGGGTTCATCTAGTCAGGCGGTGCGCTCCCGGGTCAACTCCGTTCTGGCTCGTGGTCGCTGGAACTCCTTGTCCGCGCGTCCATTCGTGGAGAGGCTCCTGGTGTGTCCAATAACTGGGCGGTAGTCTCATCTTTTGAATATTCCCGATTCGTGAGGCCCCTGATGACTCTTCACGTGGCACCCGACACGTTCCATGTGTTCGACACCACTCTGCGCGACGGCGCCCAGCAGGAGGGCGTGCGGTTGAGCGTGGCCGACAAGCTGCGGATCGCCGGGCTGCTGGACGAACTCGGCATCGGCTTCATCGAAGGGGGCTGGCCGGGCGCCAATCCCAGCGACACCGAGTTCTTCGCCCGCGCCGCCGACGGCGAGCTGGTGCTGCGCAACGCCAAGCTCGTGGCCTTCGGCGCCACCCGCAAGGTGGGTGCCACCGCCGCGACAGACCCTCAGGTGCAGGCGCTGCTGGACGCCCGCACCGAGGTGGTCTGCCTGGTCGCCAAGAGCCACGACGAGCACGTCTTCCGGGCGCTGAAGACCAGCCTGGCCGAGAACCTCGAGATGGTCCGGGACACCGTCGCGCACCTGGTGAACCAGGGGCGAAGGGTGTTCGTCGACTGCGAGCACTTCTTCGACGGCTACCGCGCCAACCCCGACTACGCCCTGGAGGTGGTGCGGACGGCGGCCGAGGCCGGCGCCGAGGTCGTCATCCTGTGCGACACCAACGGCGGCATGCTGCCCAGCTGGATGGGCGACGTCGTGAGCGCGGCCGCCCAGATCGGTGTCGATCTCGGCATCCACTGCCACAACGACACCGGCTGCGCGGTGGCGAACACCCTGGCGGCGGTCGAGGCCGGGGTGATGCACGTCCAGGGCACCATGAACGAGACCGGTGAGCGCACCGGCAACGCCAACCTGATCACTGTGATCGCCAACCTGCAGTTGAAGTACGGCTGGGAGGTCATTCCGCCGGCAGGGCTGAAAGAGGCATCCCGGATCTCCCACGCGGTGGCGGCGATCACGAACGTCCCGATGAACAACCGCGCGCCCTACGTGGGGCTCTCCGCCTTCGCGCACAAGGCCGGGCTGCACGCCTCGGCGATCAAGGTGGATGCCAACCTGTACCAGCACATCGACCCCACCCTGGTCGGCAACGACATGCGCATGCTGGTCTCGGACATGGCCGGGCGGGCGAACATCCAGCTCAAGGGCAGCGAACTGGGCTACGACCTCTCCGATCGCGAGTTGGCGGCCCGGATCACCGATCTGGTCAAGGAGCGTGAGATGGCGGGCTACTCCTATGAGTCGGCCGACGCCTCCTTCGAACTGCTGCTGCGCGAAGAGCTGGGACTCATCGACGACCTCTACGAGGTGATCTCCTGGCGGGTGTTCACCAGCTCCGATGTCCGGCCCGAAGGCGACTCCGAAGCGACCGTGAAGCTCCGGGTCAACGGTGGCACCGAAGGCCTGGTCGGAGAGGGCCACGGCCCGCTGAACGCGCTGGACGTGGCCCTGCGCCGGGCTCTGGTGCGTGCCTACCCGCAGGTGGACTCCTTCGAACTGACCGACTACCGGGTCCGGATTCTCGACCAGGGACACGGCACCGACGCGATCGTGCGCACCCTGATCGACACCACCGACGGCGAGCGCACCTGGACCACCGTTGGTGTGGGCAGCAGCGTGGTCGAGGCGAGTTGGGAGGCCCTGCATGACGCCTACCGCTGGGGCCTGATCCAGCGCGTCTCGGCGACGGTCGACTCCCAGCCCCCGGTCCTGGCGACGATTCCCGCCTGAGGCGAGTCCCCGGCGCGGACGACTCAGCCCGGATCCACCGACTCGATCGATGGATCCGGGCTGACGTGTCAGCTCACAGGCCCTGCCAGGCCGGCTTGCCTGCGTAGGTCTGGCGGTAGTAGCCGGCCAGTTGCAGCCGGCCGGCCGCAGCCTCGTCCAGCAGCACGGTGACGTGCGGGTGATGCTGCAGGATGGTCGCCGGCCAGAGCGCGCTGACCGATCCTTCGGCCAGGTGATGGACGGCCTCGGCCTTCGCCGCACCGCTGGCCACCAGCACGATGTGCCGCGCCGCCATGATCGTGCCCAGCCCTTGGGTGATGCAGTGGGTGGGCACCCGGTCGAGGTCGCCGTCGAAGAACCGGGCGTTGTCCACCCGGGTCTGCTTGGTGAGCGTCTTGATCCGGGTACGGGAGGCCAGGGACGAGCCCGGCTCGTTGAAGCCGATGTGCCCGTCGGTGCCGATTCCCAGGATCTGCAGGTCGACCCCGCCAGCCGCGGCGATGGCCGCCTCGTAGGAGGCGCAGAACGCGGGGATGTCGTCGGCCAGGCCGTCCGGGCCGCGCACCGCGTCCGGGCCGAAGTCGGCCCGGTTCACGAAGTCGCGTCGGATCACATTGTGGTAGGTCTCCGGGTGGTCGGCCGGCAGGCCCACGTACTCGTCGAGGGTGAACCCGCGGGCCCGGGCGAACGAGACCTCGCCCGCGGCGCACCGGGAGGCGAGTTCGTCGTAGATGGCCAGCGGGGACGATCCGGTGGCCAGCCCCAGCACGGCGTCCGGGGAGTGGCCGAGCAGGTCGACGACAGCCTGCGCCGCGATCCTGCCGGCCTCGGCGGCGTCCGGACAGATGACGATCTCCATGGTTGTTCTCCTTGTCGTCCGGCGTTCAGCGGGTGGTGAGGATGGCGTCCAGGGCGCGTAGCTCACCGCTGATGACAGCCTCGGTGAACGCGATGTCGTCCTGCTTGCGCTCCATCACCACCACCGGGATGATCGGGTTGCGTCCGGTCGCCGCCACGGCGGGCACGTCGAAGGTGATGACCTTCTGGCCGGCCTCGACGGTGTCGCCCTGGGCGACGTGGGCGGTGAAGCCCTCGCCGTTCAGCTGGACGGTGTCCAGGCCGAGGTGGACCAGGACGCCGACATTGTCCGGGGTGACGATCACATAGGCATGCGGCCACAGGGTCAGGACGGTGCCGCTGACCGGAGCGACCGCGTCGACGATCTCGCGCGGCGGGTCGATCGCCAGGCCGTAGCCGACGATGCCCTGGGCGAAGGTGGCGTCCGGGACGTCCTTGAGGGCGACCGGACGGCCCGGCACCGGCGCCAGGATGGTGGTTGCGGGCGCCACAGCCACCGCGGCGGCCGGTGCCGCCTCAGCGACGGCCACGGCGGTGGTGTCGACCGACACCGCCGGACCGTCCGGGCTCTCCGCGATGGCGCTCAGGATGTCGTTCTTCAGCGCTTCGGCCTGGGTACCGAAGATGGCCTGGACGTTGTTGCCGACCTCGATCACGCCGGCTGCGCCGAGCGCCTTGAGCCGCGGCTGGTCGACCTCGGCCTTGTCACCGACCTCCATCCGGAGCCGGGTGATGCAGGCGTCGACGTTCACCAGGTTGGCGCGCCCGCCGAAGGCCGCGATCAGCTGCTCCGCCTTTACCAGCGCCGCCGAGCCGGCGCCACCGCCGGTGCCGGTGGCGCCACTGTCGTCGGTCAGGTTGGCGGCCTGCTCGGCCTCGAACTCGGCATCGGGCTGACGGCCCGGGGTACGCATGTTCCACTTGACGATCGCGAACCGGAACATGACGTAGTACAGCGCGAAGAAGGCCACGCCCAGCCCCACCAGCAGGGGGATGTTCTGCGCGGCCGGGGCGGTGCCGTAGAGCAGCAGATCGATCAGGCCGGCGGAGAACGAGAAGCCGAGGTGGATGTCCAGCAGGTAGGCGATGGCCAGCGACAGGCCGGTCAGCAGCGCGTGGATCACGTACAGCGGGAAGGCGACGAACATGAAGGAGAACTCCAGCGGCTCGGTGACGCCGGTGAGGAAGGCGGTCAGGCCGGCGGCCGACAGGATGCCGATGGCGACCTTCTTCTGCTTCGGGCGGGCGACATGGATCATCGCCAGGGCCGCGGCCGGCAGGCCGAACATCAGGATCGGGTAGAACCCCGAGGTGAGCAGGCCCGCGGTCAGGTCGCCGTTGGCGAAGCGGGTCAGCTCACCGGTGACGACATCGCCGGCAGCGGTGGTGTAGTCGCCGTAGATGAACCAGATATAGGTGTTGACGATGTGGTGCAGGCCGACCGGGATCAGCATCCGGTTGACGAAGCCGTACACGAAGGCGCCGATCGCGCCGCTACCGCCGATGAAGCCGCCCACCGCGGTCAGGCCGATGTTGAAGATCGGGTAGAAGTAGCTCAGCCCGAAGCCGAGGAACAGGCAGGTGAGCGAGACCACGATCGGGACGAACCGGCGACCGCCGAAGAAGCCCAGGTAGGGCGGCAGCTGGATGTTGTGGTACCGGTCGAAGAGCCAGGCGGTGACCAGGCCGACCACGATGCCGGCGAAGACGCTGTAGTTGATGGACGCCTGGTTGCCGGCGGCATCGGTGACCCCGGCCAGCACCACCGGGGACATGGTCTTGAAGACCGCCTCGATGACCAGGTAGCCGGCGGCCGCCGACAGCGCGGTGGAGCCGTCCGCCTTCTTGGCGAAACCGATCGCGACACCGATCGCGAAGAGCAGCGGCAGGGCGCCGAAGATGGCGCCGCCGGCGGCGCTCATGGCGTTGAAGAACGGCCCGATGACCGGTGCGGTGATCTGGCCCAGCAGGTCGGGCTGGCCCAGCCGGAGCAGGATGCCGGCCGCTGGCAGCAGGGCGATGGGGAGCATCAGGCTCTTGCCGAGCCTTTGGAGTTGGGCGAACCCGGGGATGCGCGGTCCGGACTTCTTGGTCGAAGTCCCGTCGGCCACGGTGCTCATGCGGTCTCTTCAAGGATGGTGAGTAGGTTCTTCGGTCGATTGGTTTAGACCATTGAGAAGAGATTGGCATAGACCAATCGGCGTGTCAACCTTTTGCCCGGGATTGGTCTATGCCAATATGCTGGGAGTACGAGGCTCGTCGCACGGGTGGAGGAGTGGCTGTGAAGGTTCCGAAGTACTACCGGGTCAAGGAAGCGATCCTGGTGCTGATCGCCGATCTGCCGCCGGGTTCGGTGCTGCCCACGGAACGGCAGTTGGCGGTCCGCTACGGGACCTCACGCACGACTGTGCGCCAGGCCATCGCCGAACTGGTGATGGACGGCAGGTTGGTGCGCACGCAGGGCAGTGGCACCTTCGTGGCCCAGCCCAAGATGATGCGGGTGCGGCCGTTGAGCTCGTTCTCGCAGGATCTGGCAGCGGACGGCTGGCGTTCCGGGAGTGTCGTGCTGGGCATCTCCGAGGTCGCCGCGGACGCCGAACTGGCCGGACATCTCGGTGTGCAACCGGGGATGCAGGTACAGCGGCTCGAGCGAATCCGCACAGTTGCGGGGGAGCAGATCGCGCATGAGATCGCCTACCTGCCGCGGCCGCTGCCCGGGCTGGCGGAACAGCTCGCCGAGCGTGGCTCGCTGTACCGGACGCTGCGCGAGGAGTACGGCGCCGCGGTGGCGACCGTGGAGGACATCGTCGAGACCGTGCTCGCCGATCCAGTCACCGCCGACTTGCTGGGCGTGGAGACCGGGCTGCCGATCCTGCTGGTGCGTCGTACCGCCTGGGACGCCGACGCCAACCTGGTGGAATGGACGGAGTCGAGATTCCGTGGCGACCGGTTCCGCTACATGGCGCGGCAGCACCTCGACTGGAACGGATCCGGAAGCGACGTCGACGAGATCACCGAGAAGGCAAGCTGACCCATCGCCACCGGCACTTCGGTCAGCGATGGCCGATGCGCTCCAGCACCAGCGGACCGCGGGCCGAGGGCTGATCGGAGTAGCTGACCGCGCCCACCAAGGCATCCTTGGCACGTTCGATCCGCTCCGGGGTGTCGGTGTGGAGCGCGAACAGCGGCTGTCCCTTCGTGACCCGATCACCGACAGCGGCACTCCAGGTGACCCCCGCCGCGGCCTGAACCGCGTCCCCCTGCTTGGCGCGTCCAGCGCCCAGCCGCCAGGCGGCCAGCCCGACCGCCATGGCGTCCATTCCGGCGATCACACCGTCGGACTCGGCGGCGACGACCTCGACGTGCCTGGCGACCGGCAGCGCCGCGTCGGGGTCGCCGCCCTGGGCGGCGATCATTGCCCGCCAGGTGTCCATCGCGCGGCCGGAGGCCAGCACCTGCTCGGGATCGGCGGCGATGCCGGCGGCTGCCAGCATCTCGCGGGCCAGCGCCATCGTCAGCTCCACGACGTCGGACGGCCCGCCGCCCGCCAGCACCTCCACCGACTCGGCCACCTCCACGGCATTGCCCGCCGAACGGCCCAGGGGTGTGCTCATGTCGGTCACCAGCGCCACCGTGTTCACCCCGGCGGCCCGGCCCAGTCCCACCATGGTGCGGGCCAGTGCCACCGAATCGTCACGGGACTTCATGAACGCCCCGGCGCCGGTCTTGACATCCAGCACCAGTGCGGCGGTGCCCTCGGCGATCTTCTTGCTCATGATCGAGGCTGAGATCATCGGGATCGACTCCACCGTCGCGGTCACGTCCCGCAGGGCGTAGAGCTTCTTGTCGGCCGGCGCCAGACCGGAGCCGGCCGCGCAGATCACCGCGCCGATCTCGTCCAGTTGGCGCATCATCTCGGCGTTGGTCAGGTCGGCCCGCCAGCCCGGAATCGCCTCCAGCTTGTCCAGGGTGCCGCCGGTGTGCCCCAGCCCGCGTCCCGAGAGCTGGGGGACCGCGGCACCGCAGGCCGCCACCAGTGGGGCGAGCGGCAGGGTGATCTTGTCGCCCACCCCGCCGGTGGAGTGCTTGTCGACCGTCGGCCGCGAGAGCGAGGAGAAGTCCATCCGCTCGCCGGTGGCGATCATGGCGTTCGTCCAGGTGGCGAGTTCGCGCAGGTCCAGACCGCGGAAGAAGATCGCCATCGCCATCGCCGACATCTGCTCGGCGGTGACCTCTCCGTCGGTGTAGTGACGGATCAGCCATTCGATGGCCTCATCGCTGAGCGTGCCCCCGTCCCGCTTCGTCCGGATCAGTTCGACGGCGTCGTGGCTCATGCGGGCAACGATACGCGAACGCCTCCCGGCTCCGCCGCGTGGCGGAGCACTTGGGGAGGCCGTGTACCGCACCCTAGGGTGAGAGGACACGACGATCACCAGACGCCCGCCGGAGATCCTGGCCGGGGACGCGGTAGTGACCCGAGAAAGAGGAGTGCATTGATGACGACGCGCGTGTGGCTGCCCTTCGAGAACGAATCCGAGGCGCAGGCGGCGCTCGGCCCACTGCCGGCGGGAGTCGTGGCGGACTACTACCAGTCGGGCGGCGAAACGCCGGCCTCGGTGGCCGAGGTCGAGTTGATCGTGGCACCGTACATGGCGCCGCCGCTGCCACTGCTGGAGCGGGTGGATGACATGGTCAACCTGCGAGCGATCCACGTGCAGTCGGCGGGCTACGACAACTACCTGCCCTACGTGCCCACGGGCGCGGTGCTGTGCAACGCCGCGGGTGTGCACGACACCGCCACCGCCGAACTGGCGGTCGCTCTGGCCCTGGTGAACCTGCGCCGGCTCGACAGGTTCGCCCGCAATATGTCCACCGGCACCTGGAAACTGGAGTTCGCCGAATCGCTGGCCGACCGGCGGATCCTGATCGTCGGCTACGGTCGGATCGGCGCCGCGATCGAGCGCCGGCTGGGCGGCTTCGAGGTCGGGTCGGTGACCCGGGTGGCGCGCAGCGCCCGGACCGATCCCTGGGTGTACCCGGTCTCGGAGCTGCGGCAGCGGCTGGGCGAAGCCGATGTGGTCTTCGTCATCACGCCGCTCAGCCCGCAGACCGAGGGACTGATCGGGGCGGCCGAGCTGGCCGCGATGCGCGATGGTGCGCTGCTGGTCAATGTCTCGCGCGGGAAGGTGGTGGACACCGACGCCCTGGTCGAGGCCGTGCGCAGCGGACGGATCCGTGCCTCGCTGGATGTCACCGATCCCGAGCCGTTGCCCCCCGATCACCCGTTGTGGACGCTGCCGGGAGTGTTCATCAGCCCGCATGGCGGTGGCCAGGCGGATGCCTTCTACCCCCGGATCAACCGGCTGTTGCGTGAGCAATTGGCGCGGTTCGCGGCGGGGGAGCGGCTGGTCAACATCGTGAGCGAATAGGCTGGCGCGCATGCGTGTTGCACGTTTCTCCCACGATGGGGAGACCGCCTTCGGGGTGGTCGAACTCGAGGCGGACGGTGGCCCGAACCCCGAGTCGGTCGCGGTGGTCACCGGTGATCCGCTGGCAGGGCCGGTGCACTACACCGGCCAGCGCCTGGATCTGGCCGATGTTCGGCTGCTCGCGCCGGTCATCCCGCGCAGCAAGGTAGTCGGCGTCGGACGTAACTACGCCGCGCACGCGGCCGAGCTGGGCCACGAGGTGCCGACGACGCCGCTGACCTTCATCAAGCCGAACACTGCGGTGATCGGGCCGGCGGAGGCCATCGTTCAGCCCCCCGAGACCAGCGACCTGCAGTTCGAGGGCGAGTTGGCGGTGGTGATCGGGAGGATCTGTCGCCGGGTGCCGGTTGAGCGTGCCGCCGAGGTGATCTTCGGCTACACCATCGGCAACGACGTCACCTGCCGCGACCTGCAGCGCAGTGACGGCCAGTGGACCCGGGCGAAGGGCTACGACTCGTTCTGCCCGCTGGGGCCCTGGATCGTCACCCACCTGGGCTTGGACGAGGCGGCCGATCTCGAGCTCACCACGAGCGTCAACGGTGAGCTCAGACAGCAGGCCAACACCTCGCAGCTGGTGTACCGGATCGCCGACCTGGTCGCCCACATCACCAGCTTCACCACCCTGCTGCCCGGCGACGTGATCCTGACCGGCACGCCGGCCGGAGTGGCGACCATCGTGCCCGGCGACGAAGTCTCGATCACCATCGGTGGGATCGGCACGCTGACCAATCCGGTCGTCGGCCCCGAGGACTAGATGGTGACCCCGGCCGGCCTGCAGGCGCTCGCCGTCCGCCAGCCGGGCCCCGGCGTGGCGTACCCCCAGGTTCTCTCCGACACCGGCCCGCTCGCTGGGCGGACGGCGGCCCGCAGCCTGCTGGGCGTGCTGCTGGGGCTGGCGACCTTCCTGGTGCTCACCCCTGTGGTGACCCGGCTGGTGATGCTCGTGGGGTGGATCGCCGCCGGCCGGCCGGGTGACTTCGCCGACTACTACCTGGCCGGGCGCGCGTTCGAGACTCCACTGGGGATGGCGGCCTCGCACCTGGGCCTGGCCGTCCTGCTGCCGACCGCGCTGGCACTGATGCTGGTGCACCACGTCCACCCGCGCTGGCTGCATTCGGTGCAGCCCGGTTTCCGCTGGCGATACGCGCTGGGTGCGTTGCTCATCGCCGCGGTGGTGCTGAACGCGGTGCTGTTCGTCACCAGCGCCGGCTGGACGTGGCAGTTGCGTCCCCAGACGGACTTCGCCTGGTTCATGGTCGTGGTCCTCCTCACCTCGCCACTCCAGGCCGCCGCGGAGGAGTACTTCTTCCGCGGCTATCTGCTGCAGTCGCTGCAGTCCGTGCTGCGGGTCCCCTGGGCGGGAGTGGTCGCCTCCGCGCTGGTGTTCGCGCTCTTCCACGGGACGCAGAACCTGCCGCTTTTCCTGGACCGGTTCGGCTTCGGTCTGCTGGCCGGCTTCCTGGTTGCGCGCACCGGCGGCCTGGAGGCCGCCATCGCCGCCCACATCGCCAACAACGTCTTCGCCTTCATGTGGGCCGGCCTGACGACCTCGGTCGCAGCGGTGAAGGCCACCCAGGTGATCGGCTGGCCGGATCTGGCCACCGATCTGCTGGGCTTCGCGTTGTTCGCGGCCGCAGCCATCTGGCTGGCCGGACGGATGCAGCTGGCCACCACCACCCCTGGCGGGCCGGCCGGCTGACGCCGCCCTTCCCGGCCTGATCGCGAGCCGGCTCCGGTCGTCCGTCGCGCTCGGTTTGGCCCGGGCCGCTGCGGTCTAGTAAAGTCGTCCCTCGCTGGCCCAACCGGCCAGCACATCTCTGAGTAGGGCAGGTCGACCGCGATCCGGCCGTACTGCACCGCTCAGGGAAACAGATGGGGTATGGGGTAATTGGCAGCCCGCCGGATTCTGGTTCCGTCAGTCTAGGTTCGAGTCCTAGTACCCCAGCGCTGCGGGATTCGCCGCCGCTGGATGCAGTTTGGTAGATTACGCAGGTCGCGCAAGCGACACCTGGCCCCGTTGTGTAGCGGCCTAGCACGCCGCCCTCTCAAGGCGGTAGCGGGGGTTCGAATCCCCTCGGGGCTACCAGGTGGAACCCCTTGTCAGAGTCGGCTCTGGCAAGGGGTTTCGACCATCTCCAGCCCGGTCGGGCCCGCGGGCCGACCGTAGCCTGTGGTCGCACGGCTCAGTCCAGGCCGAAGCTCTGGCCCGACGCGTCGCCCAGCAGCCACTTGCCGGCGATCGCGAGATCGAGATTCTCCGGCTGCCAGCGCAGGGCCTTGATGATCCGTTCGGAGAGATCGACGCTACGGGTTGCTCCGGTGACGCCGATCGCGCCCAGTTGCGCCTCGGTGAACACCGCCAGCGAACCGCCGCCGTCCGGGTCACGGAGGGTTCGCAGCCGGGAGCTGGGGTCGAGGTCGGCGGCGGCGAGGCCGTCCTCGACGGCCTGCGAGATCGACTTCTGGGCCTCGCGACTGATCCACAGCGGTGGCGTCTCCGCCGCCAGCGACTGTTCGGCGATGGTGCGCGCCGCGTCTGGGAAGCCGATCCCCCGGGCATTGGCGGCCATCGTGGCCAGCCGGCCGGGATCGGCGAGCAGCTGATCGATCTTGTACCCGACCGTGGTGGCGTAGTTGCAGCGGACGGCAGCTCCGGCCTCGAGCAGGAAGTCGGCATTGCGTACCTCCTGGCCGGGGATCGGCTTGACCAGCACCATCGGCAAGCCGGCGGCCATGCACTCCGAGGCGGACAGGCCCCCCGGCTTGCCCACGAAGAGACAGGAGATCCGCATCAGGTCGGCCATCTCGGTCGTGTAGCCGAGCACCCGGAATCGATCCGGGCGCTGCGCCGCCAGTTCCTCCACCTGCGCTCGCAATTCCTCGTTGCGCCCGCACACCACCACCGCCTGATACCGCTGCTCGCTGCGCAGGACCTGGCGGACCACCTGGAGGGTGTAGGGGCCACCCGCGGCACCTGCCGAGATCAGGACGACCGGCAGTTCGGAGTGCAAACCGAAGCGCTGCCGAACGACACCGTCGTCCACCGGTTCGGCGAGACCGGAACGCACCGGAATGCCCGAGACGCTGATCCGGTCCTCCGGTACGCCGAGTTGGGTCATGTACTCCCGGGTCTCCTCGCGGGCGACGAAGAAGCGGGTGAACGGCGAGGCCAGCCACAGCCCTTGAAAGTCGTAGTCGGTGGCCACCACGGTGAGAGCCGCTCGCAACTGGCGGCGGGCCAGCATCAGCGAGACCATCCTGGCTGGAAGGAAGTGCGTGCAGATGACCAGATCGGGATCATAGGCGCGGATCTCCCGGGCCACGGGCAGGGTGTTCAGCTGGTCCCACCACTGCACCAGCGGAGCCAGCCGGAAGGGCGGCTCCTGATGGTCGTAGCCCCAGCCGACCAGCCACGGCACCTCGGCGACCAGCGCGAAGTAGGCATCGTCGTAGAGCCGGTTGAATACTCCGCTGGTGGTCTCGAGAATGTCGAGTCGGCGGACCTCTGCGGCGTCCGGCAGGTCGTCGAACGCCGATTCGATCGCGCTGGCGGCCTGGTTGTGGCCGGAACCGACTCCCGCGGCCAGGATCAGAATGCGTCTCGTCACGTGCCGATCGTAGACTCGCCGGGAGGGCACGCGGTCGAGGCGTCCGCTGAGCCTCCGGGCGGGGTGACTGTCAGGGAGCGTCCTCAGTGGTTGCGAAGGGCGTCGATCAACTCCGGCTTCGACATCGTGGAGCGACCTTTGATGCCGAGTTCAGCGGCACGTTTCATCAGCTCGGCCTTGGTGCGCTCGTCGTGGTCCTCAGCCTTGCCGCCCTTGCGGCCGACGGTCTGCCGCGAGGAGCGGGCGGCGGCGTTGGCGATGCGTGCTGCCTTCTCCTTGCTGGCGCCCTCGTCACGAAGCGCCTCGTACATCTCCTTGTCCTTCACCGAAGGTCCTGGATCTCGCTCGGGCATGTCGTCCTCCTTGGTTCGAGCGACTCGGGTTCGACGCTGGCTCCACTCCGGCGCCGGGTCGCCACGTCCGTCCTCTACCCGCCGAGGGGGGACGGCAAACGCCGCCGCCGCGGCTATTGCCGCGGGTGCGCAGGAGGGGACGGTTTGGGTCGCGGCGGGGTGGGTATTCAGAGACGAGTGACGAAAGGAGTTACACATGGGTATCGAAGACAAGGCCAAGCACGCCGCTCAGGATGTCGGCGGGAAGGTGAAGGAAGGCATTGGCCGCCTCACCGGCAATGAACGCGTGGAGGTCGAGGGAAAGATCGACCAGGCAGAGGCCGCTGTGAAGCAGCAGGTCGAGAAGGCGAAGGACGCCGCCGCGGACAAGCTCCGTCACTGAGGGGAGAAGATCATGGCCATCCTGTTGTGGATTCTGGCGGCGGTACTGGTGATATCCGGGATCTTCGCGATCATCAAGAAGCAGATCCTGTGGGGAATCGTCCTCATCATCGTCGGCCTGGCAGTCGGGCCAGGCGGTGTGAGCCTCTTCACCTGAGCTGACCGCAGAGACAGACCGGTGCCCCGCAAGGCTGAGTCCTTGCGGGGCACCGGTGTGTCACAGGGGCCTGGGGTGCGCCCCTTCCCTCAACTGCCCGTATTGCCGACGTACTCTGCTGGGTTGGCGACGAAGGCATCGCGGCAGCCGATGGAGCAGAAGTAGTAGGTCTGGGCGTCGTAGATCGCGGTGGCCCCCGCCTGCGACTGCGGGAACTCCATGCCGCACACAGGGCATATGACGATGTTCTCCATGTTGGGTCCCTTCCGTTGCTTGTGCGCTTCGTACCCGATTCGGACGCGCATCAACCAGGCTCCCTGGTGGTTCGCGACCAGGCTCAGGCGACTGCTTCCCGCGGCGGCTGCAGTTGGGTGCGGATCCGTGTCAGCAGGCCCCGCAGGACTCGCGAGACCTGCATCTGGGAGACTCCGAGCCGGCGCGCGATCTCGCTCTGGCTGCACTCCTCGACGAACCGCCACTTCAGCACGATGCGGTCGCGGCGCGGGAGTTTGGCCAGCGCCCGCCGCAGATCCAGATGCTCGATCAGCTCCTCGATGGCGTCGGCGTCGCTGCTCAGGGTGTCGCCCAGGCTCATCGAGACATCCTCGTGGGTGGACGCCTCAAGGGAGAGCGGACGGTAGCCGCCACTGGCGGCGAAGCACTCCTGCAGGCGCCGGGGATCCACCTCGAGGTGCCGTCCGAGTTCCTCGACACCGACACCACCGCCCCGATTCTGCTCCAGCCGCTCCCGGCAGCGCAGGGCCCGGGCGCGCAGCTCCTGAAGTTGTCGAGGCGGCCGGATCATCCAGCCGTGGTCACGGAAGTGCCGCTTCAGTTCGCCGGTGATGGTGGGGACGGCGAAGGATGCGAACGACCTTCCGGGGCTGGGCTGGAACCGGCGGATCGCCAGCAGCAGAGCCGTGCGGGCGACCTGCAGCAGGTCGTCGTGCTCAGCCCCCCGGCCGACATAGCGCCGGGCCAGGGCGTCGCACAGCGGGAGGTTGACTCGAACCAGATCCTCCACCAAGCCTTTGATGCGCTCCGGATCCCGGGTGCGCTGAAGCTCGGCGAAGAGTTCGGTGGTGCGCTGTTCGCGCTGATTGGGGACGGTTGCGATTTCCATTCCACGTGCCATGGTTCGCTCCATTCCTTGGATGCGTCCGAGTCGGCACGTGGTTTGACCGCCCTGACCTTTCCAGCTTTACACGCCCCGCGCGACGACGCAACACCTCCAGCCACTCCCTTTCCCGTCCGGCGGCGGTTTCGCAGGTGGGTTGCGCTGACCGGCCGGCCTGCGCAACCCACCTGCGTCGTCCCTCATCCGGACGCCGCCCAGGAGCCGGCTCACGGTCTGCCGTCGCCTACCCGGGGGCCGTTGCGGGTCGTCCGCGCAGGACGAAGGATGCGGCGACCGAGACGCCGCGGTCGCCGTCGTCGACGAGCGTCGACAGGATCGAGTCCGCCAGCGAGCCGGGGATCTCCGCGAGCGCGGTCGCCAGACGCCGTCGCGCTTCGACGTTCGCCTGAGATAGCGCCGCGGCCACGGCGCGGGCCGCCTCGTCCGCCCGGTCGGAATCGCTGGCGAGCCGGCCCAGCACATCGGAGGCTTCGACATCGTCGGTTCCGGAAGCCACGAGGGCCACCAGGCCCGCGATGGCATCGGGATTGCCCAGCCTGCCCCGCGCGAGGGTGGCCCGGGCGGCGACCAGCGGGTCAGGATGACCGAACGCCTGTGCCAGGGCTGAGGTGGCATCGGGGGAGCCGATCTTGACCAGTGCGGTGACCGCGCGCCGTCTCCGGTCGGCATCCGGGGAGTCCAGGGCGCCCGCCAGGAGTGGGAGTGCCCGATCACCGGTCTGGGCGAGCGCCCAATAGAGTGCCCCGGCGACCTGGGGGTCGGCCTCGCCCAGCGCCGCCGCGGCAAGGGTGGTGGCATCGGCCGCCGCCTGGCCGGCAGCGGACAACGCGAACCGCAGCCGGGTCGAAGGGTCTGCCGCGTCCAGGCCCCGAAGCAGCCCGATCGTGCGCAGCACATCCGACCATGCGGTGGCGTCACTGGCCTGGACCTGCGTGAGCCGGCCGAGGAGCTCCTCCTCCCGCCGCAGCCGTTCCTGGGTGCGCGAGATCAGGTCTCCCACCATCGCCGCGGGGTCGAAGGAGAGATCGGCGAGGATGTCGGCGATCTCCTGCAGGCTCAGCCCGAGCGAGCGCAACCCTTCCACGTGGAACAGCCGGCGAACGTCCTCGGGCGAGTACTCCCGGTACCCGCCCGCAGTGCGCTCGGTCGGCGAGACCAGTCCGATCCGGTCGTAGTGACGCAGCATCCGGGCGCTGATACCGCAGCGTCCGGCGAGCTCGCCGATCAGCATCGGGTCACTCCTGGAGCGTCGGCGCGCCACGAAGGGCGAGGATCCGGTTGGCCTGCGCCAGCGCGGCGGCGAAGTCCTCGTCCGGGTCCCGCATGAGCCGCTCGGTGGCGATCGCGTGTGCCCGCACCCGGGGACTCCGGTGCGATCTCGCGCGCGCGACGGCTGGCGCGGCGGCGGCGCCGAGCGCGGTGAGAGCGCGGCTGAGACTGCGCTGCAGCTCGGAGCTGCCGCGGCCGAGCTGGGTGGCCAGTGCGTCGGCCAGCCGACCCTGCTCGCCTTCGGGGACGAGCGCAGCGGCAGCGCGCCAGGCGGAACGGACGATCTCGTCGTCGGGATCCTGCAGGAACCCGGCGACGGGCTCCCAGGCCCGTTTGTCGCCGATCTTGGACAGCGTGTGCAGAGCCTGACTCCGGGCCTGCGGGCAGGTCGACCGCAACTCGACCAGCAGCCGTTCGACCGCGGCGGACGGGTCGTACCGGGTGAGCGCCCAGCTCAGCGTGTCGCGGACGAAGAAGTCCGGTTCCACGGCGCAGCGCTGGATCAGCACCTCGAGCGGTACGACGCCGGGCTGCGTTCCTGCGAGGAGGGCTGCCTGCAGCCGGGTCGACGGGGTTGCGGCCGTCAGCGCGCGCTCCACGCGGGCTCGATCGGCCTCGTACTGGGTCATGGTGACCACCTCCATCCACCAGTAGAAACCCTGACACTGTGACAAGGTCAAGCCGGCACCGGAGGTCGTGCGTCCGGAGGCTGCCCGCTCTGGGCAGAACTGCCACCGGCTCGGTCTGGCGTGGCCGGCGGCCTATGGGGGGTGGGCCTGGCGCGGGTAGCGTTGCCGCCGGATCGGCAACGACGACGCGAGACGCGTTCGGCTGAGGGAGGAGCAGCGGATGGCAGGCAGCAACGGGCGCGCGGCGCGATGGGTGCTGGTCGCGGTCGCGGCCGCGGTGAGCCTCGCCGGCTGTGCCCCGGCGTCCCAGGCGCCCTCAGCGTTTCCGACCGCGATCCCGACCGGGGTCTCGCAGTACGCGCCGGAGGGTACCTCCGTCGTCTTCCTGGTACGTCACGGCCGCACCGTGTTCAACGACAAGAACCTGGTCCAGGGGTGGTCGGACGCTCCGCTGACCGCGCAGGGCCAGGCGCAGGCTTCAGCGGCCGGCGTCGCGCTGAAGGACGTCGGGTTCTCGGCCGTTCTCACCAGCGATCTCGGCCGTGCCCGGCAGACCACCACCGCGATTCTGGCGGAGAACCTCGCCGCCACCGGGGCGACCGAGCTGCCCGAGCTTCGCGAGCAGAACTACGGCGGATTCGAAGGCGATCGCGACATCGGGTTCTGGGTGACGGTCATGGAGTCCATGGGCTATCCGTTCGATCCGAGCCGGAGCTCCGACCCGGATGACTTCTGGAGCAACCCCGACGCGGTCGCCTGGTACACCGGCACCAGGGAGGACGAGCGCACCGACGCGATCGCCACCGCGGATCCCCTCGGCCAGGCAGAGGACTGGGCGAGCTACTCCAGCCGGATGCAGGAGGCGCTGGCACGCATCACCCAGGCGGCGGCAGAGCGCCCGGGGAACGTTCTGGTCGTCAGCCACGGCGGCACGATCTCCACCTTGCTGGCCCTGATGGACCCCCAGGACTACGATCCCGCCGCGGACCTGCCGAACGGCAGCGTCTCGGTGGTCTACTTCGCCGACGGCAGGTACACGATTCAGCAGATCGGAATACCGACCTCCTGAGTCGATCAGCGCGTGGCCGCACCGGCGGGACGCCGCTCGGAGGGCATGAACCACGACAGGACGGCTCCGGCGAGCAGGATCACCGCGCCGGAGGCGAACGCGGCGGTCATGCCGAGGCTGTCCGCCAGCAGGCCGGCGGCCAGCGGGCCGAGGATCGCGCCGACATCGCTGGACATCGACTGGATCGCGATCGGCTGACTGCCGGCCCCCCGGGCGGCATCGCCGAGCGCGGCGGTCGGCGCGGTGCCCAGCGCGGCGGCACCGATGCCGTACCCGCACAGCAGCGCGATCAGCCAGGTCAGGTCGGGCGCGAAGGGCAGGGCGATGGTCGCCGCCGCGGCGATCGTGCCGCCCAGGACCATCACCGGGCGGCGCCCGATGAGGTCGGTGGCGCGGCCGGCCGGGTGCAGTGCCAGTCCCTGGGCGATGGCGGCGATCGCGAAGGCGATGCCCGTCCAGGTGGCATCCGCCCCGAGCCCGGCGACGATCAGGATCGGCACCAGCGAGGAGCGCACCCCGAAGGACTGCCAGCCCTGGCCGAAGCCGAGCAGGCAGGCCGCCTGGAACCGGATATCGGCCAGCACCTCCGACAGCGGACGGGTGATCTCCTCCGGTCCGGCAGTACGCAGCGCGGCCGGTTCGTGCAACTGGGTGAACGCGATCGCGCCGGCGATCAACAGGGTGCCGGAGTAGAAGAAGAATGGCGCCGTGATCGAGATGCCGGCCAGCAGGCCGCCGACCGCCGGGCCCGCCATGCCACCGATCAGGAAGCTGCCCTGATACAGCCCGGCTGCCCGTCCCCGCTGTCCGGCCGGGACGCTGGCCAGCAGCAGCGCGGTGGCCGAGATGGTGAACATCGCCGAGCCGATCCCGCCCACCGACCGCCACAGCAGCAGTTCGGGGTAGGTGCCGGCCAGGCCGCACAGCGCGGATGAGATGCCGACGATCCACATCCCGATCCCGATGGTGCGCCGGTGGCCGATCCGGTCGGAGATCCGGCGACAGAACGGGCTGGTGATCAACCGCATGGCGGCGAACGCCGAGACCACCAGGCCGATCAGCAGGTTCGACACCCCGAACGAGCGCGCGAACAGCGGCAGCACCGGGATCATCACTCCGAACCCGATCGCCACGAAGAACGCCGACAGCGTCAGCATCAGCACCACGCGAGGCATGCCGAGCGGCGTCCGGAGGTCGCCGGGCCCGGGCGGGGAGGTCACAGCCCTGGCCGCCGCGACAGCCGGCGCTCGGCGCAGCCGCGACCTGGCCGGGGGGCGTCCGCCCTGCCGATGACAGCCACGCCGGACTGGTGCGCGTGTCCTGTGGTCATCGGGCAAGCATTCCACCCGCCTCGACTTGCGCGCACCTCCACGCGCTCGGTGGAGCTCCGGCCCCGGGCCACCCCACCCCATCCCGCGGGCGGACGCCCCCGACCCTGCCGGGATAGACTCGCGAATCGCAGCGAAGGGACGGTGGCGTGGCAGCTGGTTCGGATGTGGCGGTGGTGCTGGTCAACCTGGGGACTCCCGAGTCGCCCGCGCTGGGGGATGTGCAGCGGTACCTGCGCGAGTTCCTGAGCGACCGGCGGATCATCCCGCTCAACCCGTGGCTGTGGCGTCCGATCCTCGAACTGCGCGTCCTGCAGATCCACGCCCGCGCCTCCGCCGGCAAGTACGCCTCGGTCTGGCTTCCCGACGGGTCACCGCTGATGGTCCATGCCCGGGCCCAGGCGGCAGCGCTGGCGGATCGGCTGGGAGATACCGCCCGGGTGGCGGTCGCCATGCGGTACGGCAACCCCAGCCTCTCCAGGGTGCTGGATGAACTGGAGCGGGACGGCGTTGGGCGCGTCCTGGTCGTCCCGGTCTACCCCCAGTTCTCCACCACCACGGTCGCCACCGTGATGGACGCCCTCGCCCGGCACATCCAGGAGCGGCACGATCAGCTGGAGTACCGGATCGTCCGTGACTTCCACGACGACCCCGGCTACGTCGAGGCCTGCGCGACGCTGATCGAGCAGGCCTGGGAGCGCGAGGGCCGCCCCGACTTCGCCGGTGGCGACCGGCTGTTGCTGAGCTACCACGGCATCCCGGTCTCGATGGTCGCCGACGGCGACCCCTATCCGGTGGAGTGCGAGCGGACGACCGCCCTGCTTCGGGAGCGACTCGGGTTGACCGAGGCGGAGTGCGAGCTGGCCTATCAGTCGAAGTTCGGCCGGGGGGAGTGGCTCACCCCGGCCACCATCGAGCGGGTCGCCGAACTGGCGCGGGGCGGGGTGAGGCGGCTGGACGTGTTCTGCCCGGGCTTCGCCGCCGACTGCCTGGAGACCGAGGAGGAGATCGGCATCCTCAACCGTGAGGAGTTCCATTCCAACGGTGGGCAGCAGTTCGTCCGAGTGCCCTGCCTGAACGACTCTCCGGCCTGGATCGACACGCTGGCGGGCCTCGCCACCCGGCATCTGGCCGGCTGGCTGACCGGCACCGATCTCGCCCGGACCACCAGCGGCTGACCCGGCGACAGGATCTTCGTGGCAGGCTTGGTGGCATGAGCGGATTCTTCGCAGCGCGCAACAGCGTTGGCGACCCGTGGTTCCGGATCGGGCGGCTGGAGGTCGGCACCGTGATGGCGGTGGTGCTCTCCGTGGTCGCCTCCTGGTTGGCGTATGTCCTGTTCCCGCCGGTTATCGGCCTGCTCGGCTACGTCCCGGAACTGGTCATCGAGGGTCAGGCCTGGCGGCTGGTGAGCTGGCCGATGGCCAACGGGCTGGGCCTGTGGGGGATCATCTCGCTGTTCCTCCTGTGGTACTTCGGCACCGATCTGGAACAGGTGGTCGGCCGGAAGCCGATGGCCTGGCTGCTGGTGGGGATCTGGGCCAGCCTGACCGCTGCCGCCACCTTGGTGAGCTTTCTGCTCGGCGAGGGCTACGCGCTGGCGGGCATCAACATCATCCAGTTCGCGGTGCTGCTGATCTGGATCGCGGAGTACCCCGACCGCCGCTTCCTGTTCAACATCCCGGCCTGGGTCTTCGGGCTGGTGCTGATCGGATTGCAGGTGCTGCAATCGCTGGCGATGCGCGATCTGGGCGGGCTGCTCAGCCTGGCCCTTGCCCTGGTGCTGATCGCGATCGCAGCCCGGCGGTCGGGGCTGCTCAGCGCCTATCGGTGGATCCCCGGCGCCCCCCGGGCGCGCCAACCGCGAGCGGCTCGGCAGCCGCGGTCGAGCCGGGCGTCCCAGCGTCAGGCCGGTCGCACCATCTCGGACCGGGAACGACTCGACCAACTGCTCGACCAGATCAACGACCAGGGCATCGGCAGTCTCACCGATGCCCAGCGCAGGGAACTGCTGCGGTTGCGGGAGCGACTGCGCCGCGGCTGATCAGCCCTCGCCACCATTGCGGCGCAGCACCTCGGAGAGCCGCTCGGCGGCCGCGATCACGGCCGGGGCGTGCAGCCTGCCGGGCTGGCGGGAGAGTCGTTCGATCGGGCCGGAGACGCTGACCGCGGCGATCACCTTGCCGCTGGGGGAGCGAACCGGGGCCGACACCGAGGCCACGCCGGCCTCACGCTCGGCCACCGACTGTGCCCAGCCACGCCGCCGGACGGTGGCCAGGGCGACGGCGGAGAAGGAGGCGTTCTGCAGACCGCGCTGGATCCGCTCCGGATCCTCCCAGGCCAGCAGCACCTGGGCTGCCGAGCCGGCCGCCATGGTCAGCTGGGAACCGATCGGAATCGTGTCGCGCAGGCCCGAGGGACGCTCGGCGGCCGCCGCACAGACCCGGAACTCGCCCTGACGGCGGAAGAGCTGGGCTGATTCTCCGGTGATGTCGCGCAGCCGGGCCAGGACCGGGCCGGCCGTGGCAAGCAGCCGATCCTCCCCGGCGGCCGAGGCCAGTTCGGTGAGCCGCGGGCCGAGGACGAAGCGTCCCTGCAGATCGCGGCTGACCAGCCGATGGTGCTCGAGGGCGACCGCCAGCCGGTGGGCGGTTGGACGGGCCAGGCCGGTCGCGGTCACGAGGCCGGCGAGAGTTGTGGGGCCCTGTTCCAGGGCAGTCAATACCAGAGCTGCTTTGTCGAGCACCCCGACACCGCTAGAGTTGTCCATACCTTGATACTGCCGTCTCGTATCATGAAATGCAAGTCTGCTACGGTGGTCCCTGCCAAGGCGCCTGCAGGAGCAGGCGGGATACTTCTGGGAGACCCGATGGGGAAGACGCTCAGCGACAAAGTCTGGGAAAACCATGTGGTGCGCACCGCGCCCGGCGAGCCCGATCTACTGTACATCGACCTCCACCTCGTGCATGAGGTCACCAGCCCCCAGGCGTTCGACGGCCTGCGGCTGGCCGGCCGGCAGGTGCGGCGCACCGATCTGACGCTGGCGACCGAGGATCACAACACTCCGACGCTGAACATCCTGGCGCCCATCGCCGATCCCGTGAGCAAGCTGCAGGTCGACACGCTGCGCCGCAATGCCGACGAGTTCGGCGTCCGCCGGCACAGCCTTGGCGACCGGGATCAAGGTGTCGTCCACATCATCGGCCCCCAGCTGGGCCTGACCCAGCCCGGCCTGACCGTGGTCTGCGGCGACTCCCACACCTCCACCCATGGCGCCTTCGGAGCGCTGGCCTTCGGCATCGGCACCTCTGAGGTCGAGCATGTGCTGGCCACCCAGACGCTGCCGCAGGCGCGCCCCAGGACGATGGCGGTCAACGTCAACGGCGAGCTTCCCGAGGGCGTCACCGCCAAGGACATCGTGCTGACCCTGATCGCCAAGGTGGGCACCGGAGGCGGCCAGGGCTACGTCGTCGAGTATCGCGGCAGCACCATCGAGAACCTCTCGATGGAGGGGCGGATGACGATCTGCAATATGAGCATCGAGTGGGGTGCCAAGGCAGGCATGATGGCGCCTGACGAGACCACCTTCGCCTACCTGAAGGGACGTCCGCACGCTCCCGAGGGCGAGGACTGGGACGCCGCGGTCGCCTACTGGAAGACCCTCTACACCGATCCGGATGCTGTCTTCGACCGCGAGGTCACCATCGACGCGACCACGCTGACTCCGTTCGTCACCTGGGGCACCAATCCCGGCCAGGGGGTGCCGCTGGGCGGTGCCGTCCCGGCCCCGGAGGAGTTCGCCGATCCGGTTGATCGCTCGGCTGCCGAGCGGGCGCTGGCCTACATGGATCTGCGAGCCGGCACCCCGATGCGCGAGATCAAGGTGGACACCGTCTTCCTGGGCTCCTGCACCAACGGCCGGATCGAGGATCTGCGGCTGGCCGCCTCGGTGCTGAAGGGCAAGAAGATCGCCGACGGCGTTCGGATGCTGGTCGTCCCCGGATCGGCCCGGGTACGGCTGCAGGCCGAGGACGAGGGCCTGGACAAGGTGTTCCTCGATTTCGGCGCGGAATGGCGGGCGGCCGGCTGCTCGATGTGCCTTGGCATGAACCCGGACCAGCTGGCGCCGGGGGAGCGCGCGGCGTCCACCTCCAACCGCAACTTCGAAGGCCGCCAGGGCAAGGGCGGACGCACCCACCTGGTGTCCCCACCGGTGGCCGCGGCGACCGCGATCCGCGGCACCCTCAGCTCCCCGGCGGACCTGTAAGGAGACTCCAGATGGACAAGTTCAGCACCCACACCGGGATCGCGGTCCCGCTGCGCGCCAGCAACGTCGACACCGACCAGATCATTCCGGCGGTCTACCTCAAGCGGGTGACCCGTACCGGCTTCGAGGACGGGCTGTTCGCCGCCTGGCGCAATGACCCGGGATTCGTGCTCAACCAGGCCGCGTACGCCCCGGGTTCGATCCTGGTGGCCGGTCCCGACTTCGGTACCGGCTCCTCCCGCGAGCATGCCGTCTGGGCGCTGCAGAACTACGGCTTCAAGGTCGTGATCGGTTCCCGCTTCGGCGACATCTTCCGCTCCAACTCCGGCAAGGCCGGCCTGGTGATCGCCGTCGTGGCGCAGGAGATCGTGGAGAAGCTCTGGGAGATCGCCGAGAGCGAGCCCGGCATCGAGTTCACCGTCGACCTGCACCACCGCACCGTGGAGGCGGCGGACAACGTCTTCGAGTTCGAGATCGACGACTACACCCGGCACCGCCTGCTGGAAGGCCTGGACGACATCGGCCTGACCCTGACGCACGTGGACGAGATCGAGGCCTATGAGGCCGGGCGGCCGGCCTGGCTGCCCCGGACGCTGCCCGCCAGGACCGCGGGCTAGCAGCCGACCCGCCGACCAGGGTGAGTGACCTGGACGCCACGACCGCGGCCCTGAGTCTTCGGGCGGCGAACCCCAGCCCGGTCCAGCCCGCCTACCGGCGGATCGCCGGGTTCGCCGGCTGGCTGATGCGACGGGTCACCCGGCAGAACTGGGACGACGCCCCGCACCTGCCGCGCACCGGCGGCGTGGTGGTGGTCGCCAACCACATCTCCAACGCCGACCCACTCGCGCTGGCGCACTACCTGATCTGGCAGGGCCGCTGGCCGCGCTTCCTGGCCAAGATCGAGGTCTGGTCGATGCCGGTGGCCGGTTGGGCGGCGAAGGCGACCGGCCAGATCCCGGTCCGTCGTGGCGCCCACGACGCGTCCGACTCGCTCGCGGCCGCCAGAGCGGCCCTGGCCGCGGGGGAATGCGTGGTCGTCTATCCCGAGGGCACCATCACCGGCGACCCCGACGGCTGGCCGATGACCGGACGCAACGGCGCCGCCAGGCTGGCGCTGGCGACCGGCGCCCCGCTGGTGCCGGTCGGCCAGTGGGGCGCCCAACTCCTGCTGGGCGGCAAGAAGCCGGCCTGGCCCCGGTTCGTCCCCAGACCCACCATGACGCTGCGGACCGGACCCGCGGTCGATCTGGAGGATCTGGCCGGACGCGACGACCCCGAGGCTGTCCAGCTGGCCACCGACCGCATGATGGCCGCGATCGTCGCGGTCGTCGAGGAGATCCGCGGCGAGTCGGCACCACCTGAGCGGTTCGACCCGCGCACGGAGCTTCGGAAGTGATGCCTGGGCGGCCGCTGCTGCGGGAAGCCGGACAACGGTGACGCCGGGTGTCCGGCAACCCGGGCCGGGCCGGTAGTCTGCTGGGCGAAACTCCCCGAGAAGAGGCCCCGATGACTCCGTCCCGCCCCACCGTCGCACTGATCTTCGGCGGCGCCAGCTCGGAGCACGAGATCTCGTGCCTCACGGCGGGCGGGGTGCTGCGCGCCATCGAGGGCTGCGATGTGGTGGCGGTGGGCATCACCGGCGAGGGCCGCTGGGTGCGGGTGCCGCTGGAGACGGTGGCGGGCTATCAGGTGGTCGACCAGGAGTTGCCCCGGGTCCGCGGCGACCTGCCTCAGGCGGTGCTGCTGCGCGGCCCGCGGGGAGCGCAGCTGGCCACCCGGGAAGGCGACCGGCTGGCCGACCTGGTGGACGTCGACGTCGCCTTCGCCCTGCTGCACGGTCCCTACGGCGAGGACGGCACCATCCAGGGCCTGTTCGAGATGCTCGGAGTGCGCTACGTCGGCGCCGGGGTGGCCGCCAGCGCGATCGGCATGGACAAGGATCTGATGAAGCGGGCGATGTGGGCGGCCGGCCTGCCGGTCGGCCGCTGGATCGCGATCAACCCCGGCCACTGGCGACGCGATCCCGGGCACTGGACGGCCGCGGTCGCCGGCCTCGGCTACCCGGTCTTCGTCAAGCCGGCCCGGGGCGGATCGAGCCTGGGGATCTCGCGGGTCGAGGCGCCCGAGCAGTTGCCTGAGGGGATCGAGCTGGCGCTGCGGTACGACCCGAAGGTCGTGATCGAGGCCGGCTTCGTCGGGTGCCGTGAGATCGAGATCGCGGTACTGCAGGGACGCGACGGCGAGCCGCCGCGGGTCTCCGTCCCGGGCGAGATCGTGCTGCACCGCCGGGACATGTTCTACGACTTCGACTCCAAGTATCTCGGCGACGACGATGTGACTCTCGACACTCCTGCCAGGCTGACCCCGGAGCAGACCGAGCAGGCGCGCGCGCTGGCCGCCCGCACCTTCGACGCGATGGACGTCGAAGGGCTTGCCCGGGTCGACCTCTTCCTCAACCCGGTCGGGGAGTTCTTCGTCAACGAGCTCAACACCATGCCCGGCTTCACCCGCACCTCGATGTTCCCGCTGCTGTGGCAGGCCAGCGGGCTGGGCTATCCCGAGCTGGTGCGGGAACTGATCGACCTGGGGCTGTCCCAGCGCCCGGGGCTGCGCTGATGGCCGCGACAGTCGGCGAGCTGGGGGAGTTCGGGCTGATCGCCGAGATCACCGCCGGGCTGCCCACGACCGCGAAGGTGCTGGTCGGCCCGGGCGACGACTGCGCTGTGGTCGCACCGGACGGTGCGGTCGCCGTCTCCACCGACACGATGGTCGAGGGCCGGCACTGGCGTCCGAACTGGTCGAGCCCGCACGACGTCGGACGCAAGGCGGTGGCCGCCGCAGCGGCGGATCTGGAGGCTGAGGGCGCGCGCGGGATCGGCGTGGTGATCAGCCTGGCGCTGCCGGCCGAGACTCCGGTCGCGTGGGTGCGCGAGTTCAACGCCGGGGTGCGCGCCGAGTGCGCCAACGCGGGGCTGGTGCTGCTCGGTGGCGACACCACCGAGGCGCCACAGATCGTGGTCACTGCCACCGTCCTGGGCGATCTGGGCGGACGGGCCGCGGTCACCCGGGCCGGAGCCCGGCCCGGCGACGTGGTGGCGATCCGCGGCCGGCTGGGATGGGCCGAGGCCGGCCTGGCAGTGCTGAACCGCGGCTTCCGCTCCCCGGCGGCGGTGGTGAACGCCCACCGCGTCCCCGAACCCCCCTACGGGCAGGGCGCCGTGGCGGCCGAGTCCGGTGCCACCGCCATGGTGGATGTCTCCGACGGACTGCTGGCCGACCTGGGTCACATCGCCGTCGCCTCAGCAGTGGTGATCGACCTCGATCCGGCATCCTTCGACATCGCGGAGCCCCAGACCGCGGTCGCGGCCGCGCTGGGCGGCAAGGACCCGCTGGTCTTCGTCCTCGCCGGCGGGGACGATCACGCCCTGGCCGCCTGCTTCGGCTCCGCCGACGTGCCCGTGGGTTGGCAGGTGATCGGCCGGGTGCGGGCCGGTGAACCTGCCGTCCTGGTCGGGGGAGCAGTCTGGGAGGGTCCGGCCGGTTGGAGCCACTTCGGCCGGTGACCATCCGGGTCCGGGAGCGATCGCGGCCGCCGGCCTCGGGGCGGGCACGGGTTCCCGGTTCGAGCCGGCCTCCGGCGTGCCCCCTCCCACTGTGCCGCGGCTGTGGTTTAGGCTGCGTCACATGGCGACCCGCGCGTCTTCCCCCTCGCGGAGCCGGAGCAACGCGTCCTCGCGTACGTCCACGGCTTCCCGAGCGTCCGGAAGCAAGAAGACACCGACCCGCAGCGGTTCTGCTCGCGGGCGTACCAGCGAGCCCTCGGGCCTGAGTCGTTTCCTCTCCGCGATCGGACGGGGCATCGCCGGCTTCTGGCGCGGCCTGGCCACCGTGACCGGCCAGCTCGCCCGCGCTGTCGGGCACTCGGCTCGCGATCTCGACCCGGCCCTGCGCCGGGACGGCGCCGGGCTGGCCCTGCTGATCTTCGCGATCATCGTCGCCGGCGAGTTCTGGTTCGGCCTGCCCGGTGCGGCCGGGGCGTGGACGCGGATCGTGCTCACCACCGCAGTCGGGAGCTTCGCCTATGCCGTTCCGGTGATCGGCGCGGTGATGGCGTGGCGCACGCTGCGCCACCCCGACCGCAACGGACCCGGCGGTCGCCAGGCGATCGGCTGGATGGTCACCCTGCTGGGGGTGCTCGGCCTGATCCACATCGCCCACGGAGTGCCGCGAGGTTCACAGCCCGACCTGGTCCGCGACGCCGGCGGCTTCCTCGGCTTCCTGTCGTCCTCCTTCCTGGTCGACCTGGTGTCGGTCTGGCTGGCCGTCCCGATCCTGGTGCTGATCGCCGCCTTCGGGGTGCTGGTGGTGCTCGGGATCCCCGTCCACGAGATCGGGGAGCGGGTGACCTCAGCCCGGGCGAAGCTGGCACCGAAGCGTCCCGAGGAGCCGACCGACTACACCCGTGACGAGGCCTTCGTCAGCCCCCTGGTGACCGATGCTCCGGAGCTGGACGCGATCGATCCGGTCGATCTGGAGGAGACCCAGCCGGTCGACCCGCCGCTGCCGATCACCGCGGGAAAGCCGAAGCGGACCGAGCCTGAGGCGCCGGTGATGTCGGACGCCCCGCTGCGGGCCGCCCAGCCGCCACTGACCGGTGACGTCGTCTACACCCTGCCCGACCAGGCGGTGCTCAAGCCCGGTTCGCTGCCCAAGGCCCGCAGTCAGGTGAACGACCAGGTGGTGGCCCGGCTGAGCGAGGTGCTGCGGCAGTTCGAGATCGACGCCGCGGTCACCGGCTACACGCGTGGCCCCACGGTCACCCGTTACGAGGTGGAACTCGGCACCGCGGTGAAGGTGGAGACCGTCACCCGGCTGGAGAAGAACATCGCCTACGCGGTGGCCTCCGCCGACGTCCGCATCCTGTCCCCGATCCCCGGCAAGTCCGCGATCGGCATCGAGATTCCCAACGCCGACAAGGAGATCGTCTCCCTCGGCGACGTGTTGCGCTCCAACCGGGCCCGTAACGATCACCACCCGCTCACCATCGGGCTGGGCAAGGACGTCGAGGGCGGCTACGTGGTGACCAACCTGGCCAAGATGCCGCACCCGCTGGTGGCCGGCGCCACCGGGTCGGGCAAGTCCAGCTTCGTGAACTCGCTGATCACCTCGATCCTGATGCGCTCCACCCCCGACGAGGTGCGGCTGATCATGGTCGACCCCAAGCGGGTGGAACTCACCCACTACGAGGGGATCCCGCACCTGGTCACCCCGATCATCACCTCACCGAAGAAGGCCGCCGAGGCGCTGCAGTGGGTGGTCCGCGAGATGGACGCCCGCTACGACGAC
>CAYSZZ010000006.1:73315-147897 GCA_964435735.1 uncultured Propionibacteriaceae bacterium
CCGCCTTCGGCTTCCGGCACGTCGACGACTTCAACAAGGCGGTGCTCTCCGGCCAGGCCCAGCCGCTGCCCGGCTCGGAGCGGGTGCTGGCGCCCTACCCCTACCTGGTCGTGATCGTGGACGAGTTGGCCGACCTGATGCTGGTCGCCCCGCGCGACGTGGAGGACTCGGTGGTCCGGATCACCCAGCTCGCCCGGGCTGCCGGCATCCATCTGGTGCTGGCCACCCAGCGTCCCTCTACGGATGTAGTGACCGGTCTGATCAAGGCGAACGTCCCCTCTCGGCTGGCCTTTGCCACCAGTTCGCAGGTCGACTCCCGGGTCATCCTGGACACCCCCGGCGCGGAGAAGCTGGTCGGGCAGGGGGACGGGTTGTTCCTGCCGATGGGCCAGTCCAAGGCGTTGCGGGTCCAGGGTGCCTGGGTGACCGAGGCCGAGATCCGCGCGGTGGTCAAGCACGTCACGCAGCAGCAGGCACCGGCCTACCGTGAGGATGTGACCGCACCCGCCGACTCCGGACGCGCGGTCGCCGAGGACATCGGTGATGATCTGGAGCTCGTCCTGGAGGCCGCGCAGCTGGTGGTGAACCTGCAGCTGGGTTCCACCTCGATGCTGCAGCGCAAGCTGCGGGTCGGCTTCGCCAAGGCGGGCCGGCTGATGGACATCCTGGAGACTCGCGGTGTCGTGGGACCGTCCGAGGGTTCGAAACCGCGTGAGGTGCTGGTGAAGCCGGACGACCTGGACGAGGTGCTGGCGAACCTGCGCGAAGGCTGAGGCCGGCCAGGGAGTACGCTGACCGGAACATGACGGCACAACCAGCAGTTCACATCGCTTCGCTGGGCTGTGCGCGCAACGAGGTCGACTCCGAGGAACTCGCCGGCAGGCTCGCCGCCGACGGCTTCCGCCTGGTGGCCGACCCGGACGTCGCCAATGTGGTCGTGGTGAACACCTGCGGCTTCATCGACGCCGCCAAGAAGGACTCCATCGACACCCTGCTGGCCGCCGCCGACCTCAAGGAGGCCGGGACGGTCGCCTCCGTGGTGGCGGTCGGCTGTCTCGCCGAGCGCTACGGCGCCGAGCTCGCCCGGGAGTTGCCGGAGGCGGACGCGGTGTTCGGCTTCGACGACTACGCCGACATCGCCGGTCGGTTGCGTTCGCTCCTGGACGGGCACGCCCACCTGCCGCACACCCCGAGGGATCGGCGTGCGCTGCTGCCGATCACACCGGTCGCCCGCCCGTCCGCGGCCGGGCGGGTGGCGGTCCCCGGGCACCTCGGAGCCCTCCCGGCCAGCGGTCCGCGGGTGCTCCGCAGGCGCCTGGAGGGAGGTCCGACCGCGCCGCTGAAGATCGCCTCGGGTTGTGACCGGCGCTGTGCCTTCTGCGCGATCCCGAGCTTCCGCGGTTCCTATCTCTCCCGCCCGGTCGATGAGGTGGTCGCCGAGGCCCGGTGGCTGGTCTCCGACGGCGTGAAGGAAGTGGTCCTGGTCTCGGAGAACTCCTCCTCCTACGGCAAGGACCTGCCGGGCACCGACCTGGTCGGGCTGCTGCGGGCCCTGGACGGCGTCGACGGGCTGGAGTGGGTCCGGGTCTCGTACCTGCAGCCGGCCGAGATCCGTCCCGAGCTGGTGGCTGCGATCTGCGAGCTGGAGCGGGTGGTGCCCTACTTCGACCTGCCGTTCCAGCATGCCTCCGCGCCGGTGCTGCGGAGGATGCGCCGGTTCGGGGATGCCGAGTCCTTCCTCGGCCTGCTCGAGCTGATCCGGGCCCGTGACCCGCTGGCCGGGATACGCAGCAACGTCATCGTGGGCTTCCCGGGGGAGAGCGAGGCCGACGTCAGGGTGTTGACCGACTTCCTGGACGATGCGCGGCTGGACGCTGTGGGTGTCTTCAGCTACTCCGACGAGGAGGGCACCGAGGGTGCGAGCCTGATGGACAAGATCTCCGGGTCCGAGATCGCCGACCGCGTCGATCACGTCACCGTGGTTGTCGAGGAGCTGATGTCACGGCGGGCCGAGGAGCGGATCGGGGATCGGGTGCGGTTCCTGGTCGAGGGTCCCGGTGGTTCCGGGCTCGCCGGAAGGATCGCGCAACAAGGACCGGAGACCGACGGAGCGGCCATGATTCGCGGGCTTGATAACGAAACGTTACCTGGAGCCTTGGGTTGGGGTAGGGTCGCCAGAGCGGACGGGGTGGATCTCGTGGTGGAAGCGGAGCAGCGATGACGCAGCAGCCGGGCAGCGGCGGTCGGGGAGTACCAGTCTGGCTGCCGAACGCCCTGACCGTCCTGCGGCTGGTGCTCGTCCCGGTCTTCGTGTGGCTGTTGTTCGTCGATCCGGCCAGTTTCGCGTGGCGGCTGGCGGCGACCGCGACCTTCGGCGTTGCCATTCTGACCGACCTCTTCGACGGCCGGGTGGCCCGGCGCTACGGATTGGTCAGTGACTTCGGCAAGATCTGGGATCCGATCGCCGACAAGGCACTCACAGGCGCTGCCTTCATCGGCTTGAGCATCCTTGCCGAACTGCCCTGGTGGGTGACCGGCCTGATCCTGGTCCGGGAGTGGGGCATCACCTGGATGCGGGTCCGGATGCTCAAGTACGCGGTGATGGCGGCGGCCCCGGGCGGCAAGCTCAAGACCGTTCTGCAGTCGATCGCGCTGCTGATGTTCCTGCCGTACCCGATCTGGCTCACCGCCCAGACGCTGCCGTTCTGGTTCTGGCTGGCCTGGCTGGTGATGGGTGCCGCCGTGGTGCTCACCGTGGTGACCGGGGCGCAGTACGTCCTGGAGGCGATGCGGCTGCGCGCCAAGGCGCTGGCCGGGCATGACCAGTCCAGCTGACGTCCTGGCCGGAAGGGTGATCGCCGGGTTGAGTGCCGCGGGACTCACCCTGGCCACCTCCGAATCCCTCACCGGCGGCCTGATCGGCGCCGCGCTCACCTCCGTCCCCGGTGCTTCGCGGGTCTACCTCGGTGGGGTGATCGCCTACGCCACCGCCCTGAAGACCCGGCTGTCCGGAGTGGATGCCGGGGTGCTCGAGCGCCACGGCGCCGTCTCCGCGGAGACGGTCGGGGAGATGGCCCAGGGCATCCGAGGGGCCACCGGCGCGGACTGGGCGATCGCCGCCTCGGGCGTGGCGGGTCCGTCGCAGCAGGAGGGCCATCCGCCGGGCACCGTGTGGATCGCGGTCGCCGGTCCCCGGATCGGGCGGGCGCGGCGGTTCGACTTCGCCGGCGACCGCTCCGAGGTGCGGGCGCAGACCGTTGCCGCCGCGCTGACGATGGTGCTGGCCGAACTGGACCGGCGGTGATGCCGGGAACAAGGCGACACCGGCGCGGTGTTGTGTCAGCGTCCATACCCTTGCCAGATCGACAGGTAGAGTTCATACCATGGTGACGACGCTCCCGGACCGCCCGGTGCTCATGCGCGAAGCGCTCGGTGAGACGCTGCGCGAGTTGCGGCGGACCGAGAACCTCACCCTCCGTGAGGTCTCGGCCAAGGCGCGCGTCAGCCTCGGCTATCTCTCTGAGATCGAGCGCGGGCAGAAGGAGGCCTCCAGCGAGCTGCTGAACGCGATCTGCGGCGCGCTCGACATCCAACTCGCACACCTGCTGCGGCAGGTCGGCGACCAGATCGATGCCCGCGCCAGCGTCACCACGCTGCCGGTGCGTCGCCAGACCGTCGCGGCCGCCTGAGCCCCAGGTGCGCGAGACCGAACTCTGGACGCGACTGCGCGCGCTGGTCGGTGAGGCCTACGCCCCGATCTGGGCGGACTCGGTGGTACACGCCGACCTCGGCGGACGCACCGTCACCCGGGCGCTGGCCGATGGGCTCGCGATCCGCCGGATCTGGCTGGCCGTCTGCGCGAACCTCGACGTACCGGAATCCCAGCGCTGATCCCCACCCGGTGGGTGGGATGTGCGCGGGCGGAAGGTTCTCACGCCCTAGGATTTCGACTCACGATCGCTCGGCCACACTCGGTGGTGGAGTCATTGAAAGGATTCGTCGTGTTCAAGACCCTCAGGCTGGGCGTCGTCGCCGCGCTGGCCGGTCTCTCCCTCACCGCCTGCGCCGGCACCCCCGCTGTCACCACGCCTCCGGCGGAGTCGCCGGAGGCGTCCCCGGGCGCCGGCCAGACCGCGGAAACCTACTCCATCGGCATCACCCAGATCATCACCCACGAGGCCCTGGACGCTGCCCGGGAGGGATTCAAGGCAGCGCTGGCCGACGCCGGCCTGCAGGCGACCTACGACGAGCAGAACGCTCAGGGTGACCAGTCGGTGGCGGCGAGCATCGCGGGCACCTTCGCCGAGGGCGACTACGACCTGGTGCTGGCGATCGCCACACCGACCGCCCAGGCCGTGGCGCAGAAGATCAGCGACATCCCGGTGCTGTTCACCGCCGTTACCGACCCGGTCGGCGCCGAGCTGGTGGGTTCGCTCGAGGCGCCGGGTGCCAATGTCACCGGAACCTCCGACGCCAACCCGGTCAAGGAACAGCTGGAGCTGATCAAGCAGGTCGCCCCCGACGCGAAGACGGTCGGCGTGGTGTACAACAGCGGCGAGGACAACTCCATCACCCAGGTCGGCTGGCTGAAGGAGATCGCCCCCTCGCTCGGACTGGAGATCAAGGAATCGGCCGCGCCGACCACCGCCGACGTGCAGCAGGCGACCGAGGCGCTGGGCGATGTGGATGCGATCTACGTCCCGACCGACAACACGGTGGTCTCCGCGATCTCGGCGCTGATCGGAGTCGCCGAGGCCAAGCAGATCCCGGTCTTCGCCGCCGAGGCCAACACGGTGACCGCCGGCGCCATCGCGACCTATGGCATCTCCTACTACGAACTGGGCCGCCAGACCGGCGAGCAGGCGGTCCGGATCCTCACCGAGGGCGCCGACCCGGCGACCATGCCGGTCGAGACCCAGACCACGCTGGAGGTCTACCTGAACCTGGGTGCTGCCGAGCGGATGGGTGTCACCCTGCCGCAGGAACTGATCGATCGGGCCAAGCCGGAGAACATCACCCAGTAATCTCACACCGCATGGGGCCGGGGGAGTTCGCTGTCCCGCCCCATGCTGTCCGACAGGGGACTCCATGATCACCGCCGTCGACCTTGGCCTGATCTACGCGATCATGGCGCTCGGGGTGTACCTGACCTTTCGCATCCTGGACTTCCCCGACCTGACGGTCGACGGCAGTTTCACCACCGGCGGCGCCATCGCGGCGATCTCGATCGTCAACGGGCTGGATCCGTGGACGGCGACCCTGCTCGCCTGCATCGGAGGCCTGGCCGCCGGCACCATCACCGGACTGCTCCACACCAAGGGGAACATCGACGGGCTGCTGGCGGGCATCCTCACCATGATCGGGCTGTACTCCGTCAACCTGCGGATCATGGGATCGGCCAACGTCTCCCTGCTGCGCGCCGACACCTTCTTCTCGGGGCTGCGCGAGCAGAAGCTGCTGGGAACCTGGGTCGGCCCGGCCATCCTGGCCGTGGTCGCCCTGGTCGCCCTGGCGGTCATCATCTGGTTCCTGCACACCGACCTGGGGCTGGCGATGCGCGGTACCGGCGACAGCCCGGAGATGATCCGTTCCTTCGGCGTCTCGACCGACGCCCAGAAGATCCTGGGTCTGGCGCTCTCCAACGGGCTGGTGGCGATCGCGGGATCGATGGTGGCGCAGTACCAGGGCTTCGCCGATGTCGGGATGGGCATCGGCATGATCGTCGCCGGCCTGGCCTCGGTGATCATCGGCCAGGCGCTCATCGGCCGGTTGACGATCCTGCGGGCCGCCTCGGCGGTGGTGGTGGGCTCGGTGCTGTACCGGGTGGTGATCCAGCTCGCGCTGTCGGCCGGCCTGAACCCCAATGACATGAAGCTGATCTCGGCGGTGCTGGTGGTGCTGGCGCTGGTGCTGCCGCAGTGGAAGGTGTTCCACAAGGTCCCGGCCGCCTTCCGGCGCCGGCCCGAGCCGGCCGCCTCCGACCGCGGCGAACCCGAGCCCGGGCAACCCGATCTCACACCGGCTGGCGGGAAGGAACGCTGATGTTGCGACTCGAGGCGATCAGCAAGACCTTCTTCCCGGGCACGGTCAACGAACGCCAGGCCCTGGTCGGTGTCGACCTGAGTCTGGAGCCGCGCGACTTCACCACCGTGATCGGCTCCAACGGCGCGGGCAAGTCGACCCTGCTCAATGTGGTCTCGGGCTCGATCCGCTCCGACGCGGGGAAGGTGTCGATCGACGGTCGCGACGTCACCCGGCTCACCGACTTCCAGCGCGCCGCCTACATCGGGCGGGTATTCCAGAATCCGTCCGCCGGCACCGCGCCGCACATGACCATCGAGGAGAACCTCGCGATGGCCCTGGAGCGCGGCCGGCGGAGGCTGCTGCGCCCGGGCGTCACCAAGGCCAAGCGCGAACGCTTCCGTTCCGAGCTCACCGTGCTGGAGCAGGGCCTGGAGAACCGGCTGCGCGACTGGGTCGGGCTGCTCTCGGGCGGCCAGCGGCAGTCCCTTTCGCTGCTGATGGCGACCTTCTCGCACCCCAAGATCCTGCTGCTGGACGAGCACACCGCGGCACTGGACCCGCAGCGTGCCGCGCTGGTGACCCGCCTCACCCGGGAACTGGTCGAAGAGCACCACCTGACCACGCTGATGGTGACCCACAACATGAAGCAGGCCCTGCAACTGGGCAATCGGCTGATCATGATGCACGCCGGCCGGATCGTCCTGGACGTCCGCGACGATCAGAAGGCCGGCATGGAGGTCGGCGATCTGATGGCCGAGTTCCAGAAGATCAAGGATGCCGAGCTCTCCGACGCCACCTTGCTGCAGTAGCCGATTCCACGGCGACACGCCGATCCTCCACTCGATTTCGAACAGACGTTCGCCTAGGCTGTGGACGACGTCGAGGCCGGCCCAGCCGGTCGTCCACAGGTCCGGAAGGTCGTTGGCACAGCTGTCAGTACCGGTTCCTATGGTGTGTGGCAGGGTTCGAGGAAAGGACAGATGATGGCGGTAGCGGATCGCAGCAAGGCGCTCGAGGCGGCGCTGGCCCAGATCGAGAAGCAACACGGCCGCGGCTCGGTGATGCGGTTGGGTGAAGAGACCAGGCAGCCGATCGAGGTCATTCCCACCGGGTCCGTTGCGCTCGACGTGGCGCTCGGTATCGGTGGTCTGCCGCGCGGTCGCGTGGTCGAGATCTACGGACCCGAGTCCAGCGGCAAGACCACGGTGGCCCTGCACGTGATCGCGAATGCGCAGGCCGCCGGTGGCATCTGCGCCTTCATCGATGCCGAGCACGCCCTCGACCCCGACTATGCGGCAAAGCTCGGCGTCAACACCGACGAGTTGCTGGTCAGCCAGCCCGACAACGGTGAGCAGGCCCTGGAGATCGCCGACACCCTGGTGCGCTCCGGTGCGCTCGCCCTGATCGTGATCGACTCGGTGGCCGCGCTCACCCCGCGGGCGGAGATCGAGGGTGAGATGGGGGACAGCCATGTCGGCCTGCAGGCCCGGTTGATGAGCCAGGCGCTTCGCAAGATGACCGGTGCGCTCTCCACCGCCGGCACCACTGCCATCTTCATCAACCAGCTGCGCGAGAAGATCGGTGTGATGTTCGGCTCCCCGGAGACGACCACCGGCGGCCGGGCGCTGAAGTTCTACTCCTCGGTGCGGCTGGATGTCCGCCGGATCGAGACCCTCAAGGACGGCTCCGACATGGTCGGCAACCGCACCCGGGTGAAGGTGGTCAAGAACAAGGTGGCCCCGCCCTTCAAGCAGGCGGAGTTCGACATCCTCTACGGTCATGGCATCAGCCGGGAGGGCGGCCTGATCGACCTCGGTGTGGAGAACGGCATCGTCCGCAAGGCGGGCGCCTGGTTCACCTACGACGGCGAGCAGTTGGGTCAGGGCAAGGAGAACGCCCGCACCTACCTGAAGAACAACCCCGAGGTCGCCGATGAGATCGAACGGCGCATCCTCAGCCACTTGGGGATCGGCGCCGAGCAGGTCCCCGAGGGGATCGATCCGGTGACCGGTGAGGTCGAGTTCTGACCGTGGCCGAGCCGGATGAGCCTTCCGAGGTCGCCGAGGGCGACCCGGTGGCTGTGGCCCGAGAGATCGCGCTGCGGCAGCTCACCGTCCGGCAACGGACGCGGGCGGAACTCGCCCAGGCGATGGCCCGCCGCAAGGTGCCGCAGGAAGCCGCGCAACAGGTGCTCGACAGGTTCACCGAAGTGGGCCTGCTGGACGACGCGGCCTTCGCCCGGGATTGGGTGGAGGCGGGCGGTCGCCGGCAGCGTGGCCGCCGCGTGCTGGCGCGGGAGTTGGCCGGCAAAGGGGTGTCGGACGATCTGATCGAGCAGGCCCTGGCCGAACGCTCCGCGGAGGACGACCTCCAGGCCGCGCGAGATCTGGCCGGACGGCGGCTGCCGTCGCTGGCCGGGCTCGACCGCCAGGTCCGCTACCGGCGGCTGTGCGGGCTGCTGCAGCGCAGGGGCTTCAGCTGGGGAGTGATCGCACAAGTCTGCCGTGAGGTGCTTGACGTGAGTGAGGATGAAGCCGGGGTTGAGGACGGATCCTGATCTGCTTGCAGATCGATCACAACCGGCCTAACCTGCCTGAAAGGTGCGTCATAGCGACACATCGCTGAGTGATTCTGAACGGGGACTGATACCCCATTGGCAGGCGTTTCGGGAGTTCCGGGACGCCTAGGCGGCGCTGGCCGCTAATCCTCCAGCGGGTGCCTCGTCGTGGCGGGCCGTACACCCCGCACGAGGAGGCCACCATGGACATCACCCAGGTTCTGGTGATCGCCACCGTCGTGTTGGGAGTGGCGATCCTGGTGCTGGCAATCGGCTTTTTCATCAACATCCGGATCCAGCAGCGCAGCGTGCACCAAGCGGCTCGTCGCGCCATCGAAGAGGAACGCCGGCGCAGCGCCCTGCAGCTTCCCGATCTGCGTCCCAGGTCCACGCGCAAGCCTCCGTCCGAGGCCTCGGGTGATGAGGAGTCGGCCTCGGCTCGCAAGCCCCGCAAACCACGCGCGGCCGCCGAGACCAAGCGCCAGGCCGAGAACGCCGCTCAGGCTCCCCGCGGCCGCGGCCGGCTGAGCGCCCACGATGAGCAGTCACTGGCAACCGAGCGCGAGTCGCTGGCGGCCGAACAGGTTCGTCTGAGCCGGTTGAGCGCCGAGCTTGAGCGTCGCTCGGTCGACCTCGCCGCTGCTGAGGCCGCACACCTGGAACGGCTCGCCCAGTTGGCCGGAACGACGGCCACGCAGGCCCGTACCGAGTTGAGGGCGCAGGTCGAACGGGAGGAACGCCTGCATTCGGCTCAGCTGGCCCGGGAGATCGAGGCCGAAGCCAGGCGAACCGGTGAGGATCGCGCCCGTCAGATCATCACCGGTGCGATCCAGCGGCTGGCGGCCGAACAGACGACGGAATCGGTGGTGGCCACCGTTCCGCTGCCCAGCGACGAGATGAAGGGGAGGATCATCGGCCGCGAAGGCCGCAACATCCGGGCCTTCGAGCAGGTCACCGGGGTCAACGTGATGATCGACGACACCCCCGAGAGCGTCCTGCTCTCCTGCTTCGATCCGGTGCGTCGCGAGACCGCCCGGATCACGCTCACCGAGCTGGTGGCCGACGGACGGATTCACCCGGCCCGGATCGAAGAGGTGCACGAGCGCAGCCAGCGCCAGATCGGGGAACTGTGCCAGCGCGCGGCCGAGGACGCCCTGCTGGAGATGGGGATCACCGATCTCGACCCGGGTCTGGTGCCCTACATCGGGGCGCTGCGGTACCGGACCTCCTACGGCCAGAACGTGCTCGCCCACCTGGTGGAGTGCGGCCACATCGCCGCCCTGATGGCTGCCGAACTCGGCATGGACGTCGATGTCTGCCGACGCGCCGCCTTCCTGCATGACATCGGCAAGGCGCTGACTCACGAGGTCGAGGGGTCGCACGCCGCCATCGGCGCGGATCTGGCCCGCCGGCACGGCGAGCATCCCGACATCGTCCATGCCATCGCCGCCCATCACAACGAGGTCGAACCGACGACCGTCGAAGCGGTGCTGGTGCAGGCTGCCGACGCCATCAGCGGCAGCCGGCCCGGCGCCCGGCGGGAGAGCCTGGAGATCTACGTCAAGCGGCTGCAACGGCTGGAGGAGATAGCTCGGGCTCATCCCGGAGTGGACAAGGTCTTCGCCATGCAGGCAGGCCGCGAGGTGCGGGTGATGGTCGCACCCGATCAGGTGAGCGACACCGAGTCGCAGGCGATGGCCCGCGAGATCGCCAAGGAGGTCGAGGGCGAACTGACCTACCCGGGCAGTATCAAGGTGACGGTGGTGAGGGAGTCGCGCGCGGTGGCGCTGGCCCGCTGACGCCGTCGTCATCCCCCCTCAGCCAGGGCACCAGGCGGGAAGGAGCTCGCCGCCCGCGGCCCGCCGGCTGCGAAGATGCCGCTGACTGGGGCGGAGAGGTAAAGTCGCCTGAGTTGCCCGGCTAAGCAAGGAAGTCCCACGGTCCATGACCCGCACCTACGAGGTGGTCACCTACGGCTGCCAGATGAACGTCCACGACTCCGAGCGGATCTCCGGAGTCCTGGAGGACGCCGGCTATGCGCGGGCCACCGAGGGCGAGCAGGCCGACGTCGTGGTGTTCAATACCTGCGCGGTGCGGGAGAACGCCGACAACCGGCTCTACGGCAACCTCGGGCATCTGGCTCCGGTCAAGGCATCCCGCCCCGGAATGCAGATCGCGGTGGGCGGCTGCATGGCGCAGAAGGACAAGGATGTCGTAGTCCGCAAGGCGCCCTGGGTGGATGTGGTCTTCGGCACCCACAATCTCGGCTCGCTGCCGGTCCTGCTGGAGCGCGCCAGACTCATGGAGGAATCCCAGGTCGAGATCCTGGAGTCGCTGGAACGCTTTCCCTCGACCCTGCCCACCCGACGGGATTCGGCGTATGCGGCCTGGGTCTCGATCAGCGTTGGCTGCAACAACACCTGTACCTTCTGCATCGTCCCGGCTCTGCGCGGGAAGGAGACCGATCGGCGTCCCGGCGCCATCCTGGCCGAAATGGAGGCGCTGGTGGCGGAGGGTGTTCAGGAGATCACCCTGCTGGGCCAGAACGTGAACAGCTACGGGGTCGAGTTCGGCGATCGGCAGGCGTTCGGCAAGCTGCTGCGGGCCTGCGGCGAGATCGAAGGGCTGGAGCGGGTGCGCTTCACCTCCCCGCACCCGGCAGCCTTCACCGACGATGTGATCGCGGCGATGGCCGAGACCGCGAACGTCATGCCCTCGCTCCACATGCCGTTGCAGTCGGGCTCGGATGCGGTGTTGAAGGCGATGCGCCGGTCGTACCGCAGCAGCAAGTACCTCGGCATCCTCGACCGGGTCCGGGCCGCGATGCCCCAGGCGGCGATCACCACCGACATCATCGTCGGCTTCCCCGGCGAGACCGAGGCCGACTTCCAGGCCACCCTCGACGTGGTGGAGGCTTCCCGGTTCGCCGCGGCCTTCACCTTCCAGTACTCGATCCGGCCCGGTACGCCGGCGGCCACGATGCCGGATCAGGTGCCGCGTGAGGTGGTCCAGGAGCGGTACGAGCGGCTGGTCGACGTGGTTGGCCGGGTGGCGTACGACGAGAATCAGGCACTGGTGGGGCAGCGGGTCGAGGTGATGTTCGCCGACGGCGAGGGACGCAAGGACGCCGCCACCGCACGAATGTCGGGCCGGGCCAGGGACAACCGCCTGGTCCACGTCCGGGTTCCCGAGGCCGAAGCGGACCGGCCGCGTCCAGGCGACTTCGCCGAGGTCGAGGTGACCTACGCCGCTCCGCACCACCTGAACGCCGATGGCGGCCTGCTGAGCCTGCGGCGCAGCCGGGGCGGGGATGCCTGGCAGGCTCGCAACGCCGCACCGGACACCCGGCCCCTGGTCGGCCTGGGGATGCCCCGCCGGGCCTGAGCCGGAGAGAGGGCCCTGCGGGTTCTGCCGTTCAGGGGCCGACCGGGCAAAGGCCAGGGGGCCGGCGTTCCGCCGACCCCCTGGGTTCGTTGTCAGATCGCGACCAGCGCGACTCTCTCACCTGGACAGGTTGTCCACCTGGTCCTTCAAGAAGTCCTGTGCCTGATCGACCTGTGCCTGGTACTTACCGCCAGTTGCGTTGTCAACAGCGTCGCCGACTGAGTCGACTCCCTGTTTGACCGCGTCGGAATGGTCGGCAACGGCATCTTTGATCTGGTCAACGATATCCATGCGACCTCCTTTCTCTCACCAGCGCCAGAAGGCCGTCTTCAGGCTGTAGACAAAGTTGTACCTCACGAGGGCGCTGGAGGGAAGAGGCGCGCCAGAAACGGCAGAATGGGTCACCTCATGAGTGAGCTTCCGGTGCTGGTCATCAACGGTCCCACCGCCAGCGGCAAGACGGCGCTGGCGGTAGCCGTCGCGCGCCTGCTGACCGCTGACGGGGTCGGCGCCGAGGTGGTGAACGCCGATTCGATGCTGGTCTATCGCGGCATGGACATCGGCACCGCCAAGCCCACGGTCGCTGAGCGCGGTGGCGTCCCGCACCATCTGATCGACATCGCCGACGTGACGGAGACCGCCAGCGTCGCGGCGTTCCAGAGGCTTGCCCGGGAGTCCATCGCGGACTGCCGTGCCCGCGGCGTGGTACCGATCGTCGCCGGTGGATCCGCGCTCTACATGCGGGCGATCCTGGACGAGTTCGAGTTCCCCGGCACCGACCCGGCGGTGCGGGAGCGGCTCGAGGCGGACCTCGCAGAACAGGGCCCGCAGGAGTTGCATGCCCGCCTGGCGGCGATCGCCCCGGATGCCGCCGCCGGCATCCTGCCGGGCAACGGACGGCGGATCGTGCGGGCACTCGAGGTCATCGAGTTGACCGGCTCCTTCCGTGCGGCGCTGCCGGATGGGAACTACGCGATCCCGGGCGTGGTGCAGTTCGGACTGGAACTCGATCGCGCCGAGATGGATGCGCGGATCGAGACCCGCGTGGCGGGGATGTGGCAGCAGGGCTTCGTCGACGAGGTGCGGCAGCTCATCCCGCGCGGGCTGAAGCAGGGGAGGACCGCCTCCCGGGCGCTCGGCTACCGGCAGATCCTGGAGCATCTGGACGGCCGGTGCACCGAGTCCGAGGCGCGTGAGGCGACCGTGGCGGGCACGCGACGGTTCGCGCGCAAGCAGCTGGGCTGGTTCCGGCGCGACACCCGGATCGCCTGGCTGCCCGCCGGGCCGGAGGCGGCCGCGCCGATCGCGTCGGCGGTGCGGGGTAGGCTCGGGCAGACACCAGGGAGAAGTGATGCGTGAGCTCGCGTTCGTGAAGGGACATGGCGCCCGCAACGACTTCGTGCTGTTCACCGACCCCGACGGCCGGGTGGAACTGAGCGCTGCCGAAGTCGCCGCGGTCTGTGACCGGCGCGCCGGCATCGGCGCGGACGGTGTGCTGCGGGCGGTCCGGGACGCCGACGGCCAGTGGTTCATGGATTACCGCAATGCCGACGGTTCACTGGCCGAGATGTGCGGCAACGGGCTGCGCGTCTTCCTGCGCTACCTGGCCGCCGAGGGCCTGGTCCACGCCGATCAGGTGACGGTCGGCACCCGCGCCGGGGAGCGCACCGGCAGCTTCCTTCCGGACGGAAGGATCTCGGTGACAATGGGCGCGGTCCGGATCGACTCCGACCGTCCCGAGGTGGCCGTCGGAGGCCGGCGTTGGCCGGGAGTACCCGCCGATGTCGGCAACCCGCACGTGGTGAGCCGGCTGGCGTCGGAGGCCGAACTCGACGCCCTCGACCTGTCCGGCGCGCCAGGGGTTCCTGACGGCCGGTTTCCGCAAGGAGTGAATGCCGAGTTCGCCGTCGCGTTGCGGCCCGGTCACGTCCGGATGCGGGTGCACGAACGCGGCTCGGGGGAGACCCACGCCTGCGGCACCGGTGTCGTGGCGGTGGCGGTGATCGTCGGCGGTGCGGTGCCCGGCGGCGAGCCGGTGCGGGTGACCACGCCCGGCGGCGATCTGGAGGTGCAGCTGCGGGCCGACGGCGAAGCCGTGCTGACCGGCCCGGCCGTGCTGGTGGCCCGTGGAGTGCTCGACCTGGAGGTGATCGGCTGATGACCCAGCCAACGGACCTGGAACCGGATTTCGACGGCGAGCAGCTGGACCTGGAGGAACGCAACTCGCTGCGTCGGGTGGCCGGCATGTCCACCCAGCTGGCCGACATCACCGAGGTGGAGTACCGCGAACTCCAGCTGGAGCGGGTGGTGCTGGTGAGCGTGTGGACCTCCGGCAGCCAGGCGGACGCCGAGAACTCGCTCGCCGAGTTGAGACTGCTGGCCGAGACCGCCGGCTCCGAAGTGCTGGACGGGCTGGTGCAGCGTCGTAGCCATGCCGACCCGGCGACCTTCATCGGCCGCGGCAAGGTGGACGAGCTGAAACAGGTGGTGATCGGCGCCGGCGCCGACACCGTGATCTGTGACGGCGAACTCGAACCGGCTCAGCTGCGCAACCTGGAGGACCGCATCGGGGTGAAGGTGGTCGACCGCACCGCGCTGATCCTGGACATCTTCGCCCAGCATGCCAAGAGCGCCGAGGGCAAGGCGCAGGTCGAGCTGGCGCAGTTGCAGTACCTGCGGCAGCGCTTGCGGGGCTGGGGCGGCAACCTGTCGCGCCAGGCCGGTGGGCGGGCGGCGGGCGGCGCCGGGATCGGTGGCCGCGGCCCGGGTGAGACCAAGATCGAGGTGGACCGGCGCCGGATCAAGACCCGGATCTCCGTGCTGCGGCGCCGGCTGCGGGAGCTGGACGCGGTCCGCGGGACCACCCGAGCCCAGCGCCGCCGGAATCAGGTGCCGTCGGTCGCGATCGTCGGATACACCAATGCCGGCAAGTCGTCACTGCTGAACCGGCTGACCGGCGCCGGGGTCCTGGTGGAGGACGCGTTGTTCGCCACCCTCGATCCGACCACCCGGCGCACCGCCACCCCGGACGGCCGAGAGTACACGCTGACCGACACCGTGGGGTTCATCCGGCATCTGCCGCACGACCTGGTGGAGGCCTTCCGCTCCACCCTGGAGGAGTCCACCCAGGCCGACCTGCTGCTGCACGTGGTGGACGGCTCGGACGCCGACCCGTTCGGTCAGATCCAGGCGGTTCGCGAAGTGCTCAGCGGCATCGGCGCGGCCGACATCGCCGAACAACTGGTGATCAACAAGATCGACTCCGCTGAGCCGGACGCACTGCTGGCGCTGCGTGGCGCCCACACCGACGCGGTCTTCGTCTCGGCCCGCACCGGGGAAGGGATCGACCAACTGCGGGCCCGCCTGGAGGAGCGGCTGCCCCGTCCGGAACTCGAGGTGGAGGCGCTGGTGCCCTACGACCGCGGTGACCTGATCAACCGGATCCATCAGGCCGGGGAGTTCCTGGCCACCGAGCACACCGCCGACGGAACCCTGGTGCGCGCCCGGGTGAACGCCGATCTGGCCGGCGAACTGGCCCGCTACGCCACCGGGGAGACCTCCTGACCGAGCAGGCCGGCCCGACGGCGAGTGGCCAGACGGTGCTGGCCGCCGCGGTGTCGGCGATCGGTGGAACGCCGCGTTCTGGCCAGCAGCAGATGGCTGAGGAGGTGGCCCGGACCAGCGAGACCGGTGAGCACCTGCTGGTGCAGGCGGGTACCGGCACCGGCAAGTCGCTGGGCTACCTGGCGCCCGCGCTGGCCCAGCTGGCCGATCACCCGGAGCAGCGCATCGTGGTGGCCACCGCCACCCTGGCCCTGCAGACCCAATTGGCCACCAAGGACATCCCCGCGGCGGTGGCGGCCTGCAAGCAGGTGACCGGCCGCACCGTCACCCACGCGGTGCTGAAGGGACGCAGCAACTACGCCTGCCTCCACCGGGTGCGCGACGGCCTGGGAGTGGCCGGGCAGGACACCCTGCTGGGTGGTGCCGAGCTGGTGGAGACCGTGGCGGCCTCCGGCGCGGACGCGACCAGCGTGCTGGGCGCGGAGGTCGTCGCCCTACGGGAGTGGGCCGAGACCGAAGCCGCAGCCGGTGGGCTGGCGGACCGCGACGACGCACCCAGCCACTCCCCGGCAGCCTGGACGCAGGTGTCGGTACCGGTCCGGGAGTGCCTGGGAGTCGCCCGCTGCCCGTTCGGCTCCGAATGCCTGGTGGAGAAGTCCCGGGAGCGGGCCAGGAACAGCCAGCTGGTGGTGACCAACCACGCGCTGCTCGCCATCGACGCCATGCACGGCCACACCGCCCTGCCCGAACACCACCTGGTGATCGTCGACGAGGCGCACGAGCTGGTCGCCCGGGTCACCGGAGCGGCCTCCCACGAACTCAGCCCGCAGGGCGTGGAGCGGGTGGCCAAGCGCTGCCTGTCGTGGCTTTCCGATGATGTCGGCGCGGCCTTCCTGGACGCCGCAGACACCCTGCAGCTGGCACTGGACGAGACCGAGCCCGGACGGGTGGAGGATCCCGACTCGACGATGGTCGCCGCGTTCGCGGCAGTCCGGGACGCGGCCCGGGCGGCAGTGTCCGAAATGACCGGCGACGAGGATCCGGAGGCGACCCAGGCGGCCGCGGCGGCCAAGGAGATCTTCGACATCGCCGGGCAGATGGCGTCGCTGGCGGCTCAGGACGTGATCTGGGTGGGGGAACGGGAACGGTTCGGTCGCCAGGCCTACTCCGCGCCGCTGAGCGTGGCCGGGCTGATCGCGGAGCGCATCCTGGGCGAGGTGCCCGGCGTCCTGACCTCGGCCACCCTGAAGCTGGGTGGCGAGTTCGCCCCGGTGGCACGCAGCCTCGGGCTGGGCGAGACGGGCTGGCGGGGGATCGACGTCGGTTCGCCCTTCGACTATGCACGCCAGGGCATCCTCTACGTCGCGCGTCAGCTTCCGCCGCCGCATCGCGACGGGATCGGGACCGAGACCCTGGCCGAGGTGGCCGAACTGCTATGGGCGGCGGGTGGACGCACGCTGGGGCTGTTCGCCTCGCAGCGCTCCGCCGAGGCCGCCGCCCGCTACTGCCGTGCCGAACTGCCGCAGGCGACCATCCTGTGCCAGGGCGACCGCGCGTTGCCGGAGCTGACCCGTCAGTTCGTCGAAGACCGGGAGGTGTCGCTGTTCGGCACGCTGTCGCTGTGGCAGGGCATCGATGTGCCGGGCGACACCTGCGAACTGGTGATCATCGACAAGATCCCCTTTCCCCGGCCGGACGACCCGCTGATGCAAGCCAGGCAGCGGGTGGTCAGTGAAGCCGGTGGCAACGGGTTCATGGCGGTCGCCGCAACGCATGCCGGCCTGCTGCTCGCTCAGGGCTCGGGACGCCTGATTCGCACCCTGACAGACCGCGGCGTGGTCGCCGTGCTCGACCCGCGGCTGGTCACCGCCCGTTACGGCAGCTTCCTGCGTGCCTCGATGCCCGACTTCTGGGTCACCACCGACCGAGAGACCGCCGTCGGCGCCCTTCGCCGGCTGCGACAGTAGGTGGTGTTCAGCAGCTCTTGAGTTCCCCGCAACGATCCGGGGATGGCCGCGACTCGGGGGCCCGAGGGTTTCTCAGACCCGGCGCAGGACGGCGACCACCTTGCCCAGGATGCTGGCCTGGTTGCCATCGATGGGTTCATAGGCCGGATTGTGGGGCAGTAGCCACACCTGCCCCGGGGTGCGCTTGAAGGTCTTGACGGTGGCCTCGTCGCCGAGCAGGGCCGCGACGATGTCGCCGTTGTCGGCGCTGGGCTGCTGGCGCACCACCACATAGTCGCCGTCGCAGATCGCCGCCTCGATCATCGAGTCGCCCTTGACCTCCAGCAGGAACAGGGTGCCCTCTCCGACCAGCTGCTTGGGCAACGCGAAGACGTCGGAGACCGACTCCTCGGCCAGGATCGGTCCGCCGGCCGCGATCCGGCCCAGGATCGGGACGTGGACCGTCGGGGCGGCGAAGTCGTCGATCCCGGTTTCGTCGATGCTGCTTTCCAGGGCCGGCCGGACCGGCGCCAGCGAACCCGGCAGCCGTACCTCCATCGCGCGCGGCCGATGCGGATCGCGTCGCAGGTAGCCCTTCGACTCCAGCACCTTGAGCTGGTGGGCCACCGACGAGGAGGACGCCAGCCCCGCCGCGTCGGCGATCTCCCGGATGCTCGGCGGGTACCCGCGGGCCTCGATGGTGTCCCGGATCACCTCGAGCATCCGGCGCTGCCGGGGCGTCAGCCCGTCGGCGTCCGTCGGGCCGTCGGGCAGCTCAGCGATAGTGGTGCCCAGCTGGTCGGCGATGTCCTGCTTGCTCGGACGACCGCGGCGTCGCGCGGGGGAGGTGCTGCTGGTGCCGTCGTTAGCCATGTCCCCACGGTAGGCCACCCGGACCCAGGAATGAAACATCTGTTCGAGCGTGTCGCGGAATCGAACACCTCGGTCCCCGGCAGCAACGGCACCGGCGCGGAGGGTGCTCGGCGGTGGCGGCCCGGTCGCCCCCGGAAGAAGTGTCAGAGGCGGGTGATGGAGTGGTGCCAACGACACGCGAAGAACAGTTGTTCGAATACTCTTGCCAACCCGGGCTTTCGCAGGGTAGGAATGTATCGAACAGGTGTTCGACCCGGAAGAAGGAGTCCCGAAATGGCCGCCATGCTGGTCGATCTTCCCTTTGCCCCCCAGGGGCCGGCTCCCCTCGCATCCGGTCGATGGGTGCATGTCGACAGCCCTCGTCCCGGTGCCGGTCGCCCGGCGACGGCCCCCCAGGCACGCTCGGTGTCGCCGACCCGGCCCGGCGGACGTCCGCGCGGGGTCGCCGCACCCCAGGTCTCGCGCCGGGCGGCGGCGCCGGCCGCGGCTGCCGGTGCCGCGGCGCCCGCAGCATTGCGACTCACCCGACGTGGGCTGGCTGTGGTGATGGGCGGCTTCGCGTTGGTGATGGTGACCGCGCTCGTCGTGCTGGTGACGGCCTTCCTCGCCGTCCCGAACGAGCCGCTGGGGGCTCAGCTGCTCCTCGGATGAGCATGATTGCTCCCTTCGAGCGGGGAGGTCCGCACGCCGGGAGAGCCGATGTGTGGCGGTGTCTTGCGATTCGCGATCTTTCGTCATAGGCTCTACATCTAGTAGTTACAGCGGTGTGGTTCATCCATAAGTTGTGTTCGTACCCACACCGCCATCCACAGGATTCTCCACAGGCGAGGAGAGGAGACGCGATGTATTGCCCGTACTGCCGGCATACCGACAGCCGCGTGCTCGACTCTCGCGTCGCCGAGGACGGCAGCAGTATCCGCCGTCGTCGCCAGTGCCCGCAGTGCGAGCGCAGGTTCACCACGCTGGAGCAGATGCAGCTGGTGGTGGTGAAGCGTTCCGGTGTGGTGGAGCCCTTCTCGCGCGAGAAGGTCGTCCATGGCGTGGCCAAGGCCTGCAAGGGCCGTCCGGTCACCGAGGACGACCTCGCCCGGCTCGGTCAGCAGGTGGAAGCGGCGCTGCGCGCCAGCGGCCAGGCTGAGATCCCCGCCAACGAGGTGGGGCTGGCCGTGCTGGGCCCGCTGCAACAACTCGACCCGGTGGCGTACCTACGGTTCGCCTCGGTCTACAAGCACTATGACTCGGTCGAGGATTTCGAGGCCGAGATCGAGCAGTTGCGAGCCGCCGCCGTCGCGGCGTCAGCGCACTGACACCAAGACCCCATCCCCGCCGATTCGAGAGGCAATTGCAATGACCGAGACCGTGAAGACAAGCCCACGTGGCGCGCGCAAGCCTTCGGGAATCACCGTCCCGCGGGTCTTCACCACCGCCGGCGTGCATCCTTACGACGAGGTCACCTGGGAGCGCCGCGATGTCGTCCAGACCAACTGGCGGACCGGTGAGGTGGTATTCGAACAGCGCGGGGTCGAGTTCCCGGAGTTCTGGAGCCTGAACGCCTCCACCATCGTCACCACCAAGTACTTCCGGGGTGCGGTCGGCACCCCGGTCCGGGAGGCCAGCCTGAAGACGCTGATCGACCGGGTGGTCGGCAAGTACCGCGGCGCCGGCGAGGAGAACGGCTACTTCGCCACCGCGGCGGACGCCGAGATCTTCGCCCACGAGCTGACCTGGCTGCTGCTGCACCAGTACTTCAGCTTCAACTCCCCGGTCTGGTTCAACGTGGGGACGCAGAGCCCGCAGCAGGTCAGCGCCTGCTTCATCCTCAGCGTCGACGACTCGATGGAGTCGATCCTCAACTGGTACAGGGAAGAGGGCTTCATCTTCAAGGGCGGCTCCGGCGCCGGGCTCAACCTGTCCCGGATCCGTTCCTCCAAGGAACTGCTCTCCTCCGGCGGCACCGCCTCCGGCCCGGTCTCGTTCATGCGCGGCGCGGACGCCTCGGCCGGCACCATCAAGTCCGGCGGCGCCACCCGGCGGGCGGCCAAGATGGTCGTCCTCGACGTCGACCACCCCGACATCGAGGAGTTCGTCGAGACCAAGGCGCGCGAGGAGGACAAGATCCGCGCGCTGCGCGACGCGGGCTTCGACATGGATCTCGGCGGTCGCGACATCGTCAGCGTCCAGTACCAGAACGCCAACAATTCGGTGCGGGTCACCGACGAGTTCATGCAGGCCGTGACCGACGGCAGCCCGTTCGGGCTGCGCGCCCGGATGACCGGCGAGGTGATCGAGGAGATCGACGCTCGCGATCTGTTCCACAAGATCGCCAAGGCCGCCTGGGAGTGCGCCGACCCGGGCCTTCAGTACGACGACACGATCAACGCCTGGCACACCAACCCGGAGACCGGACGGATCACCGCCTCCAATCCCTGCTCGGAGTACATGAGTCTGGACAACTCGTCCTGCAACCTGGCCAGCCTGAACCTGATGAAGTTCCTGGCCGAGGACGACAGCTTCGACACCGAGTTGTTCACCCGTGCGGTGGAACTGATCATCACCGCGATGGACATCTCGATCTGCTTCGCCGACTTCCCGACCGAGTCGATCACGCAGACGACCCGCGACTACCGGCAGCTGGGGATCGGCTACGCCAATCTCGGCGCATTGCTGATGGCGCTGGGCCGCGGCTACGACACCGAGGCCGGGCGCGGACTGGCTGCCGCCATCACCTCGCTGATGACCGCTGCCGCCTACCGCCGGTCCGCCGAACTGGCCGCGGTGGTCGGCACCTACGCCGGTTACGCCCGCAACGCCAGCGCGCACCAGCGGGTGATGCGCAAGCACCAGGCAGCCAACGACGACGTGCGCCGGGTCGACGGCCTCGACGGCGCGATCCACGACGCGGCGACCGCCGAATGGGATCAGGTGGTGAAGCTGGGTGCGAAGAACGGCTTCCGCAATGCCCAGGCATCGCTGCTGGCGCCCACCGGCACCATCGGCTTCATGATGGACTGCGATACCACCGGCATCGAGCCGGACTTCTCGCTGGTGAAGTTCAAGAAGCTGGTCGGCGGCGGCTCGATGCAGATCGTGAACCAGACCATCCCGCGGGCGCTGCGCAAGCTCGGCTACGCCGAAGAGACCGTCGAGGCGATCGTGGAATACATCGCCGAGCACGGTCACGTCGTCAACGCCCCCGGGCTGAAGCACGAGCACTACGAGGTCTTCGACACCGCGATGGGCCAGCGCGCGATCAAGCCGATGGGTCACGTCCGGATGATGGCCGCGGTGCAGCCCTTCCTCTCCGGGGCGATCTCCAAGACCGTCAACCTGCCGGAATCCGCCACCGTGGAGGAGATCGCGGACGTCTACCTGCAGGGTTGGCGGCTGGGCCTGAAGGCACTGGCCGTCTACCGGGACAACTGCAAGGTCGGGCAGCCGCTGTCGGACGCCAAGAAGAGCGACGACAAGGCATCCGTCGCACAACCCGAGGTGAAGGTCGAGTACCGGCCACGTCGCACCCGGCTGCCGAAGTCCCGTTCGGGCAAGACGACCTCCTTCTCCGTCGCCGGCGCCGAGGGCTACATGACCTCCGGCCAGTACGACGACGGCCGCCTGGGGGAGGTCTTCCTCAAGCTCGGAAAGCAGGGCTCGACGCTGGCGGGCGTGATGGACGCCTTCAGCATCGCGGTCTCGATCGGGCTGCAGTACGGAGTGCCGCTGTCGACTTTCGTGCAGAAGTTCACCAACCTGAAGTTCGAGCCGGCCGGTATGACCGACGACCCGGACGTCCGGATGGCGCAGTCGATCATGGACTACATCTTCCGCCGCCTCGCGCTGGACTATCTCACCTTCGACGAGCGCTCGGAACTGGGCATCTACACCGCCGGTGAACGCGCTCGGTACGTCGAGACCGGCTCCTACCTCTCCGACGAGGACGAGGCGGACCTGATCGAGTCCGAGACCCTGAAGAACGACGCCGCCGACGACCTGCGGATCGACGAGGCCGGGCCGGTGCAGCCGGCCCTGGTCGCGGCCGATCCGGTGACCAGCACCGCCGATGTGCTCTCCAGGCTCACCGGGTTGAAGGTGGACGCGCCGCTGTGCCTGACCTGTGGCACCAAGATGCGGCCCAGTGGCTCCTGCTACGTCTGCGAAGGCTGCGGTTCAACCAGCGGTTGCAGCTGAGTAGGCAGGGGAGAAGGCGCGCGCCGCAGCATCGAGGGACTTTTCGTCCATGGGACTCTTCGTCCCCTCGGGGAAGTCGATGCTGCGGCGCGTTGCCGGTTCGGCGAGGCTCTCAGCCTCTCAGCCCTGTGCCCGGTTCCGGCGTACATGCCAGCTGATGAAGCCCGCATAGCCGCCGATGAGAGCCACGGCGGCTCCGATCGCCAGGACAGGGGAGCGCTCGAACAGCCGTCCGAACAGGTCGACGCCCGCGACGCCGATCACCGAGTAGAGCAGGGCCCAGAGCACCCCCCCGACCACCAGCGCGGGCAGGTAGCGGGCGGCGGACATCCGTCCCGCACCGGCCGCCAGGTTGGCCAGGGTCTGGAAGCCGATGGTGAGGAAGGACAAGGCCACCACGGGAGCGCCGTAGTCGTAGATCCGCTGGGTGGCGCGCTGATAGCGCTCGCTCGACATCAGGGCTGCGATCCGTGGGCGACGGCTGGCGCCGGCGGCGGCAGCCCGTCCGAGCAGGTAGGTGGCGCCGGCGCGACAGAAGACGATGACGAACATGGCGCCGACGATGACCGGGAACGGGACATCCCATTGGGTCGGATCCACTCACGCCTGCTTCCATCGGAATTCTCGTACGCATTCGTACGCAGTACAGCAGAACCGTACGCTCCCTGCCAGGCGGAATCCACTCCGCGGCGGTTGCGACGGACCTGGCCGTCGCCGACGGCGCGATCGGCGTAGGTTGGGGGCCGAAGGAGGCTGGTGATGGATTTCGACCTCGACCGCAGCATCGCCGAGGCATGGGCGGGCTTCACCGAACGCCTGGCCGAGGTGGTGTCGGTGATGGATCCGGGCGGCACGCTCACCCTCGGCTCGCTCGGTGCTCCCGCCCGCGGCCAGTCTCCCTTCGTGATCTTCAGTTGCCTGCCGGATCGCCGACTGCTGGTGGAGGCCTCAGGCAACGAGGTGCTCGGGGACGGCTGTCAGCTGGATCTCGCCGGCCTGCAACAGCTGGACGAGCTGGGCTGGCAGCCACCCTCGATCGACGGAGCACACCCGGGCCCCCATCATTGGATCGAGGTCGTCCAGGAGGACGGCGAACAGGCAGCGGCCCGCGCCGTCACAGTGTTGCGCGACGTGTTCGGGGTGCGTCACCCGGCCTTCCTGGCCGCCGACCAGTTGGCTGAGGTGCTTGCGCCGCCCACCCCGGGCGAGCCGTCGGAGTTCCACCAGGAGGATCTGCGGGCGGTGCTGCCCGCCTCGACGGCGGAGCTGGAGGCCATGGTGCGGGCCGAGCTGGGACAGGTGCTGGGCTACGAGCCACTGACCGACGCCGACGGGGACTTCGCGATCCGGGTCGGCTCGGCGATGGTGTTCGTCCGGTGCACCCCCGATGCCCGTGAGGTGCTGGTCTTCTCTCCACTGGTGCACGACCTCGACGGTCGTGGTCGCGCCATGGAGGTGCTCAGCGACCTCAACACCCAGGCCCGCTATGTCCGCTTCCTGCTGATCCGCGACCGGGTGTTCGCCAGCATGTCGGTGCTGGCCCACCCCTTCGTCCCGGCCCATCTGCACCAGGCGCTGCAGACGATGACGGTGGTGGCCGACGAACTGGACGAGGAACTGGCTCAGCGGTTGCGGGGACGCACCTCCTTCGGCGCCGTCGACTGACGAACCCCGCCCGGATTCGGGTACGGTAGCCGCGATGGATGCCAAGGCTCACAACACACCGCTGTCCGCACAGGAGTGCCGCCAGTTGCTGGCCGGCCGCGACCTGGGACGAGTGGCGTGGGCAACCCCGGGCGGGATCGTCGTCCTGCCGGTCTCCTACGTCCTCCAGGGGGAGAGGATCGTGTTCCGGACGGCGGCCGGGTCCCTGCTGTCCGGCCTGGCCGAACCGCAGCCGGTGGGCTTCGAGATCGACGACCTGGATCCCGAGACCCAGACCGGATGGAGCGTGCTGGTGCAGGGCACCAGCGCCCCCGGCGATCCCGACGATGGCATCGACACGCACCCCTGGGCGCCGGGCGCTCGTCGGGTGGCTGTGGTGATCGAACCGCTCGCCTATTCCGGTCGCGTGATCGCGGCGAGCTGAGGAAGGGAGCCTGGAGATGCTGCGCAGCTACAACGGCCCGGCCCGAGTGATCGTCGGCTACGACGGCTCGGCAGAGGCGGACGCGGCGCTGCAGTACGGGGTCGGCGAGGCGATCGCCCGCGAGTCCGAGATCGTGGTCGTGAACGCGGTCGACGATCTGGTGCTGAGCAGCGCCTGGGGCGTCGTTTTCGACGTCGAGACGATTCGCGAGGCTGCCCGCGAGATCCTACGGTCGGCGGTCGAGCGCGCCACCGAGCTGGGGATGCCGGTCGAACGGATCCGGCACGCTGTCGAGTTGGGCAACCCGGCGGCGGTGCTCGCCCGGCACAGCGAGGACGCCTCGCTGATCGTGGTGGGCCGGAACTCGGTCGCCGACGGTGAGCGGGTGTTCGTCGGTTCCACCGCGGTGGGAGTCTCCAGCACCGCGCGCTGTCCGGTAGTGGTGGTGAGCGCTGAACACCTGGAGCGCACCGAACGCCGGTTGCGGATCGGGGTGGGTGTGAACACCGCCGCCAAAGGCGGTGCGGCCCTGGAATGGGCACTGCAGGAGTGCCGGGCGCGCGGTGGTCAGGTGCGGGTGATCAGCGTCGCCAAGGCGGCAGCCGGACGGTGGTTCGGTGGCGGGAGCATCCCGCCCGAGGTGCGCGAGGAGTTGCTCCGGGTGACCCGGGAACGGGTGACCGACATGATCGCCCCGCTCACCGCGGACTACCCCGAGGTGCCGATCGAGGTCGACATCTCCTACGGCAGCCCGCTGGACGTCCTGGTGCCGAAGACCGAGGAACTCGATCTGCTGGTCGTCGGGGTGCAGCCCGCCTTCCCCAGCTACACCATCGGCGGGACGACCCGTGGCCTGATGGCCCATTCCCACTGCCCGGTCGTGACGATCCTGGCTCGCGACGGCCACGGTTCCTGATACCGGGATGGCCCCGGTTCCGCCTCGCCTGGAGTTCGATCCGGCGCTGCCGATCACCTCGGAGGTGGAGACGATCCGGGGGCTGCTGGCGCAGCACCAGGTGATCGTGGTGGCCGGCGCCACCGGTTCGGGCAAGACCACCCAGCTGCCCAAGATCTGCCTGCTGGCCGGGCGCAAGCAGATCGGCCACACTCAGCCGCGCCGGATCGCCGCCCGCACCGTCGCCGAACGGATCGCGAGCGAACTGGGGGAGGAACTCGGCCACACCGTGGGCTACCAGGTGCGGTTCACCTCCCGGACCTCCCGGGCCACCCGGCTGAAGGTGATGACCGACGGCATCATGCTGGCCGAGATCAGTCATGATCGCGAGCTGCGTCGCTACGACACGATCATCATCGACGAGGCCCATGAGCGTTCGCTCAATATCGACTTCCTGCTGGGCTACCTGAAGCAGCTGTTGCCCCGGCGTCCGGACCTGAAGGTGATCATCACCTCGGCGACCATCGACACCGAGCGGTTCGCCGCGCACTTCGACGATGCCCCCGTGGTCGAGATCCCCGGACGGACCTACCCGGTCGAGTTGCGCTACCGTCCGGTCCGCGACGGCGCCGAGCGCGATGCCGATCTGATCGACGCGCTGGCGGAGGCGGTGATCGAACTCGACAACGAGCGCGACGGCGACATACTGGTGTTCTGTTCCGGCGAGCGGGAGATCCGGGACGCCGCGGAGGCGATCGAGGGCCTGAAGCTGCGCTTCACCCACGTCCTGCCGCTGTACGCCCGGCTGTCGGCCGCCGAGCAGCACAAGGTGTTCACCCCGCACACCGGACGCCGGATCGTGCTGGCCACCAATGTCGCCGAGACCTCGATCACCGTGCCCGGCATCCGTTACGTGATCGATCCCGGCTTCGCCCGGATCTCGCGCTACTCGGCGCGCACCAAGGTGCAACGGCTGCCGATCGAGGCCATCTCCCAGGCCTCGGCCGACCAGCGGGCCGGACGCTGCGGCCGGCTCGGCCCGGGCATCTGCATCCGGCTCTACTCCGAGGAGGACTACGACAGCCGCCCGGAGTTCACCGAGCCCGAGATCCTGCGCACCAACCTGGCCTCGGTCATCCTGGCGATGGCGGACGCCCGGCTGGGAGACATCGTCGATTTCCCGTTCCTGGAACCCCCGGACGCCGGCCAGGTGCGCGACGGCATCCGGCTGCTGCGCGAGCTGGGCGCCCTGGCCGACACCGGACGCGGCGGCCAGACCCGGCTCACCGAGATCGGACGCCGGCTGGCCCGGCTGCCGGTGGATCCCCGGCTGGGCCGGATGCTGGTCGAGGCCGAACGCCAGGGCTGCCTGAAGGAGGTGCAGGCGATCGCCGCCGGCCTCACCATCCAGGATCCGCGGGAACGTCCCGCCGATGCCCAGCCGGCCGCGGACGCCGCCCACCGCCGGTTCTGGGCGCCACTGGGAGAGCCGGGTGAGGAGGCGAGCCCGGACGGCTCCGACATCGCTGCCCTGCTGCGGCTGTGGCAGTACCTGCGCGAGCGTCGCCACGCACTGTCGGGCAACGGCTTCCGCCGGATGTGCCGCGCGGAGTACCTCAACTTCCTGCGGGTGCGGGAATGGCAGGATCTGTACACCCAGCTGCGACAGGCCTGCGACGAACTCAAGCTCAACCGCAACACCGAGCCGGCCGGTCTCGACAAGGTGCACATCGCGGTGCTCTCCGGCCTGCTCTCCCATGTCGGGTTGCTGGAAGTCGCGCCCCCGAAAGGTCAGCAATCCGGCCAGCGCGCCAAGCGCCGCCAGGGTCCACCGGAGTATCTCGGCGCCCGCGGCTCGCGGTTCGCCATCAATCCGGGCTCCAGCGCCGCCCGCACCCGTCCGCCGCTCGTGATGGCTGTGGAGCTTGTCGAAACCACTCGGCTGTGGGCGCGCACCGTCGCCCCGATCGAAGCCGGTTGGGTGGAAGAGGTGGGGGAGCACCTGCTCAGCCGCACCTACTCCGAGCCCCGCTGGTCGGCCCGCGGCGGCCAGTGCGTGGCCACGGAGCGGGTCACCCTGCTCGGTGTCCCGATCATCGCGGGTCGTACGGTCTCCTACGGCCGGATCGATCCGGTGGTCGCCCGCGAGGTGTTCATCCAGGCCGCCCTGGTGGAGGGCCAGTGGCGCACCCGCCACCATTTCTGGGCCCGGAACCAGGCCGTCCGGGAACAGGCTGCCGAGCTGGCCGAACGCACCCGGCGCCGCGATCTCCTGGCCGACGACGCCACGCTGGCAGCCTTCTACGACGCCCGGATCCCCGCCGAGATCGTCTCGGTCGCCCACTTCGACCGCTGGTGGCGCGATGCCCGCCGCCGGGAGGAGCACCTGCTCGACCTCACCCTGGACGAGCTGCTGGTCGGCGAGGCTGACGCCACCGGCTTTCCCTCGACCTGGCGGCTGGGAGAGATCGAACTCGACGTCGGCTACACCTTCGACCCCGGTTCCGGCCGGGACGGCGTCACCGTCACCGTCCCGCTTGCCGAACTGAACCAGCTGCGTCCGGAACCCTTCACCTGGCAGGTGCCCGGCCTGCGGGTCGAGTTGGCGACCGCCCTGATCCGCGGCCTGCCCAAACAGGTGCGCACCCAGCTGGTTCCCGCCCCCGACACCGCCGCCCGCGCGGTGGAGTGGCTCGGACGCGACGCGGACCGCAACGAGCCGTTCTGGCTGGCGCTGGGCCGGGCGATCCGCGCGCTCACCGGCGTGGTGGTGCCGCCGGAGGCCTGGGCTCCCGGCGAGGTCGACGACCATCTGCGGGTGCGGTTCGCCGTCCTGCGTCCGGGCGCTGAACCGGCTACCGGACGCGATCTGACCCAGCTCGCGGCGGAGCTCGGCAGCCAGCTCCAGAAGACCCTCAACCGTGCCGCCAGCCACCTGGTGCACACCGGCGCCACCGACTGGGCCTTCGGCGAGCTGCCGGAGCGGATCGAGCAGCCCGTCGTCGGCTATCCGGCCCTGCTGGATCGCACCGACCGGGTCGCGGCCCAGGTGCTAGCGGGGGAGGACGCGGCCCGCCGCGCGCATCGGGCCGGGCTGCGACGGCTGATCGCGCTCACCACCGTCGACCCGACCAACGGGGTGGTCGCCCGGCTCAGCAACCGGATCAAGTTCGCGCTGGCCACCTCGCCCTACCCGAGCGTCCCAGCGCTGCTCGCCGATGCCCGGCTGAAGGCGATCGGGGACGGCATCGACGCCGCCGGCGACCCGTTCGCCGTCCGCACCGCGACCGAGTTCGGACGTCTCCGCGATCGGGTGCGCGCCGACGTGGCGCCGGCGATGCAGCGTGCCGTCGACCTGGCCGGCGAAGTGCTGATCCGTCATGGCGAGGTCGCCCAGCGGCTTCCCAGCGCTCAGCAGACCGTGCGTGCCGATCTCACCGAGCAGCTGGCGGGCCTGATCTACCCGGGCTTCATCGCCGCTACTCCGGCAGGTTGGTACCTCCGTCTGCCGGTCTACCTGCAGGCGATGCTGCGCCGCCTGGAGGCCGGCAGCTCGCCCCGCGCCGATCAGGCCATGGAGACCATCAACGACCTGGAGGACGAGTACGCCGAGCGCTGCAACGCCTTCCCACCCGGCCCGCTGCCTCCGGAGGTCGCCGAGATCGGCTGGCTGCTGGAGGAGCTCCGCGTCAGCCTCTTCGCCCAGTCCCTCGGCACCACCGTCCCGGTCTCCGCCAAGCGACTCCGGACTGCCCTCGCCGGCATCTGACTCGCCCAGGCGCTCGCGAGTGGAGCAGCTTCGCTCCTGCGCGCTCCCACCGGGGCCGATAGCCATCGTGCGTCATCGCCAGGCCAACGTCAGGGCCGGGTCCTCCGGTACGCGCCGGCCGTTCGTGGGCGTACTGATCAGGCGACTGGGCGGTCGCCTGATCAGTGTTGGTGCTTGTCGCCTTGGGGTTGTTGCTGGTGGTCAACCCGGGGTGGCTGCATAGTCAGCTGGTGGTGCCGAGTAGTGGTCGTTGGGCTCGAAGTGGAGCCAGCGGGTCTGCAACGGTTCGCCGGTCGGACCGCGCCACTTCGGCGGGGACGCGAATCGGGGTGGTGGGGGCTCGGGCCGGGCCGGGTTCAGCACATATCCGTGGTGGCTGCGGAAGATCAGTCCGTCGACCTGTTCGGGGTCGCCCTCGATGGTGAATGCTCCCTGGTGGTGCTGGTCGTGGTGGTAGCCGCACAGGCTGAGCAGGTTCGACGGGTCGGTGACTCCGCCGTCACGCCAGTGGGTCTTGTGGTGGATATCGAGGTAGTTGGTGGAGTAGCAGCCCGGGTAGCGGCAGCCTTTGTCCCGGTCCTCGATGAGTACCCGGACCCGGTTGGGGACGATGCGTTTGGTGCGTCCGACCACGACCGGCTTCCCGTCGGTCTCCCACACCGGCACCAGCTCCCCGTCACAGGTGTACCGATCCGCGATATGCCGCGGCAGGGCGTTCTTGGTGTGCAGCCAGGCTTGCCGATCCGAATCCAGATGGACCAGCACCCGGTACCGGGCCCGCCGGGAACTGGACTCGACCGTGCCCAACGACCGGGTAGCGACCTCAACCAGCCCATCCGCCAGCGTGGCTTCCTCGTGGCCGGCCTTGAACAAGGCATCCTTGGCTTCCCGCACCGCCTGCTCGATGAGCTCGGCAGCGACCTGATCGCCGGTGGTGAACTTCAGCAGGAAGCGGCCATCGAAGTGGGACAGCTGCAACGTGGCGGGACGATCCTTCACCTCGGGGTTCACCGGGTTGTGGAACCAGCCCGACAACCCCCGCCGCAACTGGGACACCGTGGCGTTCTCGGCGAACCGGGTGACGTCCGCGGTGTGCGTGACGGGGGTGTGTTCGGCGACCACCGCCGCCTGATCCAACGTGAGCCGCCCCGCCCGCAACAACTCGATCGCCTCGGGGAGTTCGTCGACTCGGCGGGCGACCTTCACCACCTTACGGACCGTGGACCGATCGAGTCCGGTCTTGAACTCCAAGAAGTGTTCGACCGAGCGGATCCCGTCCCCAACCCAGGCCTCGTCGGTGATCACTTGGGCGGTCGTGGCCACCAGTTGGGCGTGTAGCTGCGCGATCTGGCCGGACAGTTGTCCGACTTTGGCGGAGGCTGTCCACCAATCGAGCCGCATCTCCATAGCCACCATTTTATTCGAACGGGTATTCGAGCGCAAGGGTTTCGTGATCCTGTTCGTGGACTTTCTTGGCTTGTCAGACACCTATTCGGTGGTCCTGGCACGGCAACTTGGCGATCGCTCAAGCGACCTACGTGACGGGCGCTGGGCGCACCTGCGTTAAGTGAGCTGCTTGGTAGTGGACGCCCCCGTAGCGGCCCGAATGGGGATGCAGGCAACACCGATCAGCGCGGGATCCCAGGGCATTCGTAGAATCAGCAGGGTGGAGAGTGAGTCTCTGAGCGGTCGTGGCCTTCTTGGTGAAGACCGGTTCGTCGACCTGGACGACGGACGGCGGTTGCGGGCGATGGTCGCGGGCGACGGTGATGACCTCGTCGTCCTCGAAGCCGGACTCGGGATGAGTGGGCTCTACTGGGGCCTGGCTCATGAGGCGATCTCCCGGCACGCCCGTGTGGTCGCCTACGAACGCGCCGGTTTCGGCGCGAGCACAGCCGATCTGGGTCACCCCCGGGATCTGGGAAGACTCGCCCATGACCTGCACGCAGTCATCAATGCGATCCCGCATCAACGGCTGGTGCTCGTTGGCCACAGCTGGGGCGGTCCGATCGTCCGGACGGCCGCTGCCGACCTGCTCTCGCGGGGGCGGACGGTGGCCGGGGTCGTCCTGGTGGATCAGAGCGACGAGCACGCCGTGGACCTGTACACCTCGCGGACGGTGCGCGCCGGCGATGCGCTGCAACGGTCGCTCATGGTGCCGCTGGCACGCCTGCGCCTGCTCGCCCCACTGGCACGAGCGCAGGCCTCCGGCCTGCCCGCACCGCTGCTGGACGCGGTCGCTGCGTCATCCAGCTCCGTCGGCGCGGCCCAGGCGATCATCGCCGAGCTGACGCATGTCGCGCGCGAGCTGCAGCGCTTGCGTGATCACCCGCTGGAGCTCGGGGACGTGGGCATGAGCGTCATCTCGGGCCAGCAGCACACCCGCCTCGACCGCAAGCTGCGGGCGCGCCTGGTGCAGGCCCACCGCGACACCGCCGCCGAGCACCCCGGCGCCCGGGTCGTCGCTGCGGAGCGCTCGGGTCACATGGTGCCGCTCACCGAACCCGACCTGATCGCAGCAGAAGCGGTGTCCTTTCTCTCCTGAGCAAGGAACGAGGCGCGGAGGCTCGGCTGTGCGCTCTGGGCGCAATGCAGGGGATCGCCCGGGTGGTCGCGGTACAGTGGCGGACGTGCTCGATCCACGGCTGCTGTACACGGTGAACCCCGAGGTGTGGGAATCCCTGGCGGGGCATCGTCCGGTGCTGTTGCACCTACTGGACGGGTACATCGATGCGGGTGCGGTGATCCATACCATCGGCCGCTATCTGCTCGACCAGTGTGAGCACGAGGTGCTGGTCGAGTTCGATCACGATCAGTTGCACGACTACCGCTCGCGACGGCCGCAGCTGGTCTTCGACACCAACCACTGGGTGTCGATGACCGACTACTCGCTGGTGATCCACAAGGTGATCGACGCTGCCGGGACGCCGTTCCTGCTGCTCACCGGGCCGGAACCGGACTCCCAGTGGAACCGGACCTGCGCCGCGATCCTGGGGCTCGCCGAGCGGCTCGGAGTCGAGGCGCTGATCGCCGCCAGCGGTGTCCCGATGACCGTGCCCCACACCCGTCCCACCCTCGTCACCGCGCACGCGACGGATCCCGATCTGGCCAGCGGGAACCCGATGTGGATCGACCGGGTGCAGATCCCGGGCAGCTTCTCGCACGTGCTGGAGTTCCGGGCCGGCGAAGCCGGCCTGATCGGACGCGGATTCGTCGCGCACGTCCCGCACTACCTCGCGCAGACCGGCTTCCCCCAGGCGAGCGCGGCGGTGCTGGCCCGGATCAGCGAGGCGACCGGTCTGGTGTTTCCCACCGAGCAGCTGCAGGAACGCGTCGCCACGAACCTGGCGACGATCGCCAGCGAGACCGCCGACGACACCGAATTTCCGGCCGTGGTGCAGGCGCTGGAGGAGCAGTACGACCAGCTGAGCGCCAGCGGAGCGGCCCGGGTGCCCAGCGCGGAGGAGATCGGCGCGGCCGTCGAGCAGTTCCTGGCCGAGCAGGATCCACCGGAGTTTCCCGGCTGATGCCAGCAGGCGTCGACCAGCTGATCGCGCTGCTCGAGCTCGAGCGGCGCGGCGCCGACCTGTTCGTGGGAGCGGCTGACGAGACCTCGGCGCGGCAGCGGGTGTTCGGCGGCCAGGTGCTGGCCCAGGCGCTGACCGCGGCCTACCACACGGTTCCCGAAGACCGGATCGCCCATTCGCTCTCGGCATACTTCGTCCGCTCCGGCCTCGCCGGAGTGCCGATCGAGTACCGCGTGGAGGAGATCCGGGACGGCGGCAGCTTCTCCACCCGCCGGCTGGCCGCGACTCAACAGGGCCGCACGATCTTCTTCATGGGCTGCTCCTTCCATCGACTGGAGCCGGGTCTCAACCACGCCGACACCATCCCGCAGGGGGTGGCGCCGCCGCAGGACTGCCCGCCGCTGTCGGAGGTGCTGGGCGCGCGCTCCCGCCGCTCCGCCGAGGCCTGGCGGCAGGAGTGGGGGGTGCTGGAGACCCGGTTCGCCTCCGACACCAGCGCGATCAACGGTGCGCACGCCGACGCCGCGATGAAGGTGTGGGTGCGGACAGAGAGCGCGCTGCCGGCGGATCCACGGCTGCACCAGGCGGTGCTGGCCTACGCCTCCGACCTGACTCTGCTGGCCGTGAGCACCGTTCCGCATCCGGTGGTCTTCGCCGGGCCGGGGATGCAGGCGGCCTCGATCAACCACGCGATGTGGTTCCACCGTCCCGCCCGCGCCGACCAGTGGCTGCTCTATGACCAGGTGTCACCCTCGGCCTCGGCCGGCCTGGGGTTCTCCTTCGGACGACTGTTCTCCGGCGGTCAACTGGTCGCCTCCTGCACCCAGGAGGGACTGATCCGGCTGACCGACCCGGCCGCGCTGGTGGCGGGCCGGGTCGAGGACGGGACTCGCGGACTCGCCTGAGGCCGGCGGCCCGGGAACACCGAACGGGCGCCCCCCTCCGGGACGCCCGTTCGATGGCAGCCTCAGCCCGGAACCGGGCTCAGGCGGCTACCTCGGTGGTCATGCGCAGTTTGCCGATCGCGTGCCGCTCGATCTGGCGGACCCGCTCGGCGGTGATTCCCCAGACCGCGGCGATGTCGGCCAGTCGGGCCTGACGGCCGTCCAGCAGACCGTAGCGGCGACGCACCACGTCCGCGGAGCGCTCATCGAGTGTGGCGAGCATCTCGTCGAGCCGTGCGCGGTCCTCGGCGTCCAGCACCATCTCGTCCGGACCGGGGGACATCTCACGGGCCAGCAGGTCACCGAGCGCGGTGTCGCCGTCCTCCTCGACCGGAGCGTCCAGCGACACGTGGTCGCGTGAGAGCCGCAGCAGATCGATCACCTGTTCGGTCGGCAGTGCCAACTCGTCGGCGATCTCCCACAGTTCCGGCTCGCGGCCGAAGCGGCGCTCCAGGGTGCGGCGGACCGCGGCGACCTGGTTGACCTGCTCGGCAACGTGCACCGGGAGCCGGACGATCCGGGCCTGCTGGGCGATGCCGCGGGAGATCGACTGGCGAACCCACCAGGTGGCGTAGGTGGAGAACTTGAAGCCCTTGGTGAAGTCGAACTTCTCGACGGCGCGGATCAGCCCGGTGTTACCCTCCTGCACCAGGTCGAGCAGCGGCATCTGGGAACGTCCGTACTTGCGGGCGACCGAGACCACCAGGCGCAGGTTGGCGGTGATGAACCGCTGCATCGCCTTGTCGCCGAGTTCGGCGAGCAGTTCGAGTTCCTCGCGGCTGGCCTCGACTCGTCGTTCGGCGTTCTCCTCATCGGAGAGCTTGCCTTCGAGCAGCGCGTGAGCGTACTGGCCGAGTTCGATGGCACGGGCGAGCTCGACCTCTTCGGCCGCGGTCAGCAGCGGGGTCTTGGCGATTCCGTCGAGGTAGAGACCAACTGCGTCCTTGCCGTCGATGCCATCATTGAGTCGGACCCGATGTGCGGTGGAGATCAAGGTTCTTCCTTTCGCTCGTCACCTAAGTACAACGGACGACACCGCGGATTTCTGCCCACGGCGGCCCTGAGGTGACCCCGAAAAGAGGGCTCGGGGGCAATCCAAGACCGTGGTCGGATGGTCCGTCATCCCACGGGCGGAGCCGGTTCAGCCACCACTCAGCTGGGATTGAAGCCCTTCTCAGGAACCGCCGGCACCCGTGGCGCCCAGCAGCCAGGCGTACTCGAAGGCGATGTCCCGCCAGATCGCGTACCGGCCGGAGACCCCGCCGTGGCCGGCGACGAGCTCGGTCTTGAGCAGCAGCCGATCGGTCAGGCCCGCGTCGTGACGCAGCCGCGCCACCCACTTGGCCGGTTCGGTGACCTCGACCCGGGTGTCGTTCAGGCTGGTGGTCACCAGGATCGCCGGGTAGGGCTGCCGCCGGACGTTCTCGTAGGGCGAGTAGCCCTTCATCCGGTGGTAGGCGTCGACATCGTTCAGCGGGTCGCCCCATTCCTCCCGCTCGGTAATGGTGAGCGGCAGTTCGGGGTCGAGCATCGTGGTCAGCGGATCGACGAAGGGCACCTGGGCGTTGACCGCGCCGAAGGCATCCGGAGCGAGGTGGGCCGCGGCGCCGACCAGCAGGCCCCCGGCACTGCCGCCGGTGACACCGAGGCGGGCGGCCGTGGTGTAGCCCTGATCGACCAGGTAGCGGGCGGCAGTGATCAGATCGGTGAAGCTGTTCTGCTTGTGCGCGAGCTTGCCGGCCTCGTACCACGCGCGGCCGAGTTCACCACCGCCGCGGACATGCGCGATCGCCACCACATAACCGCGATCGAGCAGGCTGAGTCGTGGGATCGAGAAGCTGCCGGGATAGCTGATCTCGTAGGCGCCGTAGCCGGTCAGGATGCAGCCGGCGGAGCCATCCAGCGCAATGTCGGCCCGGTGGACCAGCGACAGCGGGACACGGGTGCCGTCCGCAGCGGTGGCCCACTCCCGGCGCTGTACGTAGTCCGATGGCCGGTAGGGGCCGAAGCGAGGGTGGTCGAGCACGGTGCGTTGCTTCAGGATGCGGCGCTCGCCGGTGTCGAGGCGGTACTCCAGTACCTGCTCGGGGGTGACCATCGACTGGTAGGAGAGCCGGATCCGGTCGGTGTCGGCGTCCTCCGAACCGTGGGCGTCCACCTCGTAGAGGGTCTCGCCGAAGTCGATCTCATGGCCGGCGGTGAGCCGGCCATCCTCGCCGAACGGATGGACGCGCACCCGCACCAGTCCGTCGCGGCGCAGGCTGATGACCAGCGCCCGGTCGTAGGCCGAGACGTCCAGCAGGCGCGATCCCGGCTCACCCGGCCACAGCGGCTCCCAGTCCGCCGCCGAGGTCGCCGCCAGCGGGGCTCGGGCCAGCGCGAAGTCGGGGGCGCCGTGATTGTGAACGATGTAGAGGGTGTCGCCGGCGACCTCCACGTCGTACTCGACGTCCGGTCGTCGCGGGGTCACGACGCGGGGGAGCGCGGCGTGGTCGTAGGCGTCCACCAAGCGGGTCTCGCTGCTGGTCTTGGAACCGATGCCGATCACCACCTGGCGCAGGTTGCGGGAGATCCCCAGCTCCATCCAGAACCGCTCGTCCGGTTCATGGTGCAACTGGAGGTCGTCGGTCTCGCCCAGCACGTGACGCCAGGCGGTGTCCGGCCGCCAGGCCTCGTCCACGGTGAGATAGCAGTAGCTGTCGTCTCCTGCCCAGCAGCCGCCGGCAGCGATCCCGGTCAGCTCGTCGGGCAGCAGTTGATGCGTCCGCAGATCGACGAACCGCAGGTCATACCGCTCGTCTCCGGCGGTGTCGGTGGAATAGGCCAGCCGGTTGCCGTCCGGGCTGACCGCCAGGGTGCCCAGGGCGAAGAAGGCGGCCTCCCCGGCCAGATCGTTGACGTCGACCAGCAGTTCCTCGCCGTCAGGGATCCCGGCCGGGTCGGGCAACTGGTCCCGGTCGATCGCGGGCGCCCGGTGATAGCGGGGGTAGTTCTGCCCCTGAGTGGTGCGGGCGTAGTACCAGAAGCAGCGCCCATCGGTGTGCCGGGTGAACTCCGGGACGCTCAGGTCGGTCTGCAGCGTCCGGGCGTCGATGTCGTCGTAGATCTGCCGTGCCAGGTCTCCCAGGGGTGCGGTGACCGCTTCGGTGAAGGCGTTCTCCGCCTCGAGATAGGCACGCAGCGCCGGGTCGGACTTGTCCTTCATCCAGGCGTAGGGATCCTCCACCCGGTCATCGTGAACGACCCGGACCTGCGTCCGGCGCGGCGCAACGGGTGGCTGGTCGGCGACAGGCATGGACCGAGAGTAGCCGACCGGCTGGGGCTTGGGTGACGGGCGTAGTCGTGGCACAATGGACGCGAAGGCATTGACAGCTCCCGGTTGTCGCATGCCCTGAATCGCTTTCTTGAGAGGTCGCCCGTGTCCCCACGCTCCAGCGCTGCCGCCAAGGCTACTGCCGAAGAAGAGACCACCATCCCAGCCCCGCGGCGGCGTTCGACCCGCCCTGCGGTGAAGTCGAAAGCACCCGTTTCCAAGGCCAAGCCGGTGGTGACCGTCGTCCCGGACGAGCCCGAGGACCAGCTGGAGCCCGACGATCTCGAGCCCGTCGAGCTCGAGGTCGAGGAGGTCACGGTCGAAGAGGTGCTCACCCCCGGGAACCTGGAGGTGAAGGTCGAGCGTGAAGGAGACGACGTGATCCTCACCGTCGGAGGCAAGAAGCGCAGCCTGGACGACGTGGACGACACCGTCTTCGAGCCGGCGGAAGAGGCCAAGACCGAGAAGGACCTGGCTGAGGACGAGGGCTTCAGCCTGTCGGATGCCGATGATGCCGACGAGCCCGAGCAACAGGTGCTCGCGGCCGGCGCGACCGCCGACCCGGTGAAGGACTATCTCAAGCAGATCGGCAAGGTCGCGCTGCTGAACGCCGAGCAGGAGGTGCAGCTCGCCAAGCGGATCGAGGCCGGCCTGTTCGCCGAGGAGACCCTGAGCGAGGCCATCGGGCTGGAGACCGATCACGTCTCGGACCTGGAATGGATCGCCGAGGACGGCCGTCGCGCCAAGAACCACCTGCTGGAGGCGAACCTGCGCCTGGTGGTGTCGCTGGCCAAGCGCTACACCGGCCGCGGCATGCTCTTCCTCGATCTGATCCAGGAAGGCAACCTGGGCCTGATCCGTGCGGTGGAGAAGTTCGACTACACCAAGGGCTACAAGTTCTCGACCTACGCGACCTGGTGGATCAAGCAGGCGATCACCCGCGCCATGGCCGACCAGGCCCGGACCATCCGGATCCCGGTGCACATGGTCGAGGTCATCAACAAGCTCGCCCGCGTGCAGCGCCAGATGCTGCAGGATCTGGGTCGCGAGCCCACCCCGGAGGAACTGGCCAAGGAACTCGACATGACGCCCGAGAAGGTCGTCGAGGTGCAGAAGTACGGCCGTGAGCCGATCTCGCTGCACACTCCGTTGGGCGAGGACGGCGATTCCGAGTTCGGCGACCTGATCGAGGACTCCGAGGCGGTGGTTCCGGCCGAGGCGGTCAACTTCACCCTGCTGCAGGAGCAGTTGCACGACGTCCTCGACACGCTCTCCGAACGCGAAGCGGGCGTGGTCAGCATGCGTTTCGGGCTGACCGACGGCCAGCCGAAGACGCTCGACGAGATCGGCAAGGTCTACGGCGTGACCCGCGAGCGGATCCGGCAGATCGAGTCCAAGACGATGAGCAAACTGCGCCACCCCTCCAGGTCGCAGGTGCTGCGCGACTACCTCGACTGAGCCTGGGTGACACGCCGGATACTACGGTTTGTCGGAGTTTTCCGCGAGCTCTGGTCGTCGAGCTCTGACAACGGTGAATGCCTGGCGAACCGGCGGAATTCCCTGACCGCTGTGATCTGATCGAAACCGGTTCGACATAGTGCTGACCCAGCGATGCCGCTAAGGTCACCCCATGGCAGAAGAAGGCACCGCACCCGCACCGGGGCTCGGCGAGCCCTTGGTCGTGCTCTCCGGCGTCAACAAGCACTTCGGTGATCTGCACGTGCTGCAGGACATCAACCTGACCGTTCACAAGGGTGAGGTCGTGGTGGTTCTGGGTCCGTCCGGATCGGGCAAGTCGACGCTGTGCCGGGCGATCAACCGGCTGGAGACGATCGGTTCGGGCACCATCGAGATCGACGGCGTGCCGTTGCCCGAGGAGGGCAAGGCACTGGCCGAGCTGCGCGCCGACGTTGGCATGGTCTTCCAGTCCTTCAACCTGTTCGCCCACAAGACGATCCTGGAGAACGTCACGCTGGGCCCGACAAAGGTGCGGAAGAAGAGCGCCGCCGAGGCCAGGAACTCGGCGATGGAACTGCTCACCCGGGTCGGGGTGGACAACCAGGCCGACAAGTACCCGGCACAGCTCTCCGGGGGGCAGCAGCAGCGGGTCGCCATCGCCCGCGCGCTGGCGATGCAGCCCAAAGTGATGCTCTTCGACGAGCCGACCTCAGCCCTCGACCCGGAGATGGTCAACGAAGTGCTGGACGTCATGGTGAGCCTGGCCCGGCAGGGGATGACCATGGTGGTGGTCACCCACGAAATGGGGTTCGCCCGCAAGGCCGCCGACCGGGTGGTGTTCATGTCGGACGGCCTGATCGTCGAGGAGAACACCCCCGAGGAGTTCTTCACCAATCCGCAGAGCGCTCGCGCAAAAGACTTCCTGAGCAAGATCCTTACCCACTGACCTTCGGTGGGACCGACGACAGGAGAAACCTATGAAGTACACCAAGTCGATTCTCGCCGCCGCATCCGCGCTGGTGCTGGCGGCGACCCTGACGGCCTGCGGCGGCGGTAGCGCCGCGGGTGGCCCGCCCGGAGGAGGCGGCAAGGTAGTGATCGGTGTGAAGTTCGACCAGCCGGGCCTGGGACTGAAGGAGGGCGACACCAACACCGGCTTCGATGTCGAGGTGGCCAAGTACGTCGCGGGCAAGCTCGGCTACACCGAGGTGGAGTTCAAGGAGAGCCCGTCCTCCCAGCGCGAGACGCTGATCGAGTCCGAACAGGTCAAGATGATCTTCGCCACCTACTCGATCACCGACGCGCGCAAGGAGAAGATCTCCTTCGCCGGCCCGTACTTCATCGCCGGCCAGGATCTGCTGGTCGCCGCGGGCAACACCGACATCACCGGTCCGGACTCGCTGGTCGGCAAGAAGTTGTGTTCGGTGACCGGTTCGACCTCCGCACAGAAGCTGAAGGATCTGCACCCCGAGATCGAACTCCAGGAGTACGACACCTATTCCAAGTGCGTGGAAGCACTGGCAGCCGGCACCATCGATGCCGTCACCACCGATGACGTGATCCTGGCCGGCTTCGCCGCGCAGGCCCAGTTCGCCGGCAAGCTCAAGGTCGTGGGCGCGCCGTTCAGCGAGGAGCGCTACGGCGTCGGCATCAAGAAGGGCGACACCGAGCTCTGCACGGCGATCAACGAGGCACTGGCCGAGATGGTCTCCTCCGGTGCGTGGCAGGCGGCGCTCGACTCGACGGTCGGCCCCTCCGGATTCCAGGCGTCGGCGGCGAACCCGCCGGCCACGGACGCCTGCGCCTGATCGCTGAGGACGTGGCTGTCGGCTCGATCGCGAGGCGAGCCGACAGCCACGACGACCCGAAGGGGACTTGATGGAAGGGCTGGCGGCGCTGTTCGAGCGCTATGACGTCATCGCGGCCTTCTTCATGACGATCCGGCTGGCACTGGCCAGCGCAGTGGGTTCGCTCCTGATTGGGACCGTGGTCGCGGTCTGCCGGGTGTCGCCGGTGGCCGTGCTGCAACGGTTCGGAACCGGATACGTCACGGTGTTCCGCAACACGCCGCTCACCCTGATCCTGGCGATGTGCATGCTCGGCCTGAACAACATCCTCAACCTGGTGATCGACAGCAGCAGCGTCTACGGGAACAGCTTCTGGTGGGCGGTCGTCGGGCTCTCCTTCTATCATGCGTCCTTCGTGGCGGAGGCGATCCGCTCGGGAATCAACACCGTCCCCGCCGGCCAGGCCGAGGCGGCTCGATCGATCGGGCTGTCCTTCGTGCCCACGCTGCGCTATGTGATCCTGCCGCAGGCTTTCCGGGGCGCGATCGCGCCACTGGGCAACACCATGATCGCGCTCACCAAGAACACCACCGTCGCGGCCACCATCGGCGTGGCGGAGGCCGCCTTCATGATGTGGAACATGTTCGAGTTCAGCCCGCAGTACCTGTACGCGACCTTCTTCATCATGGCTGCGGGTTTCGTCATCCTGACCCTGCCGCTGGGCCTGTTGTTCACCTGGCTCTCCAACCGACTGGTGGTGGTCCGATGAGCGACAGGACTGTCCTGTTCGACGTTCCCGGTCCCAAGGCGCGGGCCCGGTATCGGCTGGTGGCGGTCGCCGGCGGACTGCTGCTGCTGGCCATCCTCGCCTTCGTGATCCTCCGGATGCTCGACCTTCCCGAGCCCACCAACCGGCCGCGCAACAACCAGCTGACGCTGGAGAAGTGGACACCCTTCCTGACGGGCTCGGCCTGGGTGAACTACCTGCTGCCCGGTCTACTCGGCACGATCGTGGCCGCGGTGGTCTCGGTGGTGCTGTCGCTGGTGTTCGGCATGCTGCTCGGCATCGGCCGGCTCGTCCAGGTGCGCTGGGTGCGCTGGGTCTGTGGCGCCTTCGTGGAATTCTTCCGCTCGGTGCCGGTTCTGATGATGATGCTGTTCGCCTATCAGTTCGGGCTGCGGGGGTTGGGGATCACCGGTTCCATCCTGCCCTTCTTCGGGGTGGTCGTGGGGCTCACCTTCTACAACTCCTGCGTCATCGCCGAGCTGGTGCGCTCCGGGGTGAACTCGCTGCCCAACGGGCAGAAGGAGGCCGGCCTGGCGATCGGCCTGACGCCGATGGCCACGCTCACCACCATCCAGCTGCCACAGGCGATCACCGCGATGCTGCCCTCCATGCTCAGCCAGCTGGTGGTCATCCTGAAGGACTCGGCCCTGGGCTACATGATCAGCTATGGAGAATTGCTCCGCTCGGGCATCAACCTGTCGACCGCCTTCGCCAACCTGATTCCCACCATGATCGTGCTGGCCGCCATGTACATCGTGCTGAACTCGCTGCTCACCGCGGCTGCCGGCAAGGTGCAGGCACGCCTGCGCAAGGCCCCGCAGGTGATCATGCCGAGCCCCACCGCCGGCATGGTGCCCGCGGTCGCCTCCGAGCCGCAGGTGCCCTACACCCTGATGCCGCCGCCGGAGCTGGACGAGCCGCCGACCCTGCGGCACCCGCGCGAGCCGCGACGGCACCGGCCCGACTGACGATCCGTCCCCGGCATCCTCCGTGGCGACGGCGGGCCGCAGGGGTTCAGCGCAGGTCGAGAACCGGTAGGGGATCGTCCGGGCTGAAGTCGTGCACCTCGCCGAGGAAGGCGAGGGCCGCCTGCGCGGTGGCGATCACGTTCTCGGCGCGGCGGAAGCCGTGGCCCTCGTCCTCGAAAAGGACGTAGGCCACCGGTAGCCCTTTGGCGCGCACAGCGGCCACCATCTGCTCCGCCTGACTGGGCGGGACCACCTTGTCCTGGCCGCCCTGCAGAATCAGCATCGGGCAGGAGAGCCGGTCCAGGTGGTGGATGGGGGAGCGGTCGAGGTAGGTCTGGCGTCCTTCGGGATAGGGCGCGACGAGGCCGTCGAGATAGCGCGACTCGAACTTGTGGGTGTCAGTGGCCATGGTCTCCAGGTCGCCGATCCCGTACAGGCTGATGCCGGCGCTGAAGACCTCAGTGGAGGTGAGCGCGGCCAGCGTGGTGTAGCCGCCGGCTGAGCCGCCCCGAATCGACAGCCGGGCGGGATCGGCCAGCCCGCGCTCGACCAGGGTGAGGGCGGCGTCGCCGCAGTCGCGGACGTCCACCACGCCCCAGTTCCCCCGGAGCCGCTCCCGGTAGGCACGACCGAAGCCGGAGGAGCCGCCGTAGTTCACATCCACGATGCCGATCCCGCGGGAGGTCCAGAACTGGGTGGCCAACCGGTACTCGGGGCCGGAGAAGCTGGTCGGGCCGCCGTGGCTCCACACCTGGACCGGGGGCAACTCGCCGTCGGGCGCTGCGAACTCGGGATTGGTGGGCGGGTAGTACCAGGCGTGCACCTGCCCCAGCGGACCCTGCCACGTGATCGCCTCTGCCCGTGAGACCAGGGCCGGGTCGAGCACGCGTTGAGAGCTGGCCTGCACTGTGGTGAGCCCGCCGGAGTCCCAGTCGACCTCCACCAGTGCCGACGGACGGTCGGGGTAGCCCAGCAGGGCCAGGGCGACAGCGCCCCCGCCGGTGACGGTGGCGGAGACCGCATCCGACTCGATCAGCGCCAGGCGAGCCGGTTCGGTGGTGCCGTGATGGATGACGGCCAGGCTGGCGTAGCCATGGACGGTCACGCTGCACCCGATCCGGTGGGCGTCGATCACCGCGTACGGGACCGGGGTGAGCACCCACAGCGGGCCGCAGAAGTCGGCGGGTGACTGGTAGAGGACCTGCGTGACCTCGCCGTCCCAGCGATGGAAGTTCCAGAATCCGCCGGGGTCGGCCAGGAAGAGCAGGGAGCCGTCCGGGCTCCACGCGGGGTAGAGCGCGGACACGCCTGCCCCACCGCCCACCGTCCTGGCCGCGGTGGGGTCGTCCAGCGGTGCCACCTCGATCCGGGTGGAATCCCAGGGCATGGCGGGATGGTCCCACTCCACCCATGCCAATCGGCCGTCAGCCGACAGCGTGGGATGCGCGTAGAAGTCGGCGCCGGCCACCAGCACCCGACCGCCGGTCGCGTTGTCGGAGTCGAGGTCGAGTGCGACGATCGTGGTCACCGGCTCCCCGGGGGCGGTGTGATCCTCCCTGACGGCCAGCACCAGGCGCCGGGCCGGGTCGAGTTGGAGCGCCGCGTAGCGGAGATCGTCGCCCGGGGCGAGCCGGCGGGCGGGGCGACCCGGCTCGAGCACCTGCACGCTGCCGTCCGGCCAACTGGAGTAGACCAGGATGCCCGCGGCCACCGTCCACTCGCCGCCGCCGTACTCGTTGACGGCGGTGCGCAGGTAGGCGTCCGGGGTGACCTCCACGCGTCCGTCGGCGTCCTCCCGCCACAGCGTCACCCGCCCGCCCTGCTCGGGGTGGGCCTGGGTCCAGTACCGGACACCGTCGCTCACGATTCCGGTGGAGAGCCCGACGGTGACCGCGGTCAGGTCGGCTGCGCTGATCGGGGAAGACCAGCTGCCATAGGGTGCCTCGCGCATGGCTGTCACTGTAACGGGCCGCAACCAGAACGGCCCCGGCACAGAGCCGGGGCCGTCACAGAAGCTGGTTCAGGAGAGCTTGTCCGTCTCGTCGTGGATCGTCAGTGCCACCTGGCTGAGCTTGGCGGAGTGCGCCCGGCCGTGGTGGCCGCAGAAGAACAACTCGCCACCGGAGTTGAGGGTGACGCGCACGTACGCCTGTGCCCCGCAGCGATCACAGCGATCCGCGGTGGTCAGGTTCTCAATCACAGTTGTGCTCATGCCGTCCTCCCTCTCGGTCATCACCAGAACTCGCCAGGTACAACACCGGCCGACGCGGTTTGTTCCCGATGGGATCAGTCTAGTGGGCTGCGGTGACAACTCGGTGACTCGACACCAGACCGTAACCTCCACGCAACTGTCGGCCGGGGAGGATAGCCTCTGCAAAGTGACCACGAAGAGCGCCGCTGAGGGACGAGACTACGAAGCCAGGCACCTGCTGGTGCTGGAAGGACTGGAGGCGGTCCGCAAGCGTCCGGCGATGTACATCGGCTCCACCGACACCCGGGGCCTGATGCACTGCCTGTGGGAGATCATCGACAACGCGGTGGACGAGGCTCTGGCGGGCTTCGGTGCGCGCATCGACGTGCGGCTTGAGGCGGACGGCGGCATCTTCGTGGCTGACCAGGCTCGTGGCATCCCGGTGGACACCGAGCCCAAGACCGGGTTGAGCGGCGTCGAGGTGGTGTTCACCAAGCTGCACGCCGGCGGCAAGTTCGGCGCCGGCTCCTACAACGCGACCGGCGGGCTGCACGGCGTCGGCGCGTCGGTGGTGAATGCGCTGTCGTCCCGGCTCGATGTCGAGGTCGATCGCGGCGGCGTCACCCATGCGATGAGCTTCCGGCGGGGGGTTCCGGGGGTGTACGCGGGCGAGGGTCCGGACGCTCCGTTCACCCCCGGCGGTGGGTTGCGGAAGGTCGGCAGGACCCGTCGTGGCGTCGCCGGAACCAGGGTGCGGTACTGGCCGGACCGGCAGATCTTCCTTCCCGGTGCCCAGTTGTCGCTGAAGCACCTGCTCGACCGGGCCCGGCAGACCAGCTTCCTGGTGCCCGGGCTGGAGCTGATGGTCACCGATGCCCGCGACGGGGAACCGGTCACCGAAGTGTTCAAGCACGATGGTGGCATCTCCGAGTTCTGTGAGTTCCTCGCCACCGACGCCCCGGTCACCGAGGTGATCCGGCTGCAGGGCAGCGACCAGTTCACCGAGACGGTGCCGATGCTGGACGACGCGGGCTCGATGACCCCCACCGATGTGGAGCGACCTCTGGAGGTCGACGTGGCGGTGCGCTGGGGAACCGGCTACGAGTCCCGGGTCACCTCGTTCGTGAACATCATCGCCACCGGCAAGGGCGGTACCCACGTCGCCGGCTTCGAGCGCGGGGTGCTGCGGGCCTTCGCGAAGTCGCTGGACGGCACCCGGCTGCTGAAGGCCGGGGAGGAGATCATCAAGGACGACGTGCTGGAGGGGCTCACGGCGGTGGTCACCGTCCGGTTGGCTGAGCCGCAGTTCGAGGGCCAGACCAAGGAGGTGCTCGGAACCCCGCCGGTCACCCGGCTGGTGGCCAGGATCGTCGAGAAGGAACTGGGGGAGTTCCTGACCAGCAACCGGGCGGCGTTGCGTCCCCAGGCCCGGGCGGTGATGGAGAAGGTGGTCGGCGCCTCCCGCACCCGCGTGCAGGCGCGCGCCCACCGGGACGCCCAGCGCCGCAAGAACGCGCTGGAATCGTCCACGCTGCCGACCAAGCTGGCCGATTGCCGCAGCACAGACCTGGACCGCACCGAACTCTTCATCGTCGAGGGGGACTCGGCGTTGGGCACCGCCAAGCTCGCCCGCAACTCCGAATTCCAGGCCCTGCTGCCGATCCGCGGCAAGATCCTGAACGTCCAGAAGGCATCGGTGGGCGACATGCTCAAGAACGCCGAGTGCGCCTCGATCATCCAGGTGGTGGGGGCCGGTTCCGGGCGTACCTTCGAGCTGGACTCGGCCCGCTACAGCAAGATCATCTTCATGGCGGACGCCGACTCCGACGGCGCCCACATCCGCTGTCTGCTGACCACGCTGTTCTTCAAGTACATGCGACCGCTGGTCGAGGCCGGGCGGGTGTTCACCGCGGTCCCGCCGCTGCACCGATTCGAGGTGAACAACCCCCGCAAGGGCCAGGAGAAGTATCTCTACACCTACTCAGAGGCCGAGTACCGGCGCAAGCTGGCCGAGCTGACCAAGCGGCAGGTTTCGTTCAAGGAGCCGCAGCGGTACAAGGGCCTGGGTGAGATGGACGCCGACCAGCTCGCCGACACGACCATGAACCCCCGCCACCGCACCCTGCGCCGGATCACCATCGACGAGGCGGCAGCCGCCGAAGCGGTCTTCGAAAAGCTGATGGGCAATGACGTGGCGCCGCGGAAGCAGTTCATCATCGAAGGCGCCTACGCGCTGGATGCCGAGCGCATCGACGCCTGAGCCCGGCTGAGGAACCACGGACCGTTGACCTCCCGATGCCTCGTTCCGGTCTGCCTGACGGGAGCTTCGCCGTCATGACAGGAGGCCGTCGAGGTGCTCTCGGCCGATGGTCGGCTACTCCTTAGTGGCCGGCCCGGGTGGGGTGGATGCGGGAAAGCATCACGACCCCCCAGATCGCCACGGCGGCGAAGGCCAGCATCAGCACCGCCGCCGGCGGAGTGATGGCCGAGCCCTCGCCGAGGACGGCGATGCCATAGGCGACCCCGGCCACCGGGGCGGCGGCGTTGAGAGCGCCCACCACGGTCTCGGCGGGGCCGGACGCATACCCCTGCTGGATCCAGATCCCGGCCAGCACCGCGCCGACCACGATCGAGGCGGCCAGGAACCAGAAGGTGGGCGAGCTCACCCAGGGCCGGGTGGTGACATAGCCGCCGATCGCCTTCACCACGCCCGATTCGGCACCGTAGATCACCGCGGCCGCGCTGGACCAGGCCAGGCACTTCCAGGCCAGCGGTCCGCGGGAGCCGACCAGCGCCAACCCGGTGGCCACCCCGAGGCCGGCCAGGGTGCCCACCACCAGGGTGGCCTCGTTCAGCACCGGGTAGGGCGCGGCATGGGTGATCGCCACCCAGGCGAAGGCGGCGGTGCCGGCCACGGTCAGCCCGGTCGCCAGCCAGCCCTCCCGGCTCACCGGTCGTCGCTGGAGGCGCGCGGCCAGCAGCATGGTCCACGGCACGGCGAGAACACCCAACGGCTGGACCACGGTGATCGGGGCCAGCATCAGGGCGCCCACCTGGATCACCGCACCCACCCCGGTCAGCAGCAGCCCGCCGATCCAGCGCGGATCGCGGATCACCGCGACCAACTGCCGGCCGCTGAGCTTGACGCCTTCCTGCGGCGCGGCGGTGTCGCCGACCGCGTGATGCTGGACCACCGACGCGAAGGCGAACAGAACCGAGGCCACCAGGACCAGGATCACCGCCAGCGTCATGCTCTGGTTCACCGGGGCTCCTCAGGGTACGGGTGCCGGCGGTTCCGAGCACGGCCCCAGACATTCTCCACCACCCGACCCGGCCGGCGCGCGTTCAGCAGAGCTGTTCCAGCAGACCGGTGTCGACGTCGTAGCGGAACCCGCCGACCCGGGCACGGCCGGCGATCAGCGGGTGCTCGGCGAGCAGCGCGACGTCGGCCCGCAACCGTCCGACCTGATCGACGTCCGCACCGAACTCGAGCGCGGTGGTGTCGGCGCCGGTTGCCTTCGCGATACGGCGGTGCAGTGCGTCGTCGTCCTCGCTGGCCATCGCGCAGCGGGTATGGGCGACCACCAGGATGCGACTCACCTTGAGCAGATGGACGGCCAGCACGCAGCCGTTCAGCGCGTCCGGTGTGACGTGACCGCCCGGAGTCCGCAGGATCTTGGCCTCGCCCAGGAAGAGCCCCAGCATCTCCAGTGGCTGCAGCCGTGAGTCCATGCAGGAGATGACCGCCACGCCCGCGTGGGCGTAACCGTCGAAGTTGCGTGGCGCCGAGGTCGCGTACCGGCGGTTGGCCGCCAGCAGATCGTCGAAGGAGCTGTTCACGCCGGACACCTTACCCAGCGGACCGCCTGCCCAGCGGACCGACGGGTCAGGCGTGGAAGCGCGAAGCCACCTGCGCGATCGGCTGGCTGGCCGGGGCGCCGGAGGCGTCCCGGCGGGGATCCGGCGCCGGAAGGTCGATGGGGGAGCCGCTGGCAGCCGCTGCCACCGCGGGTTCGGGGCCCACCCATGCCAGCAGCAGGGCGTCCTCGCCCTTGAGGAAGCGCTGACAGCGGACCCCGCCGGTGGCGCGGCCCTTGCCCGGGTATTCGGCGAAGGGCGTCACCTTGACCGTCCCGGACTCGGTGCCGGGTAGGGCGCCCGACGAGCCGGCCACGGTCACCACCGCCGCATCGGCGACAGGTGACGCGCCGAAGAAGACCACCCTGGCACCGGCGGCCAGCTTGATGCCGGCCATGCCGCCGCCGGAACGTCCCTGCGGACGGACCGAGGCCGCCGGGAAGTGCAGCAACTGGGCATCGGAGGTGACGAAAACCAGCTCGTCCAGGTCGTGCAGGAGTTCGGTGGCGCCGACCACCTGGTCGCCGTCGTCGAGCCGGATGATCTCCCAGGAGTCCTTGCCCAGGATCTCCGGGTTCACCCGCTTGACCACCCCCGACGCCGTGCCGAGCGCCCAGCCGTAGGTGTCGGAGGTGAGGCTGGTCAACGCCAGGATCCGCTCCCCGGCAGCGAGCTCGATGAGTTCGCCGGCCACCGAGCCGCCCTTCAGGCTCGGCGCGGTGGCGGTCGCCGGCACGGACGGCAGGTCGATCGCCTGGCAGCGGATCAGCCGGCCGGCCGAGGTGAGGGCGCCGTACTCGCCGCGGGCCGTGGTGCGGGCCGCGGAGACGATGACGTCGTGGACGGCGCGCGGCCCGGAACTGGGAAGCGGCTCGGCGTTGTCGGTACGGGCCAGCAGTCCGGCCGAGCTGAGCAACACCCAGCAGGGGTCGTCGGCGATCTCCAGCGGCGCGGCGGTGGCCGTCACGGCGGTCCCGGCGGTGGCCAGCAGCACGGTCCGGCGCGGCGTGCCGTGGGCGCGGGCGACCTCGTCCAGCTCGTGGGACACCACCTCGCGTTGCCGATCCGGGCTGTCGAGGATCGCCTGCAGGTCGGCGATGGTGTTGAGCAGCTGCTCCCGTTCGGCCTCCAGCTCGATCTTGCTGAACCGGGTCAACCGGCGCAGCTGCATGTCGAGGATGTAGTTGGTCTGGGTCTCGGTGAGCTCGAACGCCTCCATCAGGCGGGCGCGGGCCTGGGCGGCGTCGTCGGAACCGCGAATGATCGCGATCACGTCATCGATGTCGAGGATCGCGATCAGCAGGCCGTCCACCAGGTGCAGCCGGTCGCTCGCTTTGCCCAGCCGGAAGCCGGATCGCCGCCGGATCACCTCCAGGCGGTGTTCCAGGTAGACCTCGAGCAGTTCCTTCAGGCCCAGCGTGGAAGGCTGGCCGTTGACCAGCGCGACGGCGTTGATGCCGAAGGAGTCCTCCAGCTTGGTCAGCCGGTACAGCTCGGCCAGCAGTGCCTCGGGATTGATTCCGTTCTTGACCTCGATCACCAGCCGCATGCCGTTGGCCAGGTCGGTCAGATCCTTGATGTCGCTGATCCCGGCCAGCTTCTTGGCCTGCACCAGGTTCTTGACCTGCTCGATGATTCGTTCCGGGCCGACCATGTAGGGCAGTTCGGTGACCACGATGCCCTTGCGACGCGGATGCACCTGCTCGATCCGGGCGGTGGCCCGTACTCGGAAGCTGCCCCGTCCGGTGGCGTAGGCGTCGCGGATGCCCTCCAGGCCGACGATCTTGCCGCCACCGGGCAGGTCGGGACCGGGGACGAAGCGCATCAACTCGTCGACGTCTGCCTCGGGATGCCTCAGGAGGTGCTTGCAGGCCTGCACCACTTCGACCAGGTTGTGCGGCGGGATATTGGTCGCCATGCCCACGGCAATGCCGGTGGCGCCGTTCACCAGCAGGTTGGGAATCGCCGACGGAAGAACGACCGGCTCGGTCTCCTTGCCGTCGTAGTTCGGCCGGAAGTCGACGGTGTCCTCGGCCAGACCGGCGGTCATCGCCACAGCGGCGGGGGACATCCGGCACTCGGTGTACCGCATCGCAGCCGGACCGGAGTCCAGGGAGCCGAAGTTGCCGTGGCCGTCCACCAGCGGCAGCCGCATCGCCCACGGCTGGCCCATCCGGACCAGGGCGTCGTAGATCGCGGTGTCCCCGTGGGGGTGCAGCTGGCCCATCACCTGGCCGACCACCCGTGCGCACTTGACGTGGGAGGCGTCGGGACGGACGCGCATCTCGTCCATCGTGTAGAGGATGCGGCGCTGGACGGGCTTGAGACCGTCGCGCGCGTCCGGCAGCGCACGGGAGTAGATCACCGAGTAGGCGTACTCCAGGTAGCTGGCCTCCATCTCGGCGGCGACGTCGATGTCGACGATCCGCTCGGCTACCTCGTCCTCGACTTCCGGCTTCATTCCCACCTCGTCCTCTTCGCTGGCCCCTGTGGAGCCACTTGATTCTGCCGCAGCGCGGCCGTGCTGGCACGCACCCGACCCGGCTCGGTCGGAATCGCGTGGGCTGGCGCGGATTTCAGGCCAGCTCGGGGAGGTCGCGGAGTTGGCGGAGCAGGCCCCGGCCGTCCGGGGCCCTGAGCAGCGGAACGTTGCGCGGCGGCTCGTCCTCGGCCTCGGGCAGCGTGGTGGGCGTACCGTGGGCGAGCACCTGCTCGGCCGGGGTGAGTTGCCGGATCGCGATCGCCCTGACGTTGTCCGGTGCGACCTGGGCGAACTCGCTGTAGATCGCCGGGTCGTGCTGGCCGTCGTCGCCCACCAGCAGCCATCGGATCGCGGGGAAGTCACGGGTCAGCTGCAGGAGCGCCTCACGCTTGTGGTTCAGCCCCGAGCGGAACCATCCGGTGTTGGTCGGTCCCCAGTCGGTCAGCACCATGGCCCCGTGCGGGTAGTCGTGCCGCTTCAGGAAGCGGGAGAGGAAACCGTGGGCGTTCCACGCACCGGTGGAGAGATAGAGCAGCGGCGCGCCGGGGTGGGCCTCCAGCAGCCGGGTGTAGAGCCGGGCCATGCCTGGCACCGCCTGACGAGCCGATTCGTCCCGGATGAAGGTGTTCCACGCCGCGATCATGGGCCTGGGCAGCAGCGTGGTGATGATCGTGTCGTCGATGTCGGAGACGATGCCGAAGGTCTCGTCGTCCGCGATCACCTGGACCGGGGCGGTTGCCCGCTTCGATCCGGCGCTGCGGACGGTGACCTCCTGCCAGCCCGGCTGGAGACCATGATCGCGCACCCGGATGTCGATGTAGCCGCCGCGGTCGGTGGTGGTGTGGATCACCTGGTCGCCCACCGTCAAGGTGACCTCGGCTCGGACGCAGGGCGCGGTGATGAAGTTGCGGAAGCCGCGCCGCTTGACGAACTCGCGGGTGGCCTTGCGCAGTCCGCCGCGGGCCCGTCGCGGCATCAGGACGACCCGGCCGAGGATGCGCACTCCCGCGCTGGTGCCGTAGCCGGTGTAGCAGATCACATGTTCGCGCCAGCCGAGCGCCCGCCAAATGCGCTCGGCGAACCTGTCGATCGCCTCCTCGATCCGCGCTGCGATGAAGGGCCGGGTACTCACGGGCACCCGCTCACACTACCGAAGTCGCAGCGGGCGGGATTGTTCAGCGGTTCGCCGGGCATGGAAAGATGATGCAATGAGCCCACGACTCGGACCGGTTCTGCCGGCCGCCCTCATCGAGGAAATCCGTGGTTGCGGCTACTTCCCGGAGCTGATCGCGGATTCGATCGCACAGGCGTGCGGGGCAGAGCCGGTCCAGGGATTCCTGGTGCACCACGAAGCCACCTTCAATCATGACGAGATCCAGCGGCATCTCTCGGTCCTCGCGCTGACCCCGACCCGGCTGATCGTGGGACACACCGACGAGAACGCGGCCCCGGGTGAGCCGGTCCAGGCGCTGACCACGGCGGAATCGGTGCCCCTGCGTGGAATCAACTCGGTGGCCTTGAGCCAGGTGGTCGCCAACCCCGAGTCCTACGGCACCGGGCGCGCGACGGTGACCGAGGCCTGGCTGACGCTCGGGTGGGGGATGGTGCGCCACATCGAGCTGGAGCCCGCCCAGTGCGGCGATCCCAACTGTGAGGCCGACCACGGCTACTCCGGCGACCTGGCCGGTGACGACTTCACCGTCCGGATCAGCGCGGCGGCCGACGGTGAGGGCAAGGTGCGTGAGCTGATCGCCTTCGCCGGCGTGCTGCAATCCGTCACCGGCGCCGCCCGATGAATGAGCCGGTCATCCCGGCCTACGGCACGTCGACGCTGGCCGAGTTGCTGCCGGCGATCGGCTCCCATCTCGGATTGACGGGAGCGCCGGACAGTCTCGGTCTCCCCGATGCGGACCACTATGTGGTGCTGCTGATCGACGGCCTCGGCTGGCATCAGCGGGAGCACTGGGACGTCGCCCCCTTCCTCTCCGGCCTGGCCGGTCAGCCGATCACCTGTGGGGTGCCCAGCACCACCGCCACCAGCATCACCAGCCTCGGCACCGGTCTGCCACCGGGGGCTCACGGAATCGCCGGCTATTCCTTCCGCTACCCGGCCACCGGCAAGGTGCTCAACACCCTGCAGTGGCCCTCGGCGGTCCACCCGCTCGACGTGCAGCCGCAGCTGACCTATCTGGAGCGCCTGGCCTCGGCGGGGGTCCGGACCGCGACCGTCGGCCCCGCCCGGTTCGCCGGCAGCGGCCTCACCACGGTGGCACTGCGGGACGGCACCTTCCTCGGAGTCGGAAACGAGGACGACCACGCCCAGCGGATCGACCTGGCCACTGACGCCGCTGGAAGCGGGGATCGGAGCGTGGTCTACGTCTATGAGCGGTCACTGGATCACACCGGCCACAGCTGGGGCGTCGGATCGCTCCAGTGGCGGACCGCCCTGGCCCGCTGCGATGAGCTGGCCCGCGGATTGCGCGACGCCCTGCCGGCGGCGACCCGGCTGGTGGTCACCGGTGACCACGGGATGATCAATGTCCCGATGGAGGCCCGCCTGGTGGTGGAGAACGAACCGGACCTGCTGGCCGGCGTCACCACGTTCGCCGGAGAGGGACGGTTCCGCCAGCTCTACACCACCCCTGGAGGGGCCGAGCCGGTGCTGCAGCGCTGGCGGGAGCGGCTGGGCGGGCAGGCCTGGGTGGTGTCCCGGCAGCAGGCCTTCGACGCCGGCTGGTTCGGTCCGGTGAGTCCCCGGATGGCTGAGCGGTTCGGCGATGTGCTGGTCGCGATGCGGGGCGACGGTGCGGTGATGAGCCGGACGTTGCCCAAGGAGTTCTCCCTGGTGGGCATGCATGGCTCGCTCACGGCCGCCGAGATGACCGTCCCGCTGTTGGTGTGCTGAACCATGGCTGAGCTGCTCTTCTTCACCGGACCGATGGATTCGGGCAAGTCCACGCTGGCGCTGCAGGTGGCCTACACCGAACGGCGAGCCGGCCGCAACGGCCGGCTGTTCACCCGCGGCGACCGCTCCGGCGCCGCGACGATCACCTCGCGGATCGGGCTGACCGCCGAGGCGGTTGAAGTGACCGAAGGATTCGACTTCTGGGAGTACCTGGTAGCCGAGCTCAGTCACGGCCACCGGATCGACTTCCTGGTCTGCGACGAGACCCAGTTCTACACCGCACCGCAGATCGATCAGCTGGCCAGGATCGCCGACGACCTCGACATCGAGGTGTTCTGCTTCGGCATCCTGGCCGACTTCCGCACCGAGCTGTTCCCGGCCTCCCGCCGGTTGGTCGAGCTGTGCGACCGGATGGAGATGGCGCAGGTGCGTCCGCGCTGCTGGTGCGGGCGGGTCGCGACCCACAACGCCCGGATCGTGGATGGCGAAATGGTGGTCGAGGGAGACCAGGTCGTGGTGGGGGACACCGGCGCACCCCAGGCCAAGATCTCCTACCAGGTGCTGTGCCGTCGGCATCACCGTCAGCGGCTGACCGCCGAGCGAGTGGCCGCCGACCCGCATCCCGAACCGCTGCCGTTCCAGTAATGATCCCGCTCGGAGCCGGCGTTTCCCTACGATGAGGTCATGACCCACCTCTCGTACCGTCCAAGTCCGGGCATCGGCGACGTGATCGCGCAGAGCTTCGCGTTGCTCCGCCGGCGTCCCGGCCTCTTCTTCGGCCTGGGCGCGGCGACAGCGGCCGCCACGCTGCTGAGCACTGTCGTCATGCTGGCGATCGCCGCGACCGGATGGGCGGCCTTCATCATGGCGGCAGCCCGGCAGGACATCGCACGGGTGGGGGAGCTGCTGCTCGCCTGGCTGGGGATCGTGCTGCTCGTCTCCCTGGCGGCGGGCCTCATCGGGGTGCTGGTCGCAGGCCTCCTCGTCCGTCTGGCGGGGGAGAGCCTGAACCAGAAGGACCCGACTCTGTCCGATTTGCTCCGGACCTTGGGCGGCTTCGTCCGCCGGATGCTGCCGCTGGCCGCGCTGGGTGTTGTGGCCTACCTGGTCGGCATGGGGCTGATGCTGCTTCCGCTGGCGTCCGCGATGGGCACGCTCGGAGACCCGGCTCCGGACGCCGAGGCGATCGGTCTCGGGGTGCTGATCTCGATGCTCCTGCTGGTGCCGGTCTCCCTGCTCGCGATCTTCGTCGGGGTGCGGCTGCTCTACCTGGTGCAGGTGGTGAGCCTGGAGGAACTCGGCTGGCTGGATGCGCTGCGGCGAGCCTGGTCGCTCACGGCGGGAGCGTTCTGGCGAACCTGCGGCACGCTGATCGTCCTCTACCTGATGGTGTACGCCGTCACGATGGTGGTCAATCTGGGTACTCAGGCCGTCTCGATCGGCGCGCTGCAGAACCTCGACTCGACCAACCCGCTCAGCCCCGAGTTCCTCGGCCAGATGCTCGGGGCGCTGGCGGTGCCGATGGTCGCTCAGACGCTGCTGCAGGTGGTGACGGTGCCGTACCTGCAGGCGGCGATCACCGTCATGTACGTGAACCGGACGCGGGAGCTGGCGGCACCCGCCGCCGGCCCGGGATACCCGCCGGCGCCCTACGGCTACCAGGCGGCCCCGCACCATCCCAATCCCTACGGCTATGGGCCGCATCCGCCGCAGGGCTATGGGCCGGCACCGCAGGGCTATGGGCCGGCACCGCAGGGCTATGGCCACCCGCAAGGCTATGGGCCGGCGCCGCAGTATCCGCCTGCCTGGCAACCACCCACCGCACCGCCGCCGGGTCAGGTCCCGCCGGCCGGGCCTGTGCAGGGACCGCCGGCCGGCCCTCACGGCCAGCAGCCGCCCACCGACCGGCGGAGTTGAGCGGCCTCAGGCAGGTTCAACCAGGCTTGCGCGGCGTCGGCGAGCCGAACACGATCTCGTCCCACGACGGGACGTGCGCCCGCTTGCGCCGTGACTTCGACGGCTTGGGGATCTCCGAGGTCTCCTCGAACAGCGAGTTCTGCTCGGGCTCTGCGGTTTCGCCCGGCTCATCCTCCTGCGCGGCGGCCACCGGCGTGGTGGCCGCCTCCGCCAACCCGGGCCGGGCGTCCTTCCCGGCTTCCTTGGGTGGCTTCGGGGGTTCAGGCGCCGGTGACGGCTCCTCGGCCTCGTCGACGACCACCGGCCCGGCCGGCTGGTCGGCGTCCGGGCGTACCAGCCCGGAGTAGATCTGCACCGAATCCTCGTCGAAGCCGGCGAGCATGTCGTACAGCACGTCGATGCCGCCGGTGGTGTCCGTCACGATGTCGTAGACCCCGTCGACCTCCTCCAGCTCGCCTTCGGCGTAGGCGTCGTCCTCGTCGAGCTCGATCGGTTCGGTGTCCTCGAACGGAGCTCCGGGCTGGACCACCCGCACCAGTGCGAGTTCGTCGTTGAGCCCGACGGTCGGCTCGCCCTCTCCGCCGGGGGCAGGCTCGGCGGTCGGCGGATGGAGTCCGAGCAGCCAGTTGGCGTCGTCATTGTCGGCGACGGAGAAACGGCCCGCCTGGTCGTAGACGAAGTGGGCGTCATGAGGGCCGCCCGCCGCCTCCCAGGTGACCTGGATCGTCCAGCGGCGTCCCTCGAGCCGCCATGCGTCCCAGAGCACAGCGTCGGGATCGACGCCACGCGGGGACAGTCGATCGCTCACCACTTCGGCCAGACTGCGGTGGGCGATCGTTTCGCCTCCCCGGCGCGCGAAGTGGCTGCGGGCCTGTCCGGCGACGAACTCGCGTTCGGCGAGCACGGGGACGGCGAAGGCCTCGACCCGATCGGGATCCATGCCGGTGGCACCCACGATGTCGGCGACGGAGGCGCCGGACCGGATCCGGGCCTGGATCTCCCTCGGCGACAGGGCACTGTCTGGCATCTGACGACTCCCGCTCCGCGTTGTTGCTGCTGGTGGGTAACCTACCAAGCCTGCCGCCGATCAGCTCCCAACCGGGCCGCGATCTTGTTCACCACGATCTCGGGTCGCCCCGACATGGGCAACCGGCGGCAGGATGTGATATGCATGCTGCGCACGCGGCGAAGCACGTGCCGGACCGCACCCCAGACAGCGGTCCCGGCGGAATGGATGGACAACGGATGGCAACGGACTACGACGCTCCTCGCAAGACTGACGAAGAAAGCGAAGACAGCATTGAGGAGCTGAAGACTCGGCGCAACGACAAGAACTCGGGCAAGGTCGACGAGGACGAGGTCGAGGCCGCGGAGACCTTTGAGTTGCCCGGTGCCGACCTCTCCCACGAGGAGCTCACCGTCCGGGTGCTGCCCCGTCAGGCCGATGAGTTCACGTGCGCCTCGTGCTTCCTGGTCAAGCACCGCAGCCAGATCGCCCAGGTCAAGGACGGCCAGTACTACTGCGTGGACTGCGCGGGCTGAGACCGATCGTCAGCGACGGACCCGACGCGGCGCCGGAGTGCCCAGGGCGCGTTCCCAGGAACTGGCGGCGAAGCGGTTGACCGCGATCGTGGCGATGGCGATGCCGGCCGCACTGGCCGCCGCCCAGATCACCGCTTGAGTCGCGGAGGCGTCCGGATCGTCGAGCGCCGGAGGTTCCTCCCCGGTGGTGGCCCGCCAGGCAGCGGTGAGCGCCTTGTTCACCACGACCGCGGCGCCGGCGCCGATCGCACCGGCGTAGAGATTCCACAGCAGCTTGCGCGTGTCCACCTGCGTCCTTCCGTTGACCTGACACTCATCCTACGGTGCACTGCCCAGCCAGGGTTTGCCTCGCCAAGCAGGGCGGGCCTGCGGCCGGTCCGCTAGGTTGACGGGGTGCGCTATCACGAACGGCTCCGGGTTCCCGCCAGTTGGTGGGTGATCGGCCTGTTCTTCGCGGTCAGTTTCGCGACCGCGGTCGGATTCACCCTCGGCCCTGCGATCAGCCTGGCCGGCGGCGGGCTTGCCACCGCGCTGGTCGCCGGCGGTCTGCTCGGGTACGGCGGCAAGGCGATCGTGGTGGACGACGCCGGACTGCAGGTGGGGGCGTGCCGGCTCGAAGCCCAGTATCTGGGCGAGGTGCTGGTGCATACCGCCGACGGCACCCGCGCCCGGCTGGGGCGCGACGCCGACCGGGCGGCGCTCCTGGTGGTGCGCGGCTACATCGCGACCAGCGTCGAAGTCACCATCGACGATCCTGCCGACCCGCACCCGTACTGGCTGGTCTCGACGCGGCATCCGGAGGATCTGGCGGCGGCGCTGGCGCAGTTGAAGGATAGGATGCCGCGGTGACCGAGCAGCAACTGGTGGTGGCGCTACAGCGGCTTGACCCCGCGGTGCCGCTGCCCCGGTACGCCCATGACTCCGACGCCGGCGCCGACCTGGCGATCGCCGAGGACTGCAGCCTGGCACCAGGGGAGCGCAAGCTGGTGCGCACCGGGATCGCGCTCGCCATTCCGGACGGCTGGGTGGGGCTGGTCCATCCACGTTCCGGACTGGCCGCTCGTCACGGGCTGACCATCGTGAACGCACCGGGTACCGTCGACGCGGGCTATCGCGGCGAGATCCTGGTCTGCCTGCTGAACACCGACGCCACCACGGCGGTGCGACTCAGTCGGGGCGACCTGATCGCGCAACTGGTCTTTCAACGGGTCGAGCAGGCGGGCTTCGTCGTCCGCGACGAGCTTCCGCCCAGCGCCCGGGGAACCGGCGGCCACGGGTCAACCGGCGGAGTCCGGCATTGGCAATCAGAACAGCAGGACACTCAGGAGAGACCACAGTGATGTTTGGGCGCAAGCGCCGTGCGGCGGACGAGACCCCCGAGGAGCCGATCGTCGGTCCCGCGACACCTGATGAGGTGGAGGACGGTGGTGCCGAGGATGTGGTGGAGTTCGACGCCGAGGAACTCGAGCCGGACGCGGCCGACGCCGGAGGTGCCGCCGGCGACGCCCGGCAGGACGGGCCGTTCGATATCGACGAGGTGGAGCTGGGCGGCGACGAGGTGCAGCGCATCGACCTGGGCACCCTGGTCCTCACGCCCTGGCAGGGGCTCAACCTGCAGTTGCAGGTGCACGAGGCAACCAAGCAGGTACGGGCCATCACCGGGATCTGGCGCAAGTCGGGCATCGAGCTCACCCTCTACGCCGCGCCGGCCAGCGGAGGTCTCGCGGCCGACCAGCAGGAGGAACTGACCGAACAGGCACAGCAGGCCGGGGGCAGTGCCGAGATCGGCGACGGGCCGTTCGGTCCGGAGTTGCGTCGCATCCTGCCCCAGACCGGGCCGAACGGGGAACAGCTCTTCCACGTCTCCCGGGTCTGGTTCGCTGAGGGGCCGCGCTGGCTGCTGCGCGGAACGCTGATGGGCGAGGCGGCCCTGCCCGACGGGGACGCCAAGGCCCGTCCGTTCGTGGAATTCTTCCGCAATCTGATCGTTCGTCGCGGCGACAAGCCCATGGTGCCCGGCGAACTGCTTACGATGGATCTGCCCAAGCAGAATCTGGGCTGACAAGCGAGGGCTGGACCGGTGGCGAATCCACTGCTACGGGCGCTGCGGCGCTGGGGCGCGTCCAACGAAGAGCAGGCCGCGCAGGAACGACAACGATTGGTGGAGGCGACCCGGGCCACCCGGATCAGCGCGGCCCGGGATCGTGAGTTCGTGACCCTGCGCGGGTCCGTGACGGCGCTGAAGATGGAGCCGCGTGGCGGCACTCCCTGGCTGGAGGCGACCTTCAGCGACGGCCCGGAGACGATCACCCTGATCTGGATGGGCCGTCGCGAGATCCCCGGGATCACCGCCGGCCGCGAGTTGACCGTCGAGGGCAGGGTACTCGTGGTGGACGGCGAGCGCCGGATCTACAACCCGCGCTACAGCCTGATCGCTGCTTCCTGAACCGGCGCCTCAGGCCTGAACCGGCCGCGCCAGCTTCGGCACCAGGTACTGGGCCAGGGCGGTCTCGTCGCTGCCGCCGGCCACGAACAGCAGTTCGTCGTTCGCCTCCAGGGCGGTGTCCTGTTCCGGAGCCCGGGCCGAGCCGTTGCGGATGATCGCCACCAGCACGGCGTCGCCGGGCAGGTCGAGATCGGACACCCGGCCACCGACCCGTGGCGACTCCGCCGGCAGGGTCATCTCGACCAGGTTGGTCTTGCCGCCGTGGAAGCTGAGCAGGCGCACCAGGTCACCGACGGTCACCGCCTCTTCGACCAGCGCGCAGATCAGCCGCGGCGTGGAGACGGCCACGTCCACGCCCCACTGCTCGTCGAACATCCACTCATTGGAGGGATGGTTGACCCGCCCGACCGTGCGCGGCACGCCGAACTCGGTCTTGGCCAGCAGCGAATGCACCAGGTTGGCCTTGTCGTCGCCGGTGGCGGCGATCGAGACATCGCAGCTGTCCAGGCCGGCCTCCTCCAGGGAGGCGAGTTCGCAGGCGTCGGCGAGCAGCCACTCCGCCTCCGGCACGCTCTCCGGCTTGATGGCGGTCGGGTCCCTGTCGATCAGCAGAACATGGTGTCCACTGATGATCAGTTCCCGGGCGATCGAGCGGCCGACATTGCCGGCGCCGGCGATCACGACGCGCATGGTGACTCCTCTCAGTGCCCGGCGGGGGCCTGGCCGAAGACGTCCTCGACGTCGGGAACCTGATCGTTGGTGACGGCGGCATAGACCAGATCGCCATCCTGCAGGACCGTGCCGGCGCCGGGCACCATGCCGGTACCGAAACGCATCAGGAACGGGATCTTGCAGTGCCCGGCGCTCTCCATCGCGGCGATGGTACGCCCGACCCAGCTGGAGTGGACGTAGACCTCGATCAACCGGGCGCTCCCGGAGGGATCTCGCCACTGCGGCTCGGAACCGGAGGGCAGCAGGCGCCGCAGGATCTGATCGGCGGCCCACCGGACGGTCGCCACCGAAGGGATGCCGAGACGCTCATAGACCTCGGCCCGGCCCTGGTCGTAGATCCGGGCGACGACATTGTGAACGTCGAAGGTCTCCCGCACCACGCGGGCGGCAAGGATGTTGGAGTTGTCGCCGCTGGAGACCGCTGCGAAGCCGTCCGCCCGCTCGATCCCGGCGCGGATCAGCACGGCCCGGTCGAACCCGACGCCCTTGACGGTCTTGCCCTGGAACTCGGGGCCGAGCCGGCGAAACGCCTCCTGCATGATGTCGATCACTGCGACGGAGTGATCGCGTTTCTCCAGGCCGCGCGCCAGGAGCGCGCCCACGCGCCCGCATCCCATGATCACGATGTGCACGTGGCAGACGCTACACCGGTTCGGATCCGGATGTCGGTTGCGATCTGCAGTTGTGGGCATAGAGTGCGTCACCGTGGTCGTCACCGCTGGGGTGGGACGGCTGCGGCCGCCCACGCGGATCCGAAGGAGCCACGATGAACCAGCCGGAACCCGCGCTCGCGGCGGGCGTCGTCACCGGTCCGGTCCGGGTCGGCCCGGTCGCGCATGGCGGACACTGCGTGGTGCGGGTGGACGGGCGGGTGGTCTTCGTCCGGCACGCGGTGCCCGGGGAACTGGTGACCGTGCGGGTGAGCGAGGTGCGCTCGCGCTTCGCGCGCGGTGATGTCGCCGAGGTGATCGAGGCCGACCCGCAGCGTCGCACTCCGCCCTGCCCGATCGCGGACGCCTGCGGCGGCTGCGACTTCCAGCACCTTCCGCCACCGGCCTCCCGCGAGCTGAAACGGGAGGTGGTCGCCCAGCTGGTGGCCCACCGGACCGGGTATGACTTCGCTGGTGAGGTCGAGGGCTTCGACGACGGCTTCGGCTGGCGCACCCGGATGCGCTACCACCGGACGCCCGATGGCGGGCTCGGACTGCGGGCGGCCCGTTCGGATCGCGTCGTCCCACTGCCGCCGCATGGCTGCCGGATCGCCGCCGGGCCGATCGCCGATCCCGAGCCGCCCCCGGGCGAGGACCAGGTCATCGCGGTGGCCGCGGCCGGCGAGGTGGCGGTCGGGGAGCGACGATCCCTGCCGGCTACCGTGACCGAACGGGTGGGAGAGGCCGCCTTCGAGGTCGCGGCGGATGGCTTCTGGCAACCCCATCGGCTGGCGCCGACGGTGCTCACCGGCGCCGTCCTGGACGCCTTGCAGCCGCGGCCCGGTGAGCGGGTGTTCGATCTGTTCTGCGGAGTCGGCCTGTTCGCCGCCGCGTTGCTCCGGTCCGGCTGCCGGGTCTGGGGCGTCGAGGGCGATCGCCGGGCGGTCGAGCTGGCCAGGAGCAATGTGCCGGGGGCTGCCTTCCACGCCGGTGACGTGGGAGCGACCCTGCGCCGGCTGCCGGGCAGGGCCGATCTGGTGGTGCTCGATCCGCCTCGCAGCGGCGCCGGAGCCGATGTGCTGGCCCAGGTGACCGCTCGTCTTCCCCGCGCGATCGCGTACGTCGCCTGCGATCCTGCCGCGCTGGCTCGCGATCTGGCCACCGCCGCCGGCCTCGGCTACCGGATCGACGCGCTGCGGGCCTTCGATCTGTTCGGCACCACCCATCATGTGGAGTGCCTGGCTGTACTGCGTCCGCGGTGATCGCCGCCCGCCCGGGGCGGGAGACAAGGGGGTGTCAGTGTTGCCACCCCGCCCCGTCCCGGGTCGCGATCACGGCGACTACGACGTAACGTAGTTGTCGTGTCCACCGTCACCAGCCCGGAAGCCCGCGCGCCGCGGACAGCCCGGATCCCGCAGCCCAAATGTCCGCTGCGGCCCGGCGAGCCGTGCACGCTGTGCCAGTTGGACGTGACCGGTCCGCAGGACTGCCCGGTGGTCTTCCTGGTGCGTTCCGACGAGGAGCTGCAGGCCGACTGGGCGGCTCGTCGCCGGGCGGCTCGGGGCCTGTGATCAGGCGGTGACCGCGGGTCCGCCGTGCAGCCGGTTCAGGGTGCTCTTGCCGAACAACGACTCCAGCAGGTCGACGGCGAGTTCGGCGGTGGTGTTGCGCAGGTCAAGGGCCGGATTGAGTTCGACCAGATCCATCGAGCCCAGCAGGCCGGTGTCTGCGATCATCTCCATGCACAGCTGAGCCTCGCGATAGGTGGCCCCGCCGGCGACCGGCGTGCCCACCCCCGGAGCGACCGCGGGATCGAGGAAGTCCAGATCGAGACTGAGGTGCAGGTGAGTGTCGGCATCCAGGCCGGCCAGAGCCCGGGTCATGGTCTCCCGCATCCCGATCTCGTCGACGAAGCGCATGTCGAACACCTCCACGCCCAAGGAGCGCAGCAGCTCCTTCTCGCCCGGATCGACGCTGCGCACGCCGATCTGCCGGATCTCGTCGGTCCGCACGGCGGGCAGCTCGCCGGAGAGCATGGTGAGTTCGTCCGGTCCCAGACCCGCCAGGCAGGCCACCGGCATCCCGTGCATGTTGCCGGACGGAGTCAGGCTGGCGGTGTTGAAGTCCGCGTGCGCGTCCAGCCAGAGCACTCGCAGCCTCCGGCCGGCGGCGCGGACGTGGGCGGCCACCGCGCTGACCGATCCGATCGCGATGCTGTGGTCGCCGCCGAGCAGGATGGGCAGCCGGCCCTCGGAGAGTTCCCGGGACGTGGCCTGGTGGACGGCCCGGTTCCACGCGATCACCTCCGCCAGGTGCCGGTAGCCGGCCACCGCAGGGCGCTCCGGATTCGCCGGGCCGGTCAGGTCGCCCGTATCGCGGACATCGCAGTCGAACCCGCGCAGGGCGGTTCCCAGACCCGCCACCCGCAGCGCGGCCGGCCCCAGGCGGCAACCCTTGCACGACGCCCCGACATCGGTCGGGGCCCCGATCAGCGACACAGCCTGCACGGCGGTCCTCCTCGTCCACATCGTCCTGCCGATGATGCAACCACTCCCGCCGGTCGGCGGCAACTCACCACCCTGATCGAGGGGCCGGAGAACCGTGCGAAAAGCCGGCCCGTGCGATGGGGCCTGCGCCGCGTGGGAGCAGGGGAGGGAGAGCGGCAGCGCGTCCGTCCCCGCGCGGTGAGTCGGCACCGGGGATTGTCGGCCTGCGGGGTTATGGTTGTTGCTCGCTGACTTCCCCAGCGGTCGTTGTCCGTTCTGAGTTTGCCTGGAGTAGTGGATCTCGCGTGGCTGAGGGTTTCGTTCATCTGCACTGCCATTCGGAGTACTCGATGCTGGATGGCGCCGCGCGACTGAAGGATCTGGTCCGGGGCTGCGAGCGGATGGAGATGCCGGCGATCGCAGTCACCGACCACGGCAACCTCTTCGGTGCCTACGAGTTCTACAAGGTGGCCAAGGGCTCGGCGGTGAAGCCGATCATCGGCCTGGAGGCCTACCTCACCCCGAAGACCCACCGCAGCGAGCGCAAGCGGGTGCAATGGGGCGACGGCACCGGTGACGACGTCGCGTCCAAGGGCGCCTACACCCACATGACGATGTGGGCGGCGGACAACGCGGGAATGCACAACCTGTTCCGGCTCAGTTCGCTGAGTTCGCTGGAGGGGTTCTTCTACAAGCCGCGGGCCGACCGGGAGCTGCTCAATCGCTATGCCAAGGGCCTGATCGCCACCACCGGCTGCCCCTCCGGCGAGGTGCAGACCTACCTGCGGCTGGGACAGTACTCCGAGGCGCTGGCCAGCGCGGCGGAGTTCCGCGACATCTTCGGAGCCGGCAACTTCTACGTCGAGTTGATGGATCACGGCCTCGACATCGAGACCCGGGTGCGTCATGACCTGCTGCGGATCGCCAAGGATCTGGGCCTGCCGCTGGTGGCCACCAACGACCTGCACTACGTCCATGCCGGCGACGCCGAGGCGCACGACGTGCTGCTGTGCGTCTCCTCGGGTTCCAACAAGGACACCCCCAACCGGTTCCGGTTCGATGGAAACGGCTACTACCTGAAGAGCCCCGCGGAGATGCGGGAGATCTGGCGGGAGTTGCCCGAAGCCTGCGACAACACGCTGGCGATCGCCGAGCGCTGCGAGACCCACTTCGACGAGGGCACCGGAACCTACATGCCACGGTTCGACGTCCCGGCCGGGGAGACCGAGGCGAGCTGGTTCGTGGCCGAGGTCGGCCGCGGCCTGGAACGCCGGTTCCCCGAGGGTGTGCCGGACTACGCCCGCGAGCAGGCGGCCTTCGAGCAGAAGGTGATCATCGACAAGGGCTACCCGGGGTACTTCCTGGTGGTGGCCGACTTCATCAACTGGGCCAAGAACCAGGGCATCCGGGTAGGCCCCGGCCGCGGGTCGGGCGCCGGCTCGATGTGCGCCTACGCGATGCGGATCACCGACCTCGACCCGGTGCCCCACGGCCTGATCTTCGAACGCTTCCTGAACCCGGAACGCCCTTCGATGCCCGACTTCGACATCGACTTCGACGAGCGCCGGCGGGGCGAAGTGATCCGGTACGTCACCGAGAAGTACGGCGACGATCGGGTCTGCCAGATCGTCACCTACGGCACGATCAAGGCCAAGCAGGCGATCAAGGACGCCGGCCGGGTGCTCGGCAAGCCGTTCGGGCTCGGCGAGCAGATCACCAAGGCCTTCACCCCGCCGGTGCAGGGCAAGGACGTCTCCCTGGCCGACGTCTTCGACGAGCAGCACGACCGTTACGGCGAGGGGACCGAGTTCCGCAATCTCTACGCCGCCGACCCCGAGGTGCGGGAGGTGGTCGACACCGCCCGTGGGATCGAGGGCCTGAAGCGGCAGTGGGGCGTGCACGCCGCCGGCGTGATCATGTCCAGCGCACCGCTGATGGACGTCATCCCCGTCATGAAGCGGGAGCAGGACGGGCAGATCATCACCCAATTCGACTACCCGGGCTGTGAGGCGCTCGGGCTGGTCAAGATGGACTTCCTCGGCCTGCGGAACCTGACCATCCTGGACGATGCACTGGCCAACGTGAAGGCCAACCGCGGCATCGAGCTCGACCTGGACGCCCTCAGCAAGGACCCGACCGATCGGGCCAGCTACGAACTGCTGGCCAGCGGCGAGACGCTGGGCATCTTCCAGCTGGACGGCGGCGGCATGCGGGTGCTGCTGAAGTTGATGCAGCCGGACAACTTCGAGGACATCTCGGCGGCGCTGGCGCTGTACCGGCCCGGCCCGATGGGCGCTGACAGCCACACCAACTACGCGCTGCGCAAGACTGGCCGCCAGAAGGTCAACCCGATCCATCCGGAGCTGGCCGAGCCGCTGGCCGACATCCTCAATCTCACCTACGGCCTGATCGTCTACCAGGAGCAGGTGCAGCAGATCGCCCAGCGGGTGGCCGGCTACACGCTGGGACGGGCCGACGAACTGCGCCGGGCGATGGGCAAGAAGAAGAAGGAGGTGCTGGAGAAGGAGTTCATCCCCTTCCAGGCCGGAATGCGCGCCAACGGCTACTCCGACGACGCGATCAAGACGCTCTGGGAGATCCTGATCCCGTTCTCCGCCTATGCCTTCAACAAGGCCCACACCGCGGCCTACGGCCTGATCTCGTACTGGACGGCCTATCTGAAGGCCAACTACCCGGCGGAGTTCATGGCCGCGCTGCTGCAGTCGGTGAAGGACGACAAGGACAAGTCCGCGATCTATCTCGCCGAGTGCCGGCGGATGGGCATCCGGGTGCTGCCGCCGGACGTCAACGAGTCCGACGGCATGTTCACCCCGGTGGGCGAGGACATCCGGTACGGACTGGGCGCGATCCGCAACGTCGGCGACAACGTGGTGAAGGGCATCGTCGAGGCGCGCAGCGAACACGGCAAAGCCGCCGACTTCAACGCCTTCCTCGACCAGGTGCCGTTGGTGGTCTGCAACAAGCGCGTGATCGAGTCGCTGATCAAGGCCGGAGCGTTCGACCTGATGGGCCACACCCGTCGGTCTCTGATGGAGTGCTTCGAACGTCGGGTGGACGAGGTGATCGACCTCAAGCGCAACCAGGCCAACGGCCAGGACGACCTGTTCGGCGACTTCGGCGGGGCCACCGACCTGGTCTCGACCCCGATCCCGGACCTGCCGGAATGGGACAAGCGGGTGCGACTCGGTTTCGAGCGGGAGATGCTCGGGCTGTACGTCTCCGATCATCCCCTGCAAGGGCTGGAGCACATCCTGGACGCCAACCGCGACCTGTCGATCGGCGGGCTGCGCGGGGACGATGGTCCACGCGATGGGCAGGTGACGATCGCAGGCATGATCACCCAGGTGGTGCGCAAACAGACCAAGAACGGCGACCTGTGGGCGATCGTCACGGTGGAGGATCTCGAGGCGTCGATCGAGGTGTTGCTGTTCCCCAAGATCTACCAACTGGTGGCGGGCTCGCTGGCCAGCGACACCGTGGTCCGGATCAAGGGCCGGGTGCGGGCCCGCGACGAGGGCGTCGAGGTTCAGGGCAACGAGGTGCACTTCCCCGACACCTCCGCCGACGTCTCCGGGCCGCTGGTGATCTCGTTGCCGGCGGTGCGCTGCACGCCGGCGGTGGTGGAGCAGTTGCGCGGCGTGCTGCGTGCGCATCCCGGCGGCACCGAGGTGCGACTGCGGCTGATCAGCCAGTCCAACGGAGCCAAGGTCTGGCGGTTGGACGACACGCTTCGGGTGGCGCCTTCCCGCCCCCTGATGGCGGATCTGAAGGCGCTGCTGGGTCCGGCCTGCGTGTGAGCAGGCCCGGTTCGACCGTGTAGCGTTGCCGACGTGACCACGATCCCGGCCGAGCATGAGTACGGTGAGCCGATCCCGCAGGATCGGTCGCCGCTCTCCGATGTGCTGCAGTGGATCGGCCTGCTGGCCGTGCTGGCGTTGGTGGTCGGCGGGCTGACCGCGGTGGTCTGGGCGGGGCTGGTCGAACTGCCGAAGTACCGGATCAAGGCCGACGGTTCCGCGGTGGTCCCCGAGCGGGAGTACATCAGGTTCATTCAGGCCGATGCCTGGTTCGTGATCTGCGGGTTGTTCGTGGGCTTCGGGCTCGGCCTGGTCAGCTGGAAGTGGTTCAAGCCGCTGGGCTGGCCGACCGCGCTGCTCGCCGCGGGAGCCGGTCTGCTGGCGGCCATCGTGTGCTGGAAGGTCGGCGAACTGCTCGGCCCTGCCGGGGGCACGTTCGTGGAGCGGCTGGCGAAGGCGGCGCCCGGTGAGCAGGTGCCGATCGACCTGACCCTGCGGGCGATGTCCGCGCCCGCGGTCTGGGCCTTCGCCGCAGTGACGCCAGTGCTGCTGGCGGCTTCGCTGGGTCCGGAGGAAGGCATCACCTGGCCGCGCCGCCGGGCCGAACCGGAGTCCGGGGGGCTCGCCGAGACCGTGGACGACCGCGGCGTGCTGACCGAAGTCGGACCCGATCAGTGAGCCAGGAGGTCGAACGCGCCTTCGAGTTGGCGCCCGGCCAGGAGCTGCCCGCGCTGCGTGGTCTGGGAGAGTTCCGGGAGTTCATCCTCGAGGCCACCTACTACGACACCCGGCATTTCGCCCTGACCCGGGCCCGGCACGTGCTGCGTCGCCGGGTCGGCGGGGACGACCAGGGTTGGCACGTCAAGCTGCCCGGCCCGGACAGCGAGCATCGCGTCGAACACCATGCGCCGCTGGGCACGCCGCGACCACCGGTGGAACTGAGGAAGCTGATCGAGCTGCCGCTGGCCGGCGAGGCGCTGCTGCCGGTGGCACGGCTGCACACGGTGCGCCGGCAGGCGGAGTTGCGGGGGCCGTCCGGCGAACTGTGGGCGCTGGTCTGCGTGGACGACGTGACCGCGAGCTCTCCGCTCGCCGGACAGCAGTGGCGCGAGGCGGAGATCGAGCTCGCCGGAGGGGATGCCGGGCTGCTCGATGAGTTGACCGGTTCGCTGGCCGCCGCGGGCATCCACCCGGCAGCGATGCAGGCCAAGATCGGACGCACCCTCGGTGCCGCCATCGCGGCCGACGACCAGCGCGCCGCCGGATCGCCGACCGCCGCCGAGATCGTGCTCGACTATCTCTCGTCGCAGCTGGGCACGCTGCAGGCGCTGGAGGACGGAGTGCTGGCCGACCTGCCGGACGCGGTGCACCGCAGCCGCGTGGCGACCCGCCGGATGCGCTCGGCGCTGGCCACCTTCGAGCCCCTCTTCGATCGTGGAGCGGTGCGCGCATTGCGCTCCGAACTCGCCTGGCACGCCGTCGAACTCGGGGTGCCACGGGACGCCGAGGTGCTGCGCGACCACCTGCTGAGCGCGCTGGACAGCATCGGGGTGCCCGCCGACGCCCCGCAGCGGGACGAGATCGTCGCCCAGCTCAACGGCGTCCACCAGGAGGCGCACGCCGAGCTGGCCGAGACGATGGCCACCGAACGCTACGACCGGCTGCAGGAACTGCTCGCCGAGTGGCTGGTCGCCCCCGGGCTCACCGCCGCGGCGGCGGCGCCGGCCGTCCCGCTGCTGCACGGACTGCTGGACTCCGCCCGTGGGCGGGCCGCCGAACGCTACGGGCGCGCCCTGGCCCACCCGGACGATCTGGCGGGCTGGCACGAGGTGCGCAAGTCCGCCAAGGCCGTGCGCTACTGCGCCGAGGCGCTGGTGGCCGCCTTCGGCGAGCGTGGCCGCACCCACGCCGCCAGCTGGGAGGCGGTCACCGACGCGCTGGGCGAGTTGCAGGACTCGGCGGTGGCCCGCGAGGCGTTCGCCGACCGGGCCGGAGACCCGGTGGTCGATTCCCTGCTCGCCTTCCAGGTCGGACGTGGCAAGGCCGAGCTCGCGCGCGGGCGGGCGGCGCTGGAGGCGGCGCTGGCCGCCGGCCTCTAGTCTCAGCGCCCGATGTCGCCGAGCCGGCCCGCGACGACCCGCAGCAGGTCGGTGGGGGCGAGTTCGAGCTGCAGGCCCCGGCGTCCGGCCGAGACGAAGACGGTGTCGAACAGCTCGGCGGTTTCGTCGATCACCGTCGGCAGCGGCGCCTTCTGCCCGATCGGAGAGATCCCGCCCACCAGATAGCCCGAACTGCGGGCGGCGACTGCCGGATCCGCCAGATCGACCTTCTTGACTCCCAGCGCCGCGGCCATCGCCTTCAGATCGAGCTGGGCGGCCACCGGCACCACCGCCACCGCCAGCGACGGGCGTCGGGTTCCGGTCTCGACGATCAGGGTCTTGAAGATCCGCAGCGGATCCTGGCCGAGCGCGGACGCCGCCTCCTCGCCGTAGTGGCGATTGGACGGGTCGTGCTGGTAGGGATGCAGGACGTACCGGACGCCGGCTGCGTCCAGCGCGTGGGTAGCTGGAGTGACGGACAAGGGCTGTCCTAGACCAGTAGGCCGACAACGGCGGTCAGCAATGGGGCGACCACCAGGGCGGGCAGCAGATCGCCGATCTGGATCTGCTTGATGCCGCTCAGCCGGAAGCCCAGGCCGAGCAGGATCACCCCGCCGGTCGCCGTCAGCGAGTCGATCTGGGCCACGGGCATGAAGTCGCCGAGCCACCAGCCGAGCGCAGTGATCGCACCCTGGTAGAGCAGCAGCGGGATGGCGGAGGCCATCACGCCGATCCCCAGGGTGGAGGCGAAGGCGACGGCGGCGAAGCCGTCCATCACGGCCTTGACGATCAGCTGTTCGGCCCCGTTGCCCAGGCCGTCCGAGATCGACCCGATGATCGCCAGCGGCCCGACGCAGAAGATCAGGGTGGCGGTGACCGCCGCCTCGATGAAGGTGGCCTGATCGGCCTCGCGGGCGACCCGGCCGCGCAGCCATTCGGCAGCCCCGTCGAGCCGTTCCTCCAGCCGGACGCCGGAACCGATCAGCCCTCCGATCAGGAGCGCACCGAGCACCACCAGCAGCCGTGCGCCGGCGCCGACCTCGGCGGCGAAGGCCTCCGACATGCCCTGTGCGATCGACAATCCGCCGATGACGAGGCTGACCAGGCCGAGGATCTGCGTGACCAGTTCGCGGGTGCGAACCGGGAACCGGTGCCCGGCGGCGAGCCCGATCAGGGTGCCGCCGATCACCGTGGCGACATTGATGACCGTGCCGGCGCCGATGAACATGACCGCAAGTCAACCACCTCGCGGCGGCCCTCCCGCACCAGCCGTACAATCGCCCGTGTGCTGAGAACCCTCGACCTGCGCGGACGCCCATTCGACCCGGGTGAGCTGCCCCGCGCCCATTTCGATGTGGCCGCCGCGGTGGAGGTGGTGCGCCCGGTCGTCCAGGCGGTCGCCGAGCGCGGCGAGCTGGCCCTGCGGGAGTTCTCTCAGCGCTTCGACCACGTGGTTCCAGAGGACCTCCGCGTGCCTCGCCAGGCACTGGTGGACGCCGCGGCGGCCCTGGACCCCGCCGATCGCGAGGCCTTCACCGAGGCGATCCGCCGCCGCCGCCGGGTGGCCGCGGCCGAGGTCGAGGCCGCCGAGGTGCGGGTGGAGGTCGCACCCGGGGCGATCGTCACGCAGCGCTCGATCCCGGTCGGCCGGGTCGGGTTGTACGTGCCGGGCGGACTGGCGCCGCTGGCCTCCAGCGTCGTCATGAACGTGGTGCCCGCCCAGGCTGCGGGAGTGGGATCGATCGCGGTCAGCTCGCCCCCGCAAGCGGAGTTCGGCGGACTGCCGCACCCGAGCATCCTGGCCGTGTGCCATCTGCTGGGAGTGGACGAGGTCTACGCAGTGGGGGGTGCGCAGGCGATCGCGATGTTCGGTTACGGGGTGCCCGGCCTCTGCGAGCCGGTGGACCTGGTGACCGGGCCGGGCAATATCTACGTGGTGGCGGCGAAGCGGCTGCTGCAGGGCAGGATCGCAATCGACTCCGAGGCCGGGCCGACGGAGATCGCGATCCTCGCCGACGGCACCGCGAGTCCACGCTACGTAGCCGCCGATCTGCTCTCCCAGGCCGAGCACGATCCGCTGGCGGCGGCGGTGCTGATCACCGACAGCGCCGAGCTGGCCGAGGCGGTGCAGCGCGCGCTGGTGCCGCAGGTGGCGGCCACCCGGCACGCCGAACGGATCCGCACCGCGCTCGCCGGCGAGCAGTCGGCGATCGTGCTCACCGACGACCTTGAGACCGCGATCGCGGTGGCCGACGCCTACGCCGCCGAGCACCTGGAGATCCAGACGGCGGAGCCGGCCGCGGTGGCCGCCCGGATCCGCAACGCGGGAGCGATCTTCCTGGGACCGTGGTCACCGGTCTCGCTGGGCGACTACGCCGCCGGGAGCACGCACGTGCTGCCGACAGCGGGTGCCGCGCGCCACTCGTCCGGGCTGAACGTGAAGAGCTTCCGCAAGGCCGTCCACGTCATCGACTACAGCCGGGACGCCCTGCTCGCTGTCGCTGACGCCGTGGAGACCTTCGCCGCCGCCGAAGGGCTGCCCGGGCACGGCGCGGCCGTGACGATCCGGCGGGAGCAGGGATGAGGCCCGATCCGACGCTGGCTGAACTGCCGCTGCGTCCGGAACTGGTGGGGGAGGAGCCCTACGGCGCGCCCCAGCTGCCGGACGTCGTGCTGCTCAACACCAATGAGAACCCGTACCCGCCCAGCCCGGCGATCATCGCCGAGATGGCGGCCGCCATCGCCGAGACCGCGGCCGGGGTGAACCGCTACCCGGACCGGGAGGCGAGCGCGCTGCGGTCGGACCTGGCGGCCTACCTGGGTCACGGACTGGATGCCTCGCGGATCTGGGCGGCGAACGGTTCCAACGAGGTGATGACTCATCTGCTGGGGGCTTTCGCCGGCCCCGGACGCCGGGTGCTGACCTTCGCGCCCACCTACTCGATGTACCCCGAGTACGCCCGCAACACCCACAGCGAGTATGTGGTGGTGCCGAGGACCGCCGGCTACGCGATCGACCCCGAGCGGGCGATCGCCGCGATCGCCGAGCACTCCCCGTCGGTGGTGATCCTCACCACGCCGAACAATCCGACCGGCACCACGACTCCGCTGGCGACGATCCGGGCCATCCTGGGGGCGACCGACGCGATCGTGGTGGTGGACGAGGCCTACCAGGAGTTCGCTCGGGATCCCTCCCAGACCGCACTGACTCTGCTTGCGGAGTTCGGCAACCTGGTGGTTGCCCGCACCATGAGCAAGGCGTTCGCGTTGGCCGGCGGCAGGGTCGGGTACTTCGCTGCCGCACCGGCGATCGTGGACGCCTGCCGGATCGTACGGCTTCCGTACCACCTCTCGGCGCAGACCCAGGCGCTCGCCAGGGTCGCGCTGGCCCACGCGCCGGAGATGCTCGCGGAGGTGGATCGGCTGCGGCGGGTGCGGGACCGGCTGGTGGCCGAACTGCCCCGGCTCGGCGTCGAGGTGATCCCTTCGGACGCGAACTTCTGCCTGTTCGGCCCGTTCCCCGACCGGCATGGGGTCTGGCAGCTGCTGCTCGACCGCGGCATCCTGGTACGCGAGGTCGGGCCGGCCGGCTGGCTTAGAGTGTCAGTTGGGACACCCGAACAGACCGACCAGTTCTATGCGGCACTGGCTGCCGTGATGGAGGAGATTCGATGACCAGGCCACGTACGGCCGTCGTGGAGCGACAGACCAGTGAGTCGTCGGTGCGCGTCGCCCTCGATCTGGACGGCGTCGGGCGGGCGCAGATCTCGACCGGGGTCGGGTTCTACGATCACATGCTCACCGCGCTGGCCAAGCACTCGCTGATCGATCTGGAGGTCACCACCACCGGTGATCTGCACATCGACGGCCACCACTCCATCGAGGACACCGCCATCGTGCTGGGCCAGGCGCTCGCCGAGGCCCTGGGCGACAAGACGGGGATCCGGCGTTACGCCGACGCCACGGTGCCGCTGGACGAGGCGTTGGCGCATTGCGTGGTCGATCTCGCCGGACGGGCCTATGTCGTCCACAGCGGCGAGCCGGAGGGTCAGCAGTACGTCGCGATCGGCGGCTCGGGCGTCCCGTACCTCGGTTCGATGACCCGGCATGTGCTGGAGTCGTTCGCGCTGAACGCCCGGATCTGCCTGCACATGCGGGTGCTGGCCGGACGCGATCCGCACCACGTCGTCGAGGCCCAGTTCAAGGCGCTCGCCCGTGCGCTGCGCGCGGCGGTCGCGCCCGACCCGCGGGTCGAGGGCGTCCCGTCCACGAAGGGGGCCCTGTGAGCACGCACGACGACGACGCGCTGGACGGCGTCGAGATCCCGGACGACCTGTCCTCGCTGACGGGGGCCGCCGTGCCCGACCTGGTGCTCCTCGTCACGCAGATCGCCGGCGCGGAGCCCCTGGCCGCGGCGTGCTCGCTCGCACAGGTCGAGGCCGACGCCGTCGCGACGGACGTGGGGGCCGTGGCGGTCCTGCGCGACCGCGCGGGCGACGCCCCGGCGCACGCCGCCGCGGCCCTGACCACCCTGGTGAAGGGCGTGCCGCTCGTGCTCGTCGAGCGCGCCGGCGAGCAGCTCACCATGACGCGCTGGGCGGACGGCGCCGCGGGCGACCAGCTCGCCCCCGGGCTCGTGCTGGGCGGGGCGCCGGAGACGCTCGAGGACCTGATCACCGGGGCGACGACGCTCGCCGACCTCGACGGGGTCGTCGCGAGCTCGTCGATCTCCCGCTGGAAGGCGATGCGGCTGCTCACGTCCGCCGCGCGCCGGGCGAAGAAGGACGGGGCATGAGCGAGCCGGGCACCCCGGTCGCCGCCGCGTCCTCGGGCGTGCGCCGTCCGTCGGTGGTCGTGCTCGACTACGGGTTCGGCAACGTGCGGTCCGCCGTGCGTGCGCTCGAGCGCGTGGGCGCGGAGGTCGAGCTGACCTCCGACCGCGCGCGCGCGCAGGACGCCGACGGCCTCGTGGTCCCCGGCGTCGGCGCGTTCGCCGCCGTCATGGCCGGCCTGCGCGGCGTGCGCGGCGACGAGATCGTCGGTCGCCGCCTCGCGGGCGGGCGCCCCGTGCTCGGCATCTGCGTCGGCATGCAGGTCATGTTCGCCCAGGGCGACGAGCACGGCACCCTGACCGAGGGGCTGGGGGAGTGGGACGGTCTCGTGGACCGGCTCGAGGCGGACGTCGTGCCGCACATGGGCTGGGACACGGTCGACGTCCCCGAGGGCAGCGCGCTCTTCCGCGGCGTCGAGGACGAGCGCTTCTACTTCGTGCACTCCTACGCGGCCCGCGCGTTCACCACGGGTCAGGACCTTCCCGGCGACTCGCCGATCCGCCGCCCGCTCGTCACCTGGTCCGACCACGGCGGTCGCTTCGTCGCGGCCGTCG
>CAYSZZ010000007.1:0-54697 GCA_964435735.1 uncultured Propionibacteriaceae bacterium
GGCCGGAAGTCGTGCCCCCACTGCGACACGCAGTGCGCCTCGTCGATCGCGAAGACCGAGATCGTCAGACGGTCGAGGAACTCCTGGGTCCGGGGCAGATCCAGCCGTTCCGGCGCCAGGTAGAGCAGGTCGAGCTCGCCGGCGAGCGCCAGCTGCTCGGTGGTGCGCTGTTCGTCCAGGCTTTGGCTGGAGTTCAGGAAGCCCGCCCGCACCCCGAGGTTCTCCAGCGCGGTCACCTGGTCGTGCATCAGCGCGATCAGGGGCGAGATCACCACCCCGGCACCTGAGCGCACCAGCGCCGGGATCTGGTAGCACAGCGACTTGCCACCCCCGGTGGGCATCAGCACCACCGCGTCGCCGCCGCCGATGACGTGGTCGATCACCTCGCCCTGATCGCCCCGGAAGCCGTCGTACCCAAAGGTGGTACGCAGCACGTCGAGCGGGGTCGGCACAGGCACGTGGCTCATGGTAGGCCGCGCCACCGACGCTCGCTCACTGCCCTCAGGCCCCTGGATCCTCCAGGGCGTTCACCATGAACTGGGCGGCGCGCACCAGGTACTCGCGGAGTTCGGCGTCCTCGGATGCGGCCAGCCCCAGCGAGTCGACCGCGGCGAGCATGTGGTGCAGCCAGCGGTCCCGCTGCGTGGGGGTGACGGCGTAGGGGGCGTGCCGGATCCGCAGCCGCGGATGACCGCGGGTCTCGGAGTAGGTGTGCGGGCCACCCCAGTACTGCTCCAGGAACAGTCGCAGCCGCTCCGCCGCGGGCACCAGGTCCTCCTCGGGATAGAGCGCCCGTAGCGGGGGATCCTCCGCCACCCCGGCGTAGAAGCGTTCCACCAGGACGCGGAAGGTCTCAGCGCCGCCGACTCGCTCATAGAAGGTCTCGGTCACCGCTCCATGGTGACAGGTCGCCCCGCGCCCGCAGCCGCGGCTCACTCGCCGTCCCGGTGCCTCCGCTCCGGGCCGTGGTGGGAACTCCGGGATCACGGTGGTGAGATGAGGGCTGGGCGCGAGCGGGCGGGGTACGGCGTCCACGATGCAAGACCCGGGTTCGGCTGCCAGGACCGGGACCTGTCACCATGTCTGTCATGAGTCCGAACCTGGCGCGCGCGAACGCTGTCGTCATGGTTCTGGGTTGTTGTTGTCGAATGTCGCGCTGACACTCGACCAACCCCTCCACCGCGGCCTGGGCGATTACCGCCGGCCGTCGGTCACACCCTAGGACTCACCCATGACCACGCTGACCGAGGCAGGCACTGCCGCCGTACTCGCGACCGCCACGCCCATCGCCCCGAGCGCGCCCGAACCCGTCACAGTGCTCGATCCGGGCGGCCTGCGCCAGCTGCCCGCTCCGCTGGCGACCCCGCTCTCGCGGGTGCGGGGCGGCATGTACTCCTCGACGGTCGACCTGATCCGGTTCGCGGACGGCAGTACCGCCCACACCGACCTGATCCGGCTGAACCCCAATATCGATGCGTACTCCCTGGACTTCGGCGGGCGCAGCCCGCGCCGGCTCGCGCACTACCGGGAGGCATCCTGGCACCAGGCGCCCCAGCGGTCGGCGCGGTGGCGCAGGGAGATCACCCGGCTGCTGACCAACAGCTACCCGGCGGTGTCGACCACCGAGCTGACCCGCCGTCTGCGGGAGAGCGGCTACCCGCTCGGCACCGGCGAGATCCGCCGGCACGAGGCCATCGCCGCAACCCAGGCCGCCATCTGGCACCTCACCAACGGTCTTGAGCTCGATGTCCAGCCGCTCGACGCACCGATCGCGGCCCGCGCCCGGATCGGCGCCCACCCGGCAGCCAGGCCGCTGGCCGCCGCCGGAAGTCTCGAGTGGCACACCCCACTGCCGGCCGGTGAGACGGCCTACCTCGAACTGACCCTGGCCGAAGCCCTGCAGCTGCGGTCGTACGCCTTCACCGTCGGCGCCCGCACCGGGCGGCATCCGGTCGAGATCCGGCTGGAGCAGTCGACGGACGGGGTCCGCTGGAACCCGGTCTCCGGCTCGGCGATCACGCTTGACGCTCGCGGCTCCGCCGGACGCAGGCTGCGTCGCCGGCTCGGCGTCACCGCCACGCTGGCCAGCGCGGACGCGGCCGCCGGGCACCGCGGACACCGCCACTACCGGCTGGCCGCCAGCGGCCCGCTGGAACGCGACGGCCTGCTCGACCTGCGCCAGGTCGCAATTGACCTGGGCAGCGGCCAGCGATTCCGCAACAATGATCGTGTGGTCTACCTCTACGACCTACTGCTCGACCGAACCGCCGGCATTGATGCCGGCCCGGCGCTGCGCCAGCCAGCCGACCACGATCCGGCCGGGATGACCGGGCCATTCACCCTCGCCGGAACCGCGGCCACCGTCTCGACATCCAGCGCCCGGGTGGTGGACGCCGAGGGCAACCTGCTGTGGGGGCCGATCGATCCTGGGACCTCGTTCTATCTGCGGCACAGCCTGGTCCGGGCCGATCGGGTCGAGGTGCGGCTTCGTCCGTATCAGGCGCACGCCCGGCTGCTGCTCGGCTCGAGCACCCCCGGTGGCCCGGCGGAGTTCACCCCCCTGGTCGCCCTGGCCGCCCCGCAACCGCCGGCGTCGACGCGGCATGCCATCGAGATTCAGCCGGGAACCGTCCCCGGCTCCACACCGTCCGAAGTGTCCCGCCCGAAGCAGGAGCCCATCCATGTCCGCTGACCAGACCGAATCCCAGGCCCTGGGCGATCTCGCCGCCCAGCAACTCGCCAATGCCACCAAGACCGTCCCGCAGCTTTCCACCATCACCCCGCGGTGGCTGCTGCATCTGCTGCAGTGGGTACCGGTGGAGGCCGGCATCTACCGGGTGAACCGGGTGATCAACCCCGAGCGGGTCACCGTCCAGGTCGGCGAGGCGGACACCGAGCCGCTGCCCAGCACCTACGTCGACTACCAGACCAACCCTCGCGAGATCACGCTGCGCTCCATCTCGACCATCGTCGACATCCACACCCGGGTCTCCGACCTGTACTCCAGCCCGCACGACCAGGTCACCCAGCAGCTGCGGCTGACCATCGAGACCATCAAGGAACGCCAGGAGTCCGAGCTGGTCAACAATCCCGAGTACGGACTGCTCTCCCAGGTGGTTCCCGAGCAGACCCTCGGCACCCTCTCCGGCCCGCCCACCCCGGACGACCTGGATTCGCTGCTGACCAAGGTCTGGAAGACCCCCAGCTTCATCCTCACCCATCCGCTGGGCGTCGCGGCCTTCGGACGCGAGGCCACCCGCCGCGGCGTGCCACCGGTCGTGGTGAACCTGTTCGGCGGCCAGTTCATCACCTGGCGCGGGATCCCGATCGTTCCCTCGGACAAGGTTCCGGTGGAGGACGGCAAGACCAGCTTCATCGCCGTACGCACCGGCGAGGAGCGCCAGGGCGTGGTCGGGCTGTTCCAGCCGGGCCTGGTCGGTGAGCAGTCGCCGGGGCTGTCGGTCCGGTTCAACGGGATCAACCGGCAGGCGATCGCCTCCTACCTGGTCTCGCTCTACTCGGCGCTAGCCGTCCTCACCGACGACGCCCTCGCGGTGCTCGAAGGTGCCGAGATCGGCGTGTTCCATGAGTACGACTGAGCCACACCCGGCCGGATTGCCGATCAGCCCGGACGACCTGGCGCGGCTCGCCACGCAGGCCTACGCCGAGCTGACCCCTCTACGGCTGTCGAGGGCGGCCGGGTCTTCGGGTCACGGAAGCCAGCCTGTCGGCGTGCCGCTCGCCGCCGGCGTCCCGGCGCAGCCATCGATCCCGGTGGCCGTACCGGCCCCACCCGTCGGGTCCCCTGCGGCCTCGGTGCCGGCCGTCCCCGGGCTCCCGGCGGCCTCGCTGCCGTCCGTCCCCGGGCTTCCAGTGGTGGCGGCCCCGCCGTCCGCTCCGGTGGCCCCGCGCGGATCGGTCCCCGGCACCAACTCGGCGGCCGGCCTCGTCCCGCCGGCTGCCGAGATCGTCGGTCAAGCCTCGCCGATCGTGCCGCACGCACCGGAGTGGGCAGACCCCCGCGCCGGTCTGCCGGGCGTGGACACCCCGCCCTACACGGTGCCGGTGGCACCCCGCGGCTCCGCGCCGACCGGCGCAACCGCCAAGCCCACCGCCGAGGGCCAGCCCTACCCGTCGAGAGCCAGCACGACAGGCTGGCCCTCACGCACTGAGGCTGGTCCTCACCAGGCCTGGCCAGGTGCGACGGAGGTGGGTGCGCTGCTTCCGGGACTGGACCGGCTGCTGGCGCCCTGGGGGGTGGCGGAGCCGGCCCCCGAGGAGTACTTCGAGTTGGGCGGGCTGGATCGTTCCGGAGCCCTCCCGCCGCACGCGGCCGGCACGCCGGCCGAGTTCGACGTCCAGAACGTCCGCAAGGACTTCCCGATCCTGGCCGAGCAGGTCAACGGACACCCGCTGATCTGGTTCGACAATGCCGCGACCACCCAGAAGCCGCAGGTCGTGATCGACCGGCTGGCTCACTTCTATGCCCACGAGAACTCCAACATCCACCGGGCCGCCCATGAGCTGGCGGCCCGGGCGACCGACGCCTACGAGGATGCCCGCGACACCGTTCGCGACTTCCTCGGTGCCGGGCGCTCCGAGGAGATCGCCTTCGTCCGCGGGACGACCGAGGGGATCAACCTGGTCGCCCAATCCTGGGGACGGGCGAACCTGCGGGCCGGCGACGAGATCCTGCTCACCCACCTGGAGCACCACGCGAACATCGTGCCCTGGCAGATCGTCGCCCGGGAGACCGGGGCGGTGATCAGGGTCGCCCCGGTGGACGATGCCGGAAACCTGCTGCTGGACGAGTTCACCCGGCTGCTCAACCCCCGCACCAGGCTGGTGTCGGCCACTGCCGTGGCGAACGCGATCGGAACCGTCACCCCGGTCGAGGCCATCGTCGCGCTGGCGCACCGGGCCGGCGCGCGAGTGCTGATCGACGGTGCCCAGTCGGTGCCGCACCTGGCGGTCGACCTGCGGCAGCTCGACCCGGACTTCTTCGTGTTCTCCGGGCACAAGGTCTTCGGCCCGACCGGCATCGGCGCGGTGTACCTCGCCGAACGGGTGTGGGACGAGACCCCGGCCTGGCAGGGCGGCGGCAACATGATCGCCGACGTCACCATCGAGCGCAGCATCTACCAGCCGCCGCCGAACAAGTACGAGGCCGGTACCGGGAACATCGCCGACGCGGTCGGCCTGGCAGCGGCGCTGCGCTACGTGAGCGACCTCGGCATCCAGCGGATCAACGCCTACGAGCACCACCTGCTGGAGTACGCGACGCCGCGGCTGGCCGCGATCCCCGGAGTGCGGCTGATCGGCACCGCCGACTCCAAGGCGAGCGTGCTCTCCTTCCTGCTCGCCGGCTACGACGCCGAGGAGGTCGGCGGGGAACTGAACCAGCGCGGGATCGCCGTCCGTGCCGGCCACCACTGCGCGCAGCCGATCCTGCGGCGACTGGGGGTGGAGAAGACGGTGCGTCCGTCCTTCGCCTTCTACAACACCGTCGGCGAGATCGACGACTTCCTCGATGCCGTCCGCGACCTCAGCGAGCGTCGTCCCAGGGGGTAGGCCACCGCGAGGCGGTCCCTGAGATCCGGCGGCCGGGACGGACCGGAATCGCCGGGGCCGTCGCCGGCGTTAGTACAGCATCAGGCGGGCGTCGCCACCGACGTCCGCCACGACCGAAAGAGCCTCATGTCCGATCACGACCTGCGCAGCTACGACTCGATCCTCGAACTGCTGCCGACCGCGGAGAACCCGACGCCCATCGTCCGGCTGCAACGCATCGCCGGATTCCGGCATGCGCAGGTCTACGCCAAGCTCGAGTGGTACAACCCCTTCGGCGCGGTCAAGGACCGGGTCGCGGCGAACCTCGTCCGGGACGCCGAGCAGCGCGGTGTCGAGCTGGAGAACCTGGTCGAACCGACCTCGGGCAACACCGGGATCGGGCTGGCCATGGTGGCCAACGCCCGGCAGTACGGGTTCTCGGCGACCTTGTCCAAGGCGATCCCGCTGGAGAAGCGAAGCGCGCTGCGGCTGCTGGGCACCGACCTGGTGGAGTTGGACGACGACCTGTGCCCGATGCCCGGTCAGCCCGAGGGCGCGATGGCCAAGGCCGCCGAACTCGGTGAGCGTCCCGGCTGGACGCAACTGAACCAGTACGCCAACCCGGCCAACCCCGAGGCGCACTACCTCACCACGGGCCCGGAGGTCTGGCGGCAGACCGAGGGCCGGGTGACGCACTTCGTCGCGGCGCTGGGGACCTGCGGCACGATCACCGGAGCCGGACGGTACCTGAAGGAGCAGAATCCGGAGGTCCAGGTGATCGGTGTCCATCCCACCGCCGGGCACGACATCCCAGGAGTCCGCAGCCGGCAGGCGCTCGCGCTCACCGACTTCTTCACCCCCGAGGCCTACGACCAGGTGCTCGAGATCACCGACGACGAGGCCTACGGCCTGTGCCGGCGACTTCACCTGGAGGAGTGCCTGATCGCCGGGCCGAGCTGTGGGCTGGCGCTCGCCGGTGCGCTTCGCGCCGTCCCCGACGAGCCCGGGGTGCTGGCCGTCGTGATCTTCCCCGACAACGCCTGGAAGTACCTCAGCTCGTTCCGGCGCCACCTCCCGGACCTGTTCCCGCCCGAGGAGAGCGCGCCCGTCCCGGCGGCGAACCCCTTCGCCGAACACCTGGACGCGGCCTTCGCGCTGGCCAAGTCCGGCCCGGACGTCATCGACGTCGGCGAGGCGAAACGGCTGCTGGACGCCGGCGTTGCGGTCGTGGACGTCCGCAACCCCAACGAGGTCGCCCGGGTGCGGATCGACGGAGCCATCCAGCTGCCCCTGCCCGAGCTCTCCAGCGGCAGCCTGGACGGCCTGCCCGCCGACCGGACGAGCCCGGTCGTGACGATCTGTGCGGCGGGAACCCGCTCGCTCTACGCCCTGCTGCTGCTCAAGGCGCAGGGCTACCAGGACGTGAAGAGCGTGGCCGGCGGCATGGGCGCGTGGGTGGAAGCCGGGCTGCCCGCCGCTTCCGGCGAGTGACCTCCGCAGCGCCGCCCACGGGTGGCGTTCGCGCAGAACACCCAGTTCACCGAGAAACGCGTCCCAGCGCGATCGCGGGGCGCCGCGCGAATCCTCGGAAACCCGTTGTCAAATCGGGATTGAGCCTTGTCGATCACGACACCAGAAGGTGCGCGAGAGAGGAGTTGAACCTCCACGTCCTTTCGGACACACGGACCTGAACCGTGCGCGTCTGCCATTCCGCCACTCGCGCCCGGCCCCCGAAGGAGCCAGCCGAAAGAGGTTAGCACCCCGGACGCATGACCGCGAAACCGGGACGGTGCACGACGCGGACTCGTCCAGGATCGAACCGAGGGACGAACGCACGCCAGGAGGGCCCGAACGGCGGTCCGATCGAAGCGAGTTGGGCCGGCGACCACCAGCGGAGACCTCCTGCTAGGTTGGCGGCGACCCTGGAGGGAGCCCCATGCCGACCCCAGCCCGCCGGATTCCGCTGAACACCTACCGGTTGCAGCTCCACGCCGGTTTCACCTTTGCCGACGCGGCCGCGCAGCTCGACTACCTCGTCGATCTGGGGATCACCGATCTCTATCTCTCGCCGATCCTGGAAGCCGTTCCGGGCTCGACCCATGGCTACGACGTGGTCGACCCGTCCCGGGTCTCGGACGAACGGGGCGGCCGGGCGGGTTTCGAGGCGTTGGCGAGGGCCGCGCACGCCCTGGGGCTCGGCGTGTTCGTCGACATCGTGCCCAACCACATGGCGATTCCGACCCCGCTGTGGCTGAACCCGCCGCTCTGGTCCGTGCTGCGGGACGGGTCGGACTCGCCCTATGCCACCTGGTTCGACATCGAACCCGGTGCCCGACTGGTGCTGCCGAACGTGCTGCTGGACGGCGACGACGACCCGGTCCCCGCTCTGATCGCCACCGGACGGCTGGCCTTCGGAGACCTGGAACCTCCGCACGGCGGCGCCGAGCCGGTCATCACCCTGGACGACCAGCCCTACCCGCTGGCGCCCGGCACGGAGAGCTACCCGCTGGCCGAGGCGGTTGCCGCGCAGCGGTACTCGCTGCAGCGCTGGCAGGGGAACCACACCCGGCTGACCCACCGTCGGTTCTTCGACATCGTCACGCTGATCGGCCTGCGCCAGGAACGCCCCGAGGTGTTCGACGCCACCCACGCCCTGCTGCTGGAGCTGTTCGAGGCCGGTCACATCGACGGCTTCCGGGTGGATCACCCCGACGGGCTGGCCGATCCGCAGGCCTACTTCGAGCGGCTGGACGCGGCCACGGGGGGCGCCTGGGTGGTGGCCGAGAAGATCCTCTCCGGGAACGAGTTGCTGCCGCCGGCCTGGCCGGTCGCGGGCACCACCGGCTACGAGGCGAGCTGGCGCTTCGACGCCGTGCAGGTCGATCCCGCCGCCGCCGAACCGCTCGCCAGCCTCGCCCAGGAGACCGACGAGCGCCCCGCCCAGACCTGGGCGGAGACAGCGGCTGAGGCGAAGCGGTTCATCGCCGACGGCTCGCTGGCGATCGATGTCGATCGGCTCATCCGGCTCGCGCTCAGACTCGATCCCGGTCGCCCGTCCGAGGCCATCCGGCTGTGCCTGCGGGAGTTCCTGGTGGCGCTCGACCGCTATCGCGCCTACGTCCGGCCCGGTCGCCCGCTCGGCGCCGAGGACGCCGCGGTGCTCGCCACCGCCGCGGGCCTCGCTGCCCAGGCGTTGCCCGCCGAGCTCCATCCGACGCTGGCGTGGCTGCATGCACTGGCCAGGGCGGAGGGCGGGGACGCGGCTCTGAGCGCCGAGTTCGCCGTCCGATTCCAGCAGGTCTCCGGTGCCCTGGTGGCCAAGGGCGTGGAGGACACCGCCTTCTACCGATGGACGCAGCTGCTCACGTTGTGCGAGGTCGGCGCGGACCCGGGCCACTTCGGATTCCCCGCGGATCGGGGCAGGGACGGCCTCGATGAGCTGCACGACTGGCTCGGGCGGGTCAACGGAGGCTGGCCGGCCACCATGGCGTCGGGCTCCACCCATGATTCCAAGCGCAGCGAGGACGTCCGGGCGCGGATCGCGACGATCAGCGAATTCCCGGCCGAGTGGTCGGAGTTGGTCACCAGCCTCGCCCCGTTCACCGGTGATCTGCCGGCACCGATTCGGACGACCCTGTGGCAGACCCTCGCGGGCACCTGGACGCCAGCCGGGCCGATCGAGGCCGACCGGGTCGCAGCCCACTGCATCAAGGCCGGCCGGGAGCAGAAGCTGTGGACCTCCTGGGTCTCCCCCGACGATGCCGCCGAGGCGACCGTCGCCCAGGTGGTGCCCGGGCTGATGGCCGCGCCGCAGGTCCGCGAGTCGTTCGCCCGCTGGGCCGGCCTCACCGCCGACAGCGTCCGCACCAACACGCTGGCCACCAAACTGGTCCAGCTCACCGCGCTGGGGGTCGCCGATCTCTACCAGGGGCAGGAGACCGTCCGGCTCAGCCTGACCGACCCCGACAACCGCCGCGCGGTGGATTACGGCGCACTGCGCAGGCTGCTGGCAGCGACCGTGGCCGGCGAGGACGTACAACTTTTGCCATATAGCGGGTCTGACCGACAGATATGGCAGCCGGAGCGGCTATCTGGCAGAGATTGCACGCCGGGTGACCAGAAGCGACCCGCCAGCAGCCCGACTGGAGCCAGGCCGACACCACCGAAGTCCGGGCAGCTGCGGGCAACGCCTGGCCGGGCGGCGGTGGCGGCAGGCGCCGCCCGCCCGCTGGCCGGCGAGAAGCTGCTGTTGACCACCATCTCGCTGGGGCTGCGGCAGCGGCATCCGGCAGCGTTCATCGGTGGCGGGTACCGCCCCCTGGACTCCACCTCTCCCTTCGCCTGGGGGTTCGCCCGGGGGGACGAGCCCACTGCCGTCACGATCGCCACCCGGCTACCGCGCTCCCGCGACCGCGCGGGCGGCTGGCAACCCACCGACCGGCTCGGGCTCCCCCCGGGCCGCTACCACAACCTGCTGACGGGTTCCAAACACCGCGACACCTTCCAACCCGGCACGGACCTGCGGGGGTGGCCCTGCGCGCTGCTGGAGCGGATCGGGTGATCCCCACGCCAACCCTGGGCGGACCCCAGTACGCTGGGGTCTTCGCGGCTGGATAGTCTGGAAGTCGTACACCGGGTCTAGGGAGGTGCTCGTGGGGGTCTTCGACCGCGTCGAACGCTCACTTGAGAACGCCGTCAGCGGCGCTTTCGCGCGCGCCTTCAAGGGCGATGTGCAGCCCGTCGAGATCACCGCCCGGCTGCAACGCGAGCTCGATCGCGAAGCGAAGCTGCTCGACCGCGCCCGCAAGCTCGTCCCCAACGACTTCCAGATCGGCCTGTCCACCCACGACTACGAGCGGCTCACCCCGTACTCCAAGACGCTCAACTCCGAGATCGTTCCCCAGTTGCGCAGCTACGCCACCGAGCACGGCTACCTGTTCAACGGACCGGTCACGATCGACTACAGCCTGGACGAGTCGTTGCCGGTCGGACGTTTCACCGTCACCTCGGCTGCTGTCGCCGGTGTGGAGGCTGAGCCGGCGACTCCCTCCGAGATCCGGCAGGCGGTGCTGGTCGTCGAGGTCAACGGGGTCCGTCATCCACTCACCCCACCGGGCCTGACCATCGGGCGGGGTACCGATGCCGACCTACGGATCAACGATCCGGGGATCTCCCGGCTGCACGCCAGGATCGTGGTCGACAGCGCGTTCGCCCCCCAGCAACTCCGGATCGAGGATCTCGGTTCGACCAACGGCATCGTTGTGGACGGCCAGCGGGTGCGGCAGGCGCCGCTCGCCGAGGGAAGCCGGATCGAGATCGGGTCGACCCGCCTGACCATCGTCTCGCCTTTGGCCGATGTCTGAGCTGATCGTCCTCGCCCTCAAGCTGGCGTTCCTGGCCGCCCTGTGGCTGTTCATCCTGTTCGTGGCGAACGTCATCCGCACCGACCTGTTCGGACGCAAGCTCAGCCCCGCCGAACTCGCCACTGCCGGCGCCCTGGCAACCGGCGATCCCGTCCCCAGGCTCAGTAAGCGGGCGGAGCGGAAACTGCCCCGAACCCTCAAGATCACCCACGGCCCGCAGGCCGGGGTCACCCTCGCCCTCGGCCAGCCGATCCTGATCGGGCGGGCCACCGACTGCCAGCTGCTGCTCGACGACGACTATGTCTCCACCCGGCACGCCCGGATCACCCTCGGCCCCTCCGGCTACCAGGTGGAGGATCTCGGCTCGACCAACGGGACCTTCGTCAACAACCAGCGGATCAGCGTGCCCACCCCGATCGGACCGACCGACGGCGTCCGGATCGGGCGGACTCAGATGGTGCTCGAGAAATGACTCTGGCGCTGCGCTACCGGGCGCACTCCGAAATCGGACTGGTTCGCAAGAACAACCAGGATTCCGCCTACGTCTCCCCCACGATGCTGGTGGTGGCGGACGGGATGGGCGGCGCCGCGGCCGGCGATCTCGCCTCGGCAGTGGCGATCAAGGAGTTGCGCGCGGTGGACGGCGATCACGCCGGCGAGGACATGCTGACCGCCCTGGACGACGCGGTCAGCAATGCCGCGGCGCAGATCGCCGCGCTGGTGAAGTCCGACCATTCCCTGGACGGTATGGGCTCGACGGTCTGCGGCATGATGTTCGACGGCACGAACCTCGGCTTGGTCAACATCGGCGACTCCCGCGCCTACCGGTACCGCGACGGCGTCCTGACCCGCCTGACCCGGGATCACTCCTGGGTGCAGACCCTGGTGGACGAAGGCCGCATCACCGAAGCCGAAGCCCTCGAACACCCCCACCGCTCGCTGATCCTGCGGGTGATCAACGGTCAGCCCCAGCATCTGCCCGATCTCGAGCTCGCCGACGTGGCCGAGGGCGACCGGCTGCTGATCTGTTCCGACGGCCTGTGCGGCATGGTCACCGACGCGATGATCGAGGCCGAACTGACCGGCGATCTGGATCAGGCTCTCGCCCGGCTGACCGAACTGGCGCACGCCGCCGGCGGGGCCGACAACATCACCATCGTGCTGGCCGACGTCGTCGACGGCGAGCGCACCGGCCCCGTCGAGGTGCTGGGGGCGGCCGAGCATCTCGACCTCGACGCCCCCTTCGACACCACCACCATGCAACTGCCGACCCTCGGCGAGGACATCGACGAGGATCCGACCGTCCTGGCCGAACGCGTCCGATACGCCCCGACCACGAAGGGGCGCCTGGGCGCCTGGCTGAAGGTGACCGTCGCCGTGGTGCTCACCCTGGCGTTGATCGCGGGCGGCCTGGGCCTGTGGTACTCCTACACCCAGCAGCAGTACTACGTCGGCCCGGCCGAAGCGAAGGTGGCGATCTTCCGGGGCGTCCCGGACGCAGTGCTGAACCTACCCCTCTCTACGCTCGTAGAGGTCGATTCGACCCGGCTGGACGACCTGCCGCCGTACTACCAGGAGCAGGTGCGGGCGACCATCGTCGCCGAGTCGCTGGAGTCGGCCCGCAGCATCGTCATGGGCCTGCGACTCAAGGCCCGCCAGTGCATCGCGCAACGGGAGGAACGAGCGCAGGCCACGCAGCCCCCGACGCCGGCCACGACACCGGCCGAGACGGAGTCGCCGGTGGCGCCGGAGTCGCCCGCCACCAGCTCGGCACCGCCTGGTGGCTCCCCCGCTTCGTCGCCGACGACCTCTCCCGCGCCCACCCCGACCCAATCGCCCATGACGCCTCGGGCGCCCGAGGAGTGCTGAGATGGCGGACGTCGTCGTCTATCGCAAGCGGCGGGGCGTCGAAGCGTTCATGCTGGTGCTGGCACTGGCCATCGCGCTCGGCGGCTACTTCCTGACCCACCTCAACACCGACGGCGCGCTGCCCGAGGAGTGGCCGTGGGCGGTGGCGATCGCGGTCGGGCTCACCGGGCTCGCCCACGGCATCGTCCGCTGGCGGCTGCCGTATGCCGACCCGCTGATCCTGCCGATGGTGGTGCTGCTGAACGGGCTCGGGCTGGCCATGATCCACCGGCTCGACCTCGGCAGCGACCCTCGGATGCACTCCGCCGAACTGCAGCTGACCTGGACGGCGGTCGCGATCGTCGCCTTCTGCGCGGTGGTGGTGCTGCTGCGCGACTACCGGATGCTCAACGCCTACCCCTACCTGTTGTTCCTGGTGGGCCTGATCCTGCTGCTGCTGCCGATGGTGCCCGGCCTCGGTAAGGAGAACCACGGCGCCCAGATCTGGATCCAGATCGGTCCGTACAGCTTCCAGCCCGCCGAACTGGCCAAGATCGTGCTGTCGGTCGCGTTCGCCGCCTATCTGGTGGAGAAGAAGGACGTGCTGGCGCTGGCCGGCGGCAAGCTCGGCCGCATCGTGCTGCCCCGGCCGCGCGACCTCGGGCCGATCCTGGTGATGTGGCTGGCCAGCATGGCCGTCCTGGTCTTCCAGAAGGATCTGGGTACCTCACTGCTGTTCTTCGGGCTCTTCGTCACCATGCTGTACATCGCCACCGAGCGTTCCGGGTGGCCGATCATCGGCCTCACCCTGTTCGGCGCCGGCGCCTATGCCGCCTTCCTCACCTTCGGCCACGTCAAGGCCCGGGTCACCGCCTGGCTCGATCCCTTCTCCGACGCCGTGAACAACTATCAGGTGATCCAGGCCCAGTTCGGCTTCGCCTGGGGCGGGTTGTTCGGCACCGGGTGGGGTCTGGGCCGCCCCAACAGCACACCGCTGCCCAAGAGCGACTTCATCTCCGCCGCGATCGGAGAGGAGTTGGGACTGGTCGGGCTGACCGCCGTGGTGATGATCTACGGGCTGATCGTCGCCCGGGGGCTGCGGGCCGCGCTGGGCGCCCGGGATCCGTTCGGGAAACTACTCGCCGCGGGAGTCTCCTTCGTCTTCGCGATCCAGGTCTTCGCGATCATCGGCGGCGTCACCCGGCTGCTGCCGTTGACCGGACTGACGACGCCGTTCATGTCCCAGGGCGGCTCCTCACTGGTGGCGAACTGGATCCTCTTCGGCCTGTTGCTGATCATCACCCACCAGGTCCGACGGCCGGCGCTTGATCCTGCCGGCACCGGCCCGGTCGCCTCGCTGGCCGACGAGCCCACGGTGATGGTCAAGGCGGCGGCGCCCCGTCCGGAACCGCCGGCTTCACTGGACCGGCAGACCCCGGACGCCGAAACCTCCGACGAGGAGACGATCGTCACCCTTCCCGGCGAGCCCAAGCCGGAGGAGGCCACCGAACAGCTCTCCCGGCCGGCGTCCCCGGCGTCACCGGAACCCGCACCAACGGATATGACCGAATCGATCTTCCGACCCGGGGGTGGCGCATGAACGGCCCGATCCGCCGGGTGGCGCTGGCCTCGATGGTGATCTTCGCCGCGCTGTTGCTCAACATCAGCGCCGGCTACCTGATCCGCACCGACTACCTCAACAACCGGCCTGAGAACCGGCGGGTCACCGACGCGCAGTTCGCCCAGGACCGCGGGCCGATCATGGTCGGCAACGCACCCGCGGCCAAGTCGGAACCGATCAAGGACCGGTTCCGGTTCCAGCGCAGCTACCCCTCCGGCAAGCTGTACGCCCCGGTCACCGGCTTCCACAGCTACTACTTCGGGAAGTCCGGGCTGGAGAGCTCCTACTCCGAGCAGTTGATCGGAGTCGACGATTCCCAGTTCCTCGACCGGCTGGTCAACCTGCTCACCGGTGCGACGCCGCGCGGGGCGACCGTCGAGACCACCCTGGACGCCAAGGCCCAGCGCGCTGCCTGGGACGGCCTGAACGGACGCAAGGGAGCGGTCGTCGCGATCGACACCAAGACCGGCGCGATCCGCGCCCTGGTCACCAGTCCGAGCTACGACCCCAACCGGCTGGCCACCCACGACCTGAAGGCCTCCCGCGCCGCATGGGACGAGCTGAACGCCGACAAGTCCCGTCCGATGGCGAACCGGGCCACCCGCGAGATCTATCCGCCCGGCTCGACCTTCAAGCTGATCACCGCCGCCGCCGCGCTGGAGGCCGGCAGGTCGCCGAGCACCAAGATCGATGCTTCGCAGTTCCGGCTGCCGGGCTCGACGGTGGTGATCCGCGGGAACTGCGGCGGCAGCGAGATCACCCTCACCGACGCGCTCGAGGTGTCGTGCAACCCAGGCTTCGCCCGGCTGGGCGTCGAGCTTGGCGCGGACGCGTTGCGGGAGCAGGCCGAGCGGTTCGGCTTCGGGGACACCTTCCTGCCCGAGATCGGCGGCTCGGCGGCCAGCAAGTTCCCGTCCGAACCGGACGGCGCCCAGACCGGGATGAGCGCGATCGGCGCCTTCGAGGTGGCTGCCACGCCGCTCCAGATGGCCCTGGTGGCGGCAGCGGTCCAGAACGGCGGCGTGGTGATGGAGCCGTACCTGGTCGAGAGCGTGGTCACCCACGACCTGCGGGTGATCAGCCAGACGCAGCCGCGCCAGCACGGTACCGCGGTCAGCGAATCGGTGGCGGACTCACTGCACGACATGATGGTGTCCGTCGTGGAGAACGGCACCGGACGCCGGGCCCAGATCTCCGGCCTCACCGTCGGCGGCAAGACCGGAACCGCGGTGCCGGACGAGAGCCGCCGTCCGTACGCCTGGTTCACCGCCTTCGTCGACGAACTCGACCTGGCTGTCTGCGTCTTCATCGAGGACGCGGAGATCCCGGCCACCGACATCGCCGGAGGCACCCTGGCGGCGCCGATCGCCAAAGCGGTGATCGAGGCGATGCGATGATGAGCGTCGCCATCCTCGGCCACCGCACCGCCACTCCCACCTGCCGCGGGCAGGGCCAGGGGGCGTCGCCGCGGGGCGGAGCGCGGTGCGGCACCGCGCGTTTCTTGGGCGAGGTTCAGAAACGTCAGTCACAATGGAGGGCGACTCGCGCCGGTACGCGGCGATGGGCTGAAAGGATGTGCCGATGAGTGACGAGCCGAGGCTGCTCGGGGGCCGCTACCAATTGGGCAGCCTGCTGGGCCGCGGGGGCATGGCCGAGGTGCGCCGCGCTCGCGATCTGCGCCTGAGCCGCGACGTCGCCGTGAAGCAGTTGCGCGTCGACCTGGCCACCGACTCCACCTTCCAGGCCCGCTTCCGCCGCGAGGCCCAGTCGGCGGCCGGCCTGAACCACCCCAACATCGTGGCGGTCTACGACACCGGCGAGGAGCCCGACCCGGCCACCGGCGTCGGAGTGCCCTTCATCGTGATGGAGCTGGTGGACGGTCACACCCTGCGCGAGATCCTGCGCACCGGGCGGCAGATCCAGCCCGAGAAGGCGCTTGAGTTCGCTCAGGGGGTGCTGGACGCGCTGAGCTACAGCCACAAGGCCGGCATCATCCATCGCGACATCAAGCCGGCCAACGTGATGCTGACCCCCAGCGGCCAGATCAAGGTGATGGATTTCGGCATCGCCCGCGCGGTGGCCGACACCTCGGCGACCATGACCCAGACCGCGGCCGTGATCGGCACCGCGCAGTACCTGTCCCCCGAACAGGCCCGCGGCGAGACGGTGGATTCCCGCAGCGACATCTACTCCGCCGGATGCCTGCTCTACGAACTGCTGGTCGGACGTCCGCCCTTCCAAGGCGATTCGCCGGTCAGCGTCGCGTACCAGCACGTCCGCGAGGCACCGGTTCCGCCCAGCCAGCTCGACCCGATGATCTCCCCCGGGATGGATGCGATCGTTCTGAAGGCGCTGGCCAAGGATCCGGCCGATCGCTATCAAACGGCCGCGGCGATGCGCGCCGACATCGGCCGGCTGCTGGCCGGCCAGGACGTCATCGCCCGTCCCCCGCGTCCGACGACTCCGCTGCCGGGCGTGAACGACCCGACGGTACTGGTGGCCTCCCCCACGAGCCTGCTCTCCGCCGACCCTGACACCGGCACCCAGAACGGGACCGCCACCCGCGCGCTGGAGCCCGTCCCACGGCGCAACCTGGTTCCGCTCTGGATCAGTCTGGGCACGCTCGCGGTGATCCTCGCCGGAATCGGGATCTTCCTGTTGCTCAACCCGCTCGATCAGCCGAAGCAGGTCGCGGTGCCGTCGCTGATCAACATGACGGCGGCCAGGGCGACCGAGGAGCTGGAGAAGCTCGAACTGGTCGCGAAGGTGAACAACGTCGCCGGTGCCGACGACGACACCAAGGGCCTGGTGATCGGGCAGCAGACGCCGGCCGGCACCCCGGTCCCGATCGGCACCGAGATCACGTTCGACGTCAATGTCGGACCGGTGACCCAGATGATCCCGGTCGGCCTGATCGGCCAGCCCTACCAGGACGTCGTGGAGCAGCTGCGGGGACTCGGCTTCACCGCGGTGAACGCTGATGTCGACCCCGACGAGCCGATCACCGCCACGGCCGACGAGGTGACCCAGCTGAACCCGGCAGAGGGCGCTGAGATCACCAAGGACACCCCGATCAAGGTCCTCTACGCCACCGGAGAGAGCGTGGTGCCGAACTTCACCGGCATGGACGAGGGGCAGGCCATCGCCGAAGCGGACCGGCACGGGTTCCGGGACGTCAAGGTCACCAGCGAGCCGTCGGACGCGACCCCTGGGACCGTGATCTCGCAGAAGCCCGGGAGGGGCGAGATCGTGTCGCGCACGACCCGGATCCAACTGGTGCTGGCCGAGGCGAAGCCCAGCGAGGGCATCGTTCCCAACTTCCGCACCCTGGACCGGGAGGACGCCATCGCCGAGGCGAAGCGAGCCGGTTTCCTCAACGTGACCTTCACCACCGAACCATCCGAGCAGACCGAGGGCCAGGTCATCGCACAGACGCCCGGCGTCGGTCAGAAGGTGCCACTCACCGCCGAGATCAAGCTGGTGCTGGCCGGCCCGATGCCTGAGTCGCCGCCCGCTGACGAGGAGGAGGGCGGCTAAGCCACCGAGCCCGCGCCACCGATGGCGCCGTCGCGACCGGTGCCAGGCCGGGTGCGAGGGTGATCCCCGCGGAGGCAGGCTCGGGGCGTCCCAGGCCCGGCTCCCGGTTGGGCCGTGGCGTGGGCGGCGTCCCGGGTTTGCCCTCAGGCGGTGCCCATCAGAGGACTCAGACCGACGGCGCGGCGCGGAGCATCGGCGTCGCCGCAGGCGGCCAGCCAATTGGCCAGCATCTGGTAGCCGCCCTCGGTGAGCACCGACTCGGGATGGAACTGCACACTCTCCACTGCCAGCGCGCGGTGACGCAGGCCCATGATCACCCCGGACTCGGTGCGGGCGGTGACCTCCAGGACCTCCGGCACAGTCTCCGGATCCAGCGCGAGCGAGTGGTAGCGGGTGGCGGTCAACGGCTCCGGCAGGCCGGCGAACACCCCCTTGCCGTCGTGATGCACCAGCGAGGTCTTGCCGTGCAACAGCTCCGGCGCACGGTCAACCGTCCCGCCGAAGGCCACCGCCATCGACTGCAGGCCCAGGCAGACCCCGAAGATGGGCAGTACCCCGGCATGGCTGCGGATCACCGGGATGCAGACACCGGCAGCCTCGGGCGTCCCCGGGCCGGGCGAGAGCAGGATGCCGTCGAAGCCCTGCTCCCAGCCTTCGACGTCGAACCGCGGATCGTCATTGCGCCAGGTCTCGACCTCCGCCCCCAGCTGCGCCAGGTACTGGACCAGGTTGTAGACGAAGGAGTCGTAGTTGTCGATGACCAGGATGCGCGCCATGCGTCCATTCTCCCTGATCACTGCGGCAGGTCTGCGCGTCCGGACTGCAGCACGCCGGCAAAGCCGGGGAGGACGACGTCCGCCTCGCGCCACTGGTCGTAGCCCAACCGGTACGCCGCGGCGTAGTCGCGGTAGATCCTCAGGTACTCCGAGTCGGCGAGGGACTCCTCCAGCGATTCGGGATCCCCGATCGCGGTGATCACATAGGGAGGGGCGTGCGGGACGCCGTGCAGCAGCACCGTGTTGCCCACGCATTTGATGCCGGTGTGCACGGTGACGCGTTGGCCCTGGATCGTCATCGCCTCGGCACCGCCCCGCCACAGCGCGTTCACGACGGCCTGGATGTCCTGCTGGTGGACGATCAAGAGCTCGTCGGCCACGCCGTGCGGCTTCACGCTGAGCGGCGCATCGGAGAGCGTGACGGTGACGCCCGGGCCGTGCACAGCGGTCAGGCCGGCCTGCGCGGCGAGTTCGGCCAGTTGCGGCGAGTCCGACTCGTCGAGGGAGGAGACCTGCTGGGCGAGCCGGTCGACCTCGGCCCGCAGGCCCGCCACGGTCGCGGCGAGTTCGGCATTGCGGTCGGCCTCGGCGTGGATCAGGTCGACCACGTCACTGCTCCGGCTCGGACGCAGGTCGCCACCCTCGGCGGAGATCGCGCCGGTGGCGAGCATCAGGCCGGCCACCAGGCAGGTGAGGAAGGTGGCGATCCGGGCGCCGACCGATCCAGTGGGCTGGCGGCGGCGGGCACGCCGGAACCGGGCCCGCGCTCTGGTCCACCTGCTCACCACAGCGCCACCCTACGTCAGCCGCCCCGTCGAGGCCCCGGTCCGAGCCCCGCGATCCGGGTCATCGGCCGGCTCCTGGTGTCACAGCCTCGCCGGCGCGGCACCCGTGGCCAGCCAGAGTTCTGCCGACCCGGTATTGTTGTCCCGTCCCGCAAGTGCAAGGAGTGACGGGTGCCAGAGTCTAGGGTCCGCAAGTCTGCTGTCGACAAGAAGAAGCAGGCTGCCAAGGACGAGCGCGCCGCCGAACGCGCCAAGCAGAAGCCCACCAACGCACCCGGCAGCCGGCAGTGGGTGCTGCCCGCGTTCATCACCCTCGGACTGTTGGGCGTGCTGTGGCTGGTGGTGTTCTACATCACCAGCGCGGTCGGCATCGCGGTGCCGCTGATGTCCGATCTGGATCAGATCTGGAATGTCGTGATCGGCATGACCCTGCTGGCCGGTTCGTTCATCCTCGCCACTCTCTGGAAGTAGGAGCCTCAGCACGGGGGGATGACCACGTCCGGCTGGGAAACGGCCGTGATCTCCGCTCTGTCGACGCCCGGCGGGGCCGGGCGCGTCCCGGTTATCCGAGCGGCTTGAGCAATGGGAAGAGGATCGTCTCGCGAATCCCGGCGCCGGTGAGCAGCATCATCAGCCGGTCGATGCCCAGACCCATGCCGCCCATCGGTGGGGCGCCGAACTCCAGCGCCGCCAGGAAGTCCTCGTCCAGTTGCATGGCCTCGGGATCGCCGGCGGCAGCTTTGAGTGACTGCGCAACCAGGCGCTCCCGCTGGACCACCGGATCGATCAGTTCGGAGAAGCCGGTGCCGCGCTCTACACCGCCGATGATCAGGTCCCAGGCCTCGATCAGGTCGGGATCGCTGCGGTGTTGGCGGGCCAGCGGCTGAGCGATCGGCGGGTAGTCGCACACGAAGGTGGGCTGCAACAGGGTGGGCTCGACGATCTCTCCGAAGAGTTCCATCACCAGCTTCTGCCCACCCCAGGCGGGGTCGTACTCGATGCCGCGGACGTGGGCGATGGCGCGCAGGCGGCCGGCGTCCGTAGCCGGGGTGATCTCCTCGCCGAGCGCGTCGGAGAGCGTCGGGTAGACCGGCTTCCAGGCCCACTCCCCGTCCAGGTCGATCTCGCCGGCCGGGGTGACCACGGTACGGGTGCCGAGCGCGGCGTCGGCGGCGTGCTGGATCAGCCGCTGGGTCATCAGCGCGATCGAGGTCTGGTCGCCCCAGGCCTGGTAGGCCTCCAGCATGGTGAACTCGGCCGAGTGGCTGGAGTCGATGCCCTCGTTGCGGAAGATCCGCCCGATCTCATAGACCCGGTCGGCCCCGCCGACCATCGCCCGCTTGAGGTAGAGCTCCAGCGCGATCCGCAGGGTCATGTCGATGTCGAAGGCGTTCAGGTGGGTCCGGAAGGGGCGCGCCGCCGCGCCGCCGTGCACCAGTTGCAGCACCGGCGTCTCCAGCTCGATGTAGCCCTCGGCGTGCAGCACCTCGCGGATGGCGTGGGTGACCAGCGCCCGGGTGCGCACCATGTCGCGGGCCTCCGGACGCGCCACCAGATCGGCATAGCGCTGCCGGACCCGGGTCTCCTCACCGAGCTCCTTGTGCAGGGTGGGCAGCGGTCGCAGCGCCTTGGACGCCAGCGTCCAAGAAGTCGCCAGCACCGACAACTCGCCGCGCTTGGAGGAGATCACCCGTCCGGTGACCGAGACGAAGTCGCCCAGGTCGACGTCCGCCTTCCAGGCGGCCAGCGACTCCTCCCCGACCTCGGCCAGCGAGATCATCACCTGCAGCCGGGTTCCGGACTCGGTCAGCGTGAAGCCGTCCTGGATGGTGGCGAAGCACAGCTTTCCGGTGTTCCGGACGAACACCACCCGGCCGCTCACGCTCACCACGTCCGCGGTCTCTTCGCCGGCCTCGAGGTGCCCCCACTGCTGGTGCACCTGCGCGGCGCTGTGGCTGCGCGGCACGGTGATCGGATACGGCGCGATGCCCTCGGCCAGCAGCCGGGCGCGCTTGTCGTGCCGCACCTGCTCCTGCTCGGAGAGGTCGGGGATCGTCGGCTCAGTCACGGCAGTAGGTTATCGGGCCGACCGGCTCCCTCCGATCCCGATCCCACCAGCCCCCGCCTCGTCACCTGCCCCGCAGAATCCGGGCAATCTGGCCCGACTGGCCGCATTATCCAGACGGGTAGGCCCGATCGCCCGGTTTCTGCGGTGAACCAACCTGTGGACCGAGCGGCGTTATCCACAGATTTCGGATCGCCTGGCACACCGGGGGCTCCGCCTGCCAAGAGTGCGGGGCATGACACTCCCCTATGGCGTAGCGCGATACTCCGACCTCTTGCGGACCGGGCTCCGCAGAGCCGAGATCGAGCAACTCCAACTGGCTGGACGCGTCCACCGGATCCGGCGCGGCTGGTATGCCGATGCCAGCGCCGGAACCGACGTCCTGCGGGCTGTGCGCCTGGGCGGGATCCTGTCTTGTCTCTCCGCGTTGCGGCACCACGGAGTGTGGGTGCCACCGACCCGACAACTGCACATCCGGATGTCTGAGCATCACCAGGCCAGGGCGACACTCCCCGCTGACGTCCACGTCTGCCCGCTCCCCATCCGTTCAGCCCCGACGGTCGCGGTCGACTCGCTGGCGACTTCGCTCCTGGCCGCGGTCCGGTGCTTGGATGACGAGGGGATTATCGTGGTCCTGGACTCCATCCTCAATCGGCGTCTGCTCAGGCGGGATCAGCTCGCCGGCATTCTGTCCGGCTGCTCGACCCGGGTGCGGCGGCTGGTGGCCGAAGCTGACGACAGGGCGGAATCGGGGACCGAGTCGATGGTGAGGATCCGACTTCGGCGGCTCGGCATCGGTGTTCGCAGCCAGGTCTTCATTGAGGACGTCGGCCGAGTCGACCTCCTGGTGGGAACCCGCCTGGTCATCGAGGTCGACAGCCGCGCGCACCACACCGGTGAGAGCGCCTATGAGACCGATCGCAGACGCGACCTCATCCTTGTCGCTCGCGGCAAGCTCGTGCTGAGGCTCACCTATCACCAAGTCATCCACGAGTGGGACGCAGTGCTCAGGGAGATCCGCCTGCTCATTCGCTCCCAGGCCCACCTCAAGCCTCGAACTCGCAGCTCTGAACCGCCCGTCAACACCTGCTATCAGCTGCTCTGCGACATTCCGTTCCGCAGAAACCGGGCAGTAGAGCCTGTCTGCCTGGATAGCGTCGGCGCTCGGACCGGTTCGCCCGGTTTCTGCGCGACAACGCCGGGTACCCGCGGGTGGGGGTGTACCCGCCCACTCACGAGGGGGACCACACCTTCACCGGATTGACTGGCATCGGTCTGACTCCACTTCTGACCGAACCGGTTACGCGTTGAGTTGCGATATCTGTGACGATGGCGTCCATGGCTGAACCCATGATTCGCCCCGCACTCGCTGCTGATCGCGAGCAGTGGTCGGCGCTGTTCCACGACTACGCAGCAACCGGCGACATCGAGATCGGCGACCACACCGTCGACCGCGTCTGGACGTGGATCTGCGACTCGGCCGCTCAAACCCAGTGCTGGGTCGCCGTCCACGACGGTCACGTCATCGGATTCGTGCACTTCCGCGAACTCGAGCGCCCGATCCTGGGTGATCTGACCGGATACATCGATGACCTGTACGTCGCACCGGACGGACGTGGCCACCGCCTCGGAATCAAGCTGCTCCAGCAAGTCCTGGACATCGGCGCTGAACGCGGCTGGTCGATCGTCCGATGGACAACAAAACAGGGGAACGCCGCCGCCAACCACCTCTACGAGTCCTTCGCCCGCCGCGCGCCGATCAACATGTACGTCGCGGACATCCCTCAGCAGTAGCCGGTACCGCTCACCAACAGCGCGCACCTCCCCGCGGCCATTACTGGCGAGACGCCTTCCTCGCTGCCACACTCGCCGGGAAGCGGCGCAGTGGGGGGATCACACCGGCAGGTACCGCTGCCACCACTCGAGGATCGCGTCGAAGCGCTGGCGGCGGTGCCAGGGGCGACCCGAGCGGGAAAGCTCGTGGTTCTCGCCGGGGAAGACCAGCAGTTCGGCATCCACCCCGGCGAGCTTCAGTTCGGTGTAGTACCGCAGCGCCTGGGCGAGCGGGCAGCGCAGATCCTGCTCGGAGTGCAGCACCAGGGTCGGGGTGGTGACCTGGCCGGCCAGCAGGGTGGGCGACTGGGCATCCATCCGCGCCGGATCGTCGGTGTTGTAGGCGTGGGCGAAGAACCAGCCGATGTCGGACGAGCCCACGAACGAGCGCGGGTCGAGGTAGCCCCGTTCCACGATCGCGGCGGCGAACCGGTGCTCGTGGGCGATGATCCACGCGGTCAGGTAGCCGCCGTAGGAACCGCCCATCACTCCGACCCGCGCGGCGTCCAAGCCGGGGACGGTCGTCAGTGCATGGTCGAGGAAGCTCAGCACATCCACCATGTCGCGATCGCCGAAGGCTCCCCGGATGGCGGCGCCATGGGCTTCGCCGTAGCTCGCCGAGCCTCGTGGATTGCACATCACCACCGCGTAGCCGGCGGCGGCATAGATCTGCGCCTCATCGAAGAAGGCTGGGCCGTAGGCCGCGAACGGCCCGCCGTGGATGTTCAGCAGCACCGGGTGCGGGCCGTCGCCCTCGGGCCGGACCACCCAGCCGTGCACCTCCGCTCCGTCCGGGCTGGTCGCGATCAGCGCACGGGCCGGAAGCGGGGTGGCCACCTCGTGCAGCCGGGCAGCGAACTCGGTCAGCAGTCTCGGCTCGGCGCCCACCGCCGCGGCCTCGCCCGGGCTGGACGGCGTCGCGACCGCGGCGACGGCATGTCCCCCGGACCCGGCGAGCTCGACGACCGAGGCGCCGGCTGGAACGTCCAGCCGCGTCCAGCTGCCGTCCGGGGCGAAGCTGACCGGCACCCCCGTCCCCCGTTCGGCCAGGACGGCAAGCACCACGCCATCGGTCGGGTCGGCCTCCAGGTGGACGAAGTCGAGGTCGGCAGGCTCGGTGAGCCGAACGGCTGGTCCGCCTGCGGAAGGCATCCGCCAGACCGCGGCGTTGGTGGCCACGTGGTCGCGTCCGGTGGGGCCCAGGTCGGCTCCCAGAAACCACAGGTCCCCCCACAGCACCACCGGAGAGCCGGCTGAGAGCTTCGTGCCGATCAGCTCGGGATCGGTGAGCAGGATGGCATCGCCGGTGGTCAGGTCGATCCGGTAGAGATCGGCGCGCAGGTCGGTATCGCGTCCCTCGTGGCGTGCCGAGACCACGATCACCGACTCCCCGACCACCACCGGCTCGCTGTGGTCGAAGTCGCCCTCGGTCAGCTGCCGGGCCGCCGGAACGAGTGCCGCCTCGGCGTCCTCCCCCTTCGCAGCACGGCCCACCGGCTTGACCGGCGGCTCGTCGCCAGGGTCGGGCAGGTCGAGGACGAAGACGTGGGTGCGCTGGTCGGCGGTGTAGCCCCGGCCGTTCAGCTGAAAGGCGAGCGTGGTGATGTGGCGGGGATCCTCAGCCGTCGCGGAGACGCCCTCCAGGGTGCCGTAGCGGCCCTCGTCCGGCACCGCGGCTGTGAAGACGATCCGCGACGAGTCCGGGGTGAAGGCGAACCCGGTGATTCCGAGCTTGCGATCGGTGACTATCACCGGCTCACCACCGGTGGCCGCCACGATGGCCAGCTGGGGCGGCCCGTCCGGAGTCGCCCGCAGGAAGCCGATCAGGCGCCCGTCCGGTGACAGGCGCGGCGCGGTGTCGCGGAACCCACGGGTGATCCGACGGGGGGCCGAGCCGTCCAGGGAGACCCGCCACAGCTGGCCGACGTAGGCGTCCGCCGCGAAATCGGGACGCACCGCGGACACCACCGCCCATCCGTCCGGATGGACGGCCGGGCGCGACACGGAGAAGAGACGATCGAGGTTCTCAGGCTTCACCCACCGAGCGTAACCCTGCGGCCGGCGATCCAGGCCTCCCCCGCCGCACGCCGGACCCCGGGGGACCCGCTCGCTCTCCCTGTCCCGGGCAGGAGTTCCGCCGTCCTTCCCGGGCTCGATGGGGCGAAGCCGCCGGCCGAACTGGCTCCGAACCCTGCGGCGACCACCGGCTCGAGTCCGCCAACTGCGGGTCGACAAGCTGGGACAGCAGGAACCATCCCCCGCCGTCCCGCGCCACCGCGTTGAGTACGCATCACTACTCAGTTGGTGAGTGAGTACTCACTCACTACACTCCATCCGTGAGCCGCGCCACTGCCATGACCCCGAACGAACGCCGCAAGGCGATCATTGATGCTGTCGCGCCACTGCTGCTCGAACACGGTACCTCGCTGACCACCCGTCAGTTGGCCGAGGCGGCGGGGGTGGCCGAGGGCACGCTGTTCCGGGTCTTCGAGTCCAAGCAGGATCTGATCGCCGCCGCCGCGCTGGCCGCGCTGGAGGCCGAGCCCGCGATCGTCCAACTGGCCGAACTGCCCTCGGAGCAGACACTCACCGAGCGGGTGACCTCCATCCTGGAGATCCTGCAGCAGGAGATCCGGCGCACCCGCGCGCTGCTGATGGCGGTCTTCCATCGCCCGGGGGAGGGCGAGCCCACCGGCCCGCCGCCGGGCCATCATCGCAAGCCGTTCCACCACGATCGCCAGCAACGGGTGGCCGAGGCGATCGCCCTTGCCCTGCAGGAGTACGCTGCCCAGCTGACCCGTCCGCCACGGACGGTCGCCGGGGTGCTCCAGGCGATGGCCTTCGCTTCCACCTTCCACCTCAACGACGACCACTCCCTGACCGAACCCTCCGACGTCGCCGACGTCGTCCTCCATGGAATCGCCCTAGGAACCATATGACCCGCCTTCTCATCCGCTACCTGCGGCCCTATCTCTGGCTGCTGGTCGGCGTGATCGTCCTGCAGCTGACCCAGTCGATCGCCTCGCTCTTCCTGCCCACGCTGAACGCGCGGATCATCGATGACGGCGTCGCCACCGGCAACACCGCGGTGATCTGGCAGCTGGGTGCGATCATGCTGGCGGTCAGCCTGGTCCAGGTGGCAGCCCAGGTCGGCGCCACCTGGTTCGGTGCCCGCACCTCCATGAGCTTCGGACGCGACGTCCGCAACGCGATCTTCTCCCGCGCGCTCACCTTCTCGGCCCGCGAGGTGAACCACTTCGGCGCCCCCAGCCTGATCACCCGCAACACCAACGACGTCCAGCAGGTGCAGCAGCTCGTGCTGATGACCGCCGTGATGCTGGTCTCAGCCCCGTTGACCGCGGTCGGCGGCGTCGTGATGGCCCTGCGCGAGGACATCGGGCTGAGCTGGATCATCCTGGTCGCGGTGATCCTGCTGGGCATCCTGATCGGCTTCCTGGTGGTCAACATGACGCCGCTGTTCCGGATCATGCAGCAGCGGGTGGACGCCCTGAACCGGGTGCTGCGCGAGCAGATCGCCGGCCTGCGGGTGATCCGGGCGTTCGTCCGCGAACCCACCGAGACCGCCCGCTTCGACCAGGCCAATGCGAACCTGGCCGCCACCGCCACCCAGGCCGGCCGGTACATGATGACGATGTTCCCGATCGTCATGCTGATCATGAACCTCTCCCAGATCGCGGTGCTCTGGTTCGGCGCCCAGCGGGTGGCCGAGGGCCACCTGCAGGTAGGGCAGCTCACCGCCTACCTGGCCTACCTGATGCAGATCCTGTTCAGCGTGCTGATGGCCACCATGATGCTGATGATCGCCCCCCGCGCACAGGTCTCGGCCGGCCGGATCAACGAGGTGCTGGACACCCGCTCGACCGTGGTGCCGCCCGAACACGGCGTCACCGCGCTCAGCCGTCACGGCGAGGTCGAGTTCGACCAGGTCAGCTTCGCCTACCCCGGCGCCGAGACCCCCGTCCTCGACCGGATCAGCTTCACCGCCCACCGCGGCAGGACGACCGCCATCATCGGTTCCACCGGCGCCGGCAAGACCACCCTGATCAACCTGATCCCGCGTCTCGTCGACGTCACCGACGGCACCGTCAAGGTGGACGGCGTGGACGTCCGCGAACTGGATCCCGACCTGCTGTGGAGCCGGATCGGCCTGGTGCCTCAGAAGCCCTACCTGTTCAGTGGGACGGTGGCCAGCAACCTGCGACTCGGCAGACCTGACGCCACCGACGACGAGCTGTGGCGGGTCCTGGAGATCGCCCAGGCGAAGAAGTTCGTCGAGCGGATGCCACAGGGCCTGGACTCTCCGATCGCCCAGGGCGGCACCAACATCTCCGGCGGCCAGCGACAGCGGCTCTCGATCGCCCGCGCGCTGATCCGCCGTCCCGAGGTCTATGTCTTCGACGACTCCTTCTCTGCCCTCGACGTCGCCACGGACGCCGCCCTGCGGGCCGCCCTGGCGCCCGAGACGGCGAACGCCGCGGTGATCGTGGTCGCTCAGCGGGTCTCCACGATCCGCTCCGCCGACCAGATCATCGTGCTGGAGGACGGCAGGATCGTCGGCCTGGGAACCCACGAGGAGCTCCTCACCAGCTGCCCGACCTACGCCGAGATCGTCGAGAGCCAGTTCAAGTCCGAGGAGGTGGCGGCATGACCACCCCACAAAGCTCTTCCCCCCCGCTGCGCTCCCCCGAAATGGGCGAGCCCACAGCCACTCAGGACGCCGTGAGCCCGGCCGAGCCGGCACCCGCGCCGATCAAGGCCAACGCCCGCCCGAAGTACGGTCCGGACCGTCGGATGGGCGGCGGACCCGGCCACGGCCCGATGGCCGCCATGGGTGGGGAGAAGGCGATCAGCTTCCTGCCCTCACTGCGCAGGCTGCTGGGCAACCTCGGTCCTGAACTGCCGAAGATCTGGCTGGTCATCGCGATGATCATCGCGTCGACCCTGGCCTCTTCGGTGGGTCCGATGATCCTCGGCCAGGCCACCGACATCGTGTTCAGCGGCCATGTCCTCAACGGCACCGGGGTGGACTTCGCCGCGGTGGCGCAGGTGCTCACCCTCGCGCTGGCGCTGTACCTGGGAGCGGCACTGCTGAGCTGGGGCTCCGGGCTGCTGATCAACGGCGTCGTGCAGCGCTCGGTCTACCGGATGCGCGCCCAGGTCTCGGCCAAGATCGGACGTCTGCCGCTGAAGTACTTCGACGGCCAGCCCCGCGGCGAACTGCTGAGCCGGGTGACCAACGATGTCGACAACGTCGCCCAGTCGCTGCAGCAGACGCTGTCCCAGGTGCTGTCGAACATCTTCCTGCTGCTCGGCGTGATCTTCATGATGTTCTGGCTCTCCCCGCTGCTGGCGGTGGTGGCGCTGATCACCATTCCGATCGCGATGGGCCTCACCATGGTCATCGGCAAGCGTTCGCAACGGCTGTTCGCCAAGACCTGGAAATCCACCGGCGAGCTCAACTCCCAGATCGAGGAGACCTACACCGGCCACGAGCTGGTCACCGTCTTCGGACGCCAGCGCGAGACCCTGACACAGTTCGAGGCCAAGAACAGCGAGCTGTTCGAGGCCTCCTTCGGGGCGCAATTCATCTCCGGGATCATCATGCCGGTGATGTTCTTCGTCGGGAACCTCAACTACGTCGTGATCGCCGTGGTCGGTGGCCTTCAGGTCGCGGCCGGGACGCTCGGGCTGGGTGCCGTCCAGGCGTTCATCCAGTACTCCCGGATGTTCACCCAGCCGATCACCCAGCTGGCCTCCATGGCCAACCTGCTGCAGTCGGGGGTCGCCTCGGCCGAGCGGGTCTTCGAGGTGCTGGACGCCGAGGAGGAACCCGCGGACACCGCCGGCGAGCTCATCGTCAACGGGGGACGGGTGGAGTTCGAGCACGTCTGGTTCAGTTACGACCCGGCGAAGCCGCTGATCACCGACCTGTCGCTGGTCGCCGAGCCCGGTTCGACGGTTGCCATCGTGGGGCCGACCGGTGCCGGCAAGACCACCCTGGTGAACCTGATCCTGCGGTTCTACGACCTGCAGTCGGGACGGATCACGCTGGACGGCGTCGACATCGCCGGCGTGCCGCGGCGCGAGTTGCGCGGCCACATCGGAATGGTGCTGCAGGACACCTGGCTGTTCGGCGGCACGATCCGGGACAACATCGCCTACGGCAAGGAGGGTGCCACCGAGGCGGAGATCCTGGCCGCCGCCAAGGCCGCCTACGTCGACCGCTTCGTCCATTCACTTCCGGACGGCTACGACACCGTCATCGACGAGGAGGCGTCCAACCTCTCGGCCGGCGAGAAGCAGCTGATCACGATCGCCCGGGCGTTCCTCTCCGAGCCGTCGCTGCTGATCCTGGACGAGGCCACCAGTTCGGTCGACACCCGTACCGAACTGCTGGTCCAGCGGGCGATGAAGCGGCTGCGAGCCGACCGGACCTCGTTCGTGATCGCCCACCGGCTCTCCACCATCCGCGACGCCGACGTCATCCTGGTGATGCGGCACGGTGCGATCGTCGAGCAGGGCACCCACGACGAACTGCTGGCCGCCCATGGTCACTACCACCGGCTCTACCAGGCCCAGTTCGCCGCCGCCCTCACCGAGGATCCGAACGCCGAGACACCACCGGAGGAACAGGTTGCCTGAGGGCGCTATCGCCCGAACTGGGTGAGCACCTCGGCGCGCTCTTCGGGGGAGAGCCAGGTGAGCAGGTCCCGGATCTCGCCGGTGACCAGTTCCGCACGGCTGCGAGCGGGGCGGTAGAGCCACGCGCGTCCCTCGAGTTCGCGGTGGACGATGTCCTTCTTGCTGAGCCGATCCAGAACGGTCATCACGGTGGTGTAGGCGAGATCCCGGGTTGACGACAGGCGCTCGTGGACCTCACGGACGGTCACCGCCCGCTCCGAATGCGCCCACAGGATTTCCATCACCGCGGTCTCCAAGTCGCCCAACACCCAGCCATGATAGGCCAGACGGTACGTAGTACGACACTTCGTAGTAGCAGTTCTGCCACCCTTCGACACCCCGGCTGCGCCGGATCCGGGCGGCCGGCCACGGTCTCCGGCCGCCCGAGCGGCTCACTGGGTGATGATTTCGGCAATCACCCTGCCCACACTACGACGCGCGATAGTAGTATGCCGTCTGTGACACCGGAAACCCTAGCCAGGTGGCAGTTCGGGATTACCACCGTCTACCACTACTTCTTCGTGCCGATGACGATCGCCCTCTCGATGCTGGTAGCGATCCTGCAGACCATCTGGAATCGAACCGGCAACATCAGGTACCTGCGGCTGACCAAATTCTTCGGCAAACTGTTCCTGATCAACTTTGCGATGGGCGTGGTCACCGGCATCGTCCAGGAGTTCCAGTTCGGCATGAACTGGAGCGAGTACTCCCGCTTCGTCGGCGACATCTTCGGCGCCCCGCTGGCGCTGGAGGCGCTGCTGGCCTTCTTCCTGGAATCGGTCTTCCTGGGCCTGTGGATCTTCGGCTGGGACCGGTTGCCGAAGAAGCTGCACCTGATGTGCATCTGGCTGGCCGCGATCGGGACGATGCTGTCGGCGATCTTCATCCTGGCCGCCAACTCGTGGATGCAGAACCCGGTGGGCGCGGTGTTCAACCCGGCCACCGACCGAGCCGAGATGTCCAGCCTGAGCGCGGTCCTGACGAACCCGGTCACGCTGGTGACCTTCCCGCACGTCCTGTTCGCCGCCTATATGGTGGCAGGCGGCTTCGTGATGGGCATCAGCGGCTGGCACCTGTCGAAGCTGCACGCCGCCCAACAGGCCGGTGACCTCACCGACCGGCAGGTCGAGGACCTGGGCGCTCATCGCTTCGCCACCAAGTTCGGCGGCTGGGTACTGCTGGTCGCCAGCGTCGGCATCATCGTCACCGGAGACATCCAGGGCAAGATCATGACCGAGGTGCAGCCGATGAAGATGGCCGCCGCCGAGGCGCTCTGGGTCTCCGAGGGCGGCGAGGGCGAGTGCGCCGACTTCTCCGTCCTCACCATCGGGACCCTGGACGGGACTGAGGAGGTCTGGTCGATCAAGGTGCCCTGCGTCCTCTCCTTCCTGGCCACCGGGACCTGGGACGGGCATGTCGAGGGCATCAACGATCTTCGGGACGAGTTCCAGGCAGGCCGGATCCAGGATCCGGACAACCCGCTGCAGGTCAACGCCCGGCCACGGCTGGACAGCCTCGGCGTCAATGACTGGGTGCCGAACATTCCGGTCACCTACTGGACCTTCCGGCTGATGATGGGCCTGGGCTTCCTGGGCATGGGGATCTCGCTCCTCACCCTGTTCATGCTGCGCAAGGGCCGTCTGCCCCAGCAGTCCTGGTGGTGGACCGGCCTGATGATCGCCGCACCGCTGTCGCCGCTGTTCGCCAACTCCTTCGGCTGGATCTTCACCGAGATGGGGCGCCAGCCGTTCATCGTCAACGGCGTGCTGACCACCGCCTCCGCGGTGTCGCCGGGAGTGAGCGCCTTCGAGATGGGCACCACGATGGTGCTGTTCACCCTGATCTACGGCGCGCTGGCGGTGGTCGAGGTGCGGCCGCTGCTGAAGTACATCAAGCTCGGCCTGCCGGATGTGGTCGAGCCCGAAGTCCTGACCGACGACGACGCTCCGCTGAGCTTCGCCTACTGAGGAGACCGCGATGGACTTCACCACACTTCAGATCGTCTGGTTCTGCCTGATCGCGGTGCTCTGGACGGGCTACCTCGTCCTGGAGGGCTTCGACTACGGCGTCGCCATGCTCATCCCCTTCCTCGGCAGGACGGAGAAGGAGAAGCGGGTCATCGTCAACACCATCGGCCCGGTCTGGGATGGCAACGAGGTCTGGCTGCTGACCGCCGGCGGCGCTATGTTCGCCGCCTTCCCGGCCTGGTACGCCACCTTGTTCTCCGGGCTCTACCTGCCGCTCTTCCTGGTGCTGGTCGGGCTGATCGTGCGCGGGGTTGCCTTCGAGTACCGCTCCAAGCACCCCGAGACCGCCTGGCGGCGGACCTTCGACTGGATGGCCTGCATCGGCTCGTTCACGGTGTCGCTGATCTTCGGCGTGGCCTTCGCCAACTTCATCATCGGGCTGCCGGTGCTGGCGCTGCCGCCGGCCACCGCCGTGGCCACCACGACGCTGTTCAAGCTCACCCCTTCGCCCTACCTGCTGGAACTGTTCAGCCCGTTCGGGATCCTGGGCGGCGTCGTGCTGGTGGTGCTGTTCCTCTTCCACGGCGCGATCTACCTCACCCTGAAGACCCGCGGCGTCGTCCAGGCTCGGGCCAAGACGTTCGCCGGCACGATCGGCCTGGCGGCGATCGCGGGCGGGGCGGTGTTCCTGGTCTGGCAGAACGCGATCGTCCACCCCACCGGCGCGATCGGCTGGGTGCTGCTGGTACTGGCCGCGCTCGGTCTGGTCGCCGGCTGGTGGTTCGTCGGACGCGGTGCGCGCCCGGGCCTGGCGTTCATCGGCACCTCGCTCGCCACCCTGTTCGTGGCGGTCGGGATCTTCTGGACCATGTTCCCCGACCTCGGCTTCGCCAACCCCGACGGCGCCGACAAGGTGCTGAACCTGGCCACCGCCGCGTCCCAGGACTCGACCCTGTTCATCATGCTGATCGCGGCGATCATCTTCGTCCCGATCGTGCTGGCCTACACCGTCTGGACGTACTGGGTGTTCCGCCGTCCGCTCAGCGTCGACAACATCCCCGACGAGGAACCCGCAGGCGTCCACTGAACCGGCGGCGGGCGTTGTGGCCGGAGTTGGGGACGGTTCCTAACTCCGGCCAGCCTGGTGTGTGGCCGGGATTGGGGACGGTTCCTGACTCCGGCCAGCCTGGTGTGGATGATCAGAGGCTGGCTTGCACAGCGGTGACCACCACGGCGGCGTCCCGGCGTGGCCGGAGTGGAGAACCGTCCCCAACTCCGGCCGCAACTCCGTTCGACTCGTTCGTCGCGCCCACGGGTAGCCTGCTGCGGATGAGGAGACACCCCTGATGGCCGGGCCGATCGACCCACGGCTGCTGCGCCGAGCGCGCGCCACCCGGGTCTACCTGGGTGCGGGCATCGCCGTGGGCAGCCTGACGGCGGTGGCCACCCTGGGTCAGGCGTGGCTGATCTCACGGTCGGTGGCCGACATCGTCGGCACCCAGACACTGCGGACGCTGGCGTGGGCGGTCGGTGGGCTGGCGGTGGTCTTCGGCGCCAAGGCCGTGCTCACCTGGGCCGGGGAGTGGCTCGGTCATCGGGCCGCCGCCGCGGTGAAGTCGCAGTTGCGGCGCGACCTGATGGCCGCCCGACTGGCCCGTCCGATCGACGCACCCGGCAGTACGGCGGGGCTGACCACCCTGGTCACGCAGGGCCTGGACGCCCTGGACGGGTACTTCTCCAAGTACCTGCCGCAACTGGCCCTGGCGGTCACCGTGCCGGTGGTGGTCGGGGTGGCGATCCTGGGCGCCGATCTGACCTCGGCGCTGATCGTGGCGCTCACCCTGCCGCTCATCCCGGTGTTCATGGCCCTGGTCGGCTGGACGACCGAGAAGCTCACCCAGCGCCGCTGGGCCGCCCAGACCCGGCTGGCCGGACACTTCGCCGACCTGGTCGCCGGCCTGCCCACGCTGCAGGTGTTCGGACGCGCCAAGGCCCAGGCAGAAGGGCTGCGACGCAGCGAGGACGCGCACCGCAGCCACACCATGCGGACGCTACGGATCTCCTTCCTGTCCGCGCTGGTGCTGGAACTGCTCGCGACGCTGTCGGTCGCGGTCATCGCGGTCACGGTCGGCTTCCGCGTCCTGTACGGCGACCTCGACCTGGGCACCGCGCTGTTCGTGCTGATCCTGGCCCCCGAGGCCTACCTTCCGGTCCGCCAGGTCGGCGTCCACTACCATGACGCGGCCGACGGCATCGCCGCCGCCGACGCCGCCTTCGACCTGATCGACGCCGGCACCGCACAGGCTGTGGCGGAGGTCTCGACCATGGCGGTTCGGCCACAGGTCGGGAGCGTGGGGAAGGGTGGGAGGACGCCACCCCGCCCTGGCGAATCGCCGGCGTCGCCTGCCGACTCGGGAGCGGGTGCCGGCGTGCGGAGGGCGTTCGACGTCACCGCCACCCAGCCGCCGCCCGTGACATCCCCGGCTCAGGCTGCCCCGCGCACGGCTCCCGCCGGGCCTGTGCTCAGCGTTCGCGGCCTCTCCCACACCTACCCCGGCGCGGAGAAACCGGCCCTGCTGCCCACGTCCTTCGAGGTCCTCCCTGGCGAGGTGACCGCGCTCACCGGCCCGAGCGGCTGCGGCAAGACCACCCTGCTCAACGCGGTGATGGGCTTCCTCACTCCCGCCGCCGGCAGCGCCAGCGTGGACGGCACGACCGCCTGGGTCGGCCAGCAGCCCGGCCTGATCCCGGGGACGGTGGCGGACAACGTCCGGCTGGGCCTCCCCGATGCCACCGACCTGGCGATCCGTGAGGCCCTCGACCTCGCGGGCGGTTCCACGATCGCCCTGGATCACCCGGTGGGTGACGACGCCGAAGGGGTCTCCGCCGGCGAGCGCCGCCGGATCGCCGTCGCCCGGGCGCTGCTGCGGGTGACGCTGGGCCGAGCCAGGCTTCTGGTGCTGGACGAGCCCACCGCCGGCCTGGATGCAGACACCGAGGCCGGACTGCTGACCACCCTGCGCCGGCTCGGGGTGGCCGCGCTGGTGGTGAGTCACCGTCCCGCCGTCCTCGCCGAGGCGGACCGCGTCATCACCCTGCTGACCACCACCGACCCGCGGGTGGTGCCGACGCGCAGCGAGGGCCGGCCCTCGGCGCTGAGGGCCAGCACACGAGGCGGGCTCTCGGCCAGTAAGGCTGGCCCTCACCTCGGCGAAGCTGTATCGGTGACGCTGGAACACGTCGCAGAGGAGGGCGCGGTCGCCGTCCAGCGCCATCCCCCTAAGCCGGTCAGCCCGTTGCCCAGCCCCGTCATCCCCGCGGCGGCGGGGACCTCCGCCCAGCCCACCACCAAGGCGTCGCTGCTCCACCGGGTGTTCGCAGACGTCCCGGGCTCCCGGAAGCGGCTGACACTCGCCGGCGGACTGGCCTTCCTGGCGACCGGGTCCTCGGTGGCGCTGATGGCGGTCTCGGCGTGGCTGCTCTCCAGGGCGGCGGAGTTGCCGCCCGTCCTCTCGCTGTACGCCCCGGCGACCGCGGTGCGCGCCTTCGGCATCGGACGTGGTGCCTTCCGCTACGCCGAGCGGCTGGCCGGGCACGATGTCGCATTGCGGCTGCAGTCGGCCCTGCGACTGGAGACCTACATCGCACTGGCCCGCACCACCCTGCTGGGCCGGCGGCGGGGCGACCTGCTGACCCGGGTGATCGCCGACGTCGAGGCGATCCAGGATCTGGTGGTCCGGGTGTGGCTGCCCTTCGCCTCGGCATCGCTGGTGCTGCTGGCGACCGCCGGGGTGCTCGGCATGCTCTCGCCCGGCGCCGCGCTCGTCCTGCTGGCCACCTCGGCCCTGGCTGGGCTGGCCGTTCCGGCCCTGGCCCGCCGCGCCTCCGCGACAGCGGACGCGGCGATGCTGCCGCTGCGGGGCCGACTTGCCGAAGCGGTCCACGCGATCGCCCGGACCGCACCCGATCTTCTCGCCTACGACGCCGACCGCGCCTGGCTGGCCCGCTTCCAGGAGGTTGACCACGCGCTGCGATCGGCGGCGGAACGCTCGGCGGTCGTCCGAGGCCTCGCGGGCGGCGTCCAGGTGCTGGCCGCGGGCACCGCGGTGATCGGCGCGCTGGTCATCGGCGGCCAGCAGGTGGCGGCGGGGACGCTGGCTCCGGTGATGCTGGCGGTGCTGGTGCTCACTCCGCTCGCCCTGCACGAGGCGCTGGCCAATCTGATCGCCTCCGCCCAGACCCGCACCCGGGCGCGGACCGCGCTGGACCGGGTCGGCGAGTTGCTGGACGCACCGCCGATCGGCCTCGGCGACCGCCCGGACACCGGCCTCCAGATCGCCCGGCCGAGCCTGCGACTGACCGGTCTGGCCGTCGGCTGGCCCGGTAACCCGCCGGTGGTCGAGGGACTCGATCTGCAGGTGGGGGCGGGCGAGAAGGTCGCGCTGGTCGGGCCCAGTGGCATCGGCAAGACCACGGTCGCCGCCACCGTGCTCGGGCTGATCCCTCCGGTCGCAGGCGAGATCGAGGTCGCCGGACGGGTCGGCTACCTCGCCCAGGATGCGCACATCTTCACCACGACGGTCGACGAGAACGTCCGGATCGGCAACCGTGACGCCGCTGGCGAGCAGGTCGCCGATGCCCTGGCCCGGGCGGGTCTCGACCTGGACCCCACGCGAATCGTCGGCGAGGCCGGCAGCACGCTGTCGGGTGGCGAAGCCCGCCGGCTGGCCCTGGCCCGCATTCTGGTCGGCGACTATCAGGTACTCATCCTGGACGAGCCCACCGAACATCTCGACACCGCCACCGCCACCGCCCTGGTGGACGACCTCTGGGCAACCAGCAGCGACCGTCCGGTGCTGGTGATCACCCATGACCCCGCCCTGGTCGCCCGCTGCGACCGTGTGGTCGAGCTCTGTCCTCACGGGCGGACAATGCTCCCTGGAAGAGCCTGATCAACGCCTGCGGAGGCGCGATCCTGCGCGGACCCGAGTGGGACTCGCGCCTGCGCAGGAGGGGCGGCCAGAGATCACCCCGGGCCAGTCCGAACGGCATTCCGGCGCCCCGGGCGGGGGCGCCGGGCGCCGGGACTCACCAGGCCGGCAGCGCGCGGAGTGGCGAAGCGGTTCAGTGGGCAGTGCAGTCGGGGCAGGTGCCGAACACCTCGAGCACATGCCGCGAGACGGTGTAGCCGCTGTCGCCGGCCACCTTGCGGATCCAGTCCTCCAGCGGAGGCTGGATCTCGACCGCCTTCCCGCACGACTCGCACACCAGGTGGTGATGGTGACCGCCCGGTGCACACACGCGGTAGAGCAGACCCCCGGCGTCCGGGATGGTGTCCGCACGGCCCTCGGCGGCGAGCGCGGCCAGTTGACGGTAGACCGTGGCAAGCCCGACCGAATCGCCGGCCGCCACCAACTGCTGGTGCAGATCCTGGGCGGAGACGAAGCCGGGCGAACTCTCCAGCGCCCGCCAGACCGCCTCCTTCTGCACGGTACGGCGAGTTGCCGGTGCGGTCCCCACCATGGTTGCTCCCCTCAGGTCACGGTTACCGAGAATCTATATCATTTCTATAGTCATATTGCAATCTGTTTATATGAATCTTGAGCGATCGGCCTGACCCCCGGGCCATCCCAATCCGTCACGTTCCGGCCAGGATCCGGGTTACCGAATCCCGTTCCCCCACTGCCACCCCGCCCAGCGGGCGCCCCCTCCGCACTGACGACGATCCTCAGCCGAGGCCAGGCTGTGGCCCGACCAGAAGGTCGCCCAGCGTCCGGGCCGGGCCTCCCGGGCCGGGTGGGCCACCCTTGATCGGCGCGTCGGCAGGACTTCGCGACGCCGCCGGCCTGGAACCACACGACCCATCCGGGCACCTCCTGCTAGTCTAACTGACAATGATTCTTATTTAGAGTACCTGGAGGTTCCGTGACTCGCCATGCCCGCCCCTCGCCCGTTCCGTTGATCGTGGTCACCGGCGTCCACGCCGCCTCGATGGCAGCCGTGACCGTGGGGCTGCAATGGGATCTGCCACGAGCGGTCGTCGTCCGCCACCACATCGACATCGGGGCTGTGGCCCTCATTCGGACCGTCAGTGACGCCGGCGGCGTGATCGAGGAGGAGGTGGTCGACCTCGATCACCTCTGCGTGGGCTGCGCCCTGCGGGAGGACGTCCTGCCGACCATCGAGCGGATCGCCCGCCAGCGGCGCTGGGAGTCGATCGTCGTCCACCTCCCGCTCTCAGCCGAGGCCCGGCACCTGTGCCGGATGATCGCGGACGACCGCGAGCTGCGCCGCCTGGTCCGGGTCGCCACGGTGGTGGCGGCGCTGCGCGGCAGCAGCCTCACCGAGGATCTGCTCGGCGGTGCCAGCCTCACCGATATCGGCGCCGAAGCGGTGCCCGACGACGACCGCGGCGTCGGGGAGGTGCTCGCCGGGCAACTGGAGTACGCCGACGCCCTGATCTGCGTGGACGGCGCCGACCAGACCGCCTCCGAACTGCTCGCGGCCCTGGGCCGGCCGGGCGCCGCGATCCACACCGGCCTGTTCGGACCGAGTGCCGCGGAGTTGCTCGCCAGCGAGCACGACACCGACCGCAGCGAGGCCTGGACGGCGACCGTCCGGCGCGAGCCGCTGCCCCCGCTCACCGGACGCCAGGTCTGGCAACTCGACCTGGTCGCCGAACGGCCTCTCCACCCGGAGCGGTTCATGGCCGAGATCGAGACGATCGGCAGTGGACGCCACCGCTCTCGCGGCTGCTTCTGGCTCGTTTCCCGGCCGCACGAGGTCTGCGCCTGGGAGGGCAGCGGCGGGCACCTCAGCATCGGCGTGGTCGACTCCTGGGAGGACGAGCGGCCCTTCACCCGGCTGGTGATCACCGGCGACTGGAGTTCGGAGCAGGTCAACCAACTCGCGGTGCGCTTCCACGGGTGCCTGCTCACCGACGCGGAGCTGGCCGAGCACGGCGCCCGGTGGCGGGTGGCCGAGGATGGGTTCGAGCCCTGGCTCGGCCCGATCGAAACCGCCTCACTCCCCTTGGGCGTACGGACGGACACCGCCGGCCAGTGACCTCCCGTCCCGGCCCGGACGGTACAGCCGGGCCGGCCACCGGCAACCACCAGGACTCTGCCCGTGCACCGCACACCCATGCCACCGCGGGCGGCCGCATGGCCCCGGCCTGCGCCCACCGCATCCGTCGGACGAAGCAGGTGGCCGGCGGGATCGTCCTGCAGGTACGCCGTCAGGCTGCCTTGGCGAGCAGTTCCACGTGCGGGATCAGGAACAGGCCGGTCTCGGCCCGGCCCCAGTCGCGCCAACCCGTCGCCAGGCGCCGCAGCTCCTCGTCCGGCACGCCGGCTTCCTTCGCGCGGTCGGCAAAGGCGGAGGCGAGCACGCGCTCCGCCCACACGTCCGCCCACCAGGCCCGGTCCTCGGCGGTGGTGTAGCACCAGTTGCTGCTGGTGATCCGGACGTCCGCCAGCCCGGCCCGCGCCGCCCAGGTCGGGTACCAGCGACCAGCGTCCGGTTCTCCGCCCGCTTCGCGGGCCAGTTCCAGGTAGAGCGCTAGCCAGTCGTCGAGGACTGCGGAACCGGGATGCCAGAAGAACCCGCTGTAGTCGCTGTCGCGGGCCGCCACATGTCCGCCCGGGCGGACCACACGCGCCATCTCGCGCAGCGCCTGCACCGGATCGGGCAGATGCTGCAGCACCTGGTGGGCGTGGGCGAGGTCGAAGCTGTCGTCGTCGAACGGCAGCCGATGGACGTCGGCCACCTGGAAGGCGATGTTGTCGACACCGCGCCGGGCAGCCTCCCGGCGGGCGAGGTCGAGCGCCGCCTCGGTCGGCTCGATCGCCACCACCTCGGTGACCAGCCCGGCCAGGTCGCAGGTGATCGTGCCAGGACCCGAACCCACATCGAGCAGCCGCTGGCCAGGCTCGAGCACCGGCAGCAGGTAGGCCGCGGAGTTCTCGACCGTACGGCTGCGATGGGAGCGCAGCACCGCCTCGTGATGCCCGTGCAGGTAGGTGGTCACCGCCTCACCTTGCCACGCGCGTCCGGCATCACCAGCGCGATGCCCCTGGGTGAGACCGGGCCGCTGGACGCCGGGCTCCCCGCGTCCTGGCACCCGATCCCGGCTACGCCCGGCGCCCCCTCCGCCCGGGCTGCGGCTCGACCAACCGGGCGGACGGCGCGCTCAGGTCGTCCGCCCGGCAGGTACCAGTAGGGGATCCGCATGCCATCGGCACGGCGGCCGCGCCTCAGGTGACCCCGCCGTCCGCCACCGCGTCACACCCTCGCCCGAACTTCGCCACCCCCTCCCCGTTTGTTGCGAGCGATTCTCAATCTTTATAAGGTTGGGGAATGCACAGACACTGCCAGGTGCTCGGCACCGCCACCGGCTTCGGGAACAACGTCTCCCATTCCCACCGGCGCACCCGCCGGCGCTGGACTCCCAACCTTCAGCGCAAGCGTTACTGGGCGCCCTCGCTGGGCCGCTACGTGAGCCTGACCGTCTCGGCGCGCGGCATCCACACCATCGACCGGCTCGGCATCGACGTGGTGGTGCGGCGTATCCACGCGCGCGGGGAGCGGATCTGATGGCCGCCAAGCGCACCGAACTGCGGCCCGTCGTCAAGCTCCGCTCCACCGCGGGCACCGGGTACACCTACGTCACCCGGAAGAACCGCCGCAACGACCCGGAACGGATGATGCTGCGCAAGTACGACCCGATCGTCCGTCGTCACGTCGAGTTCAAGGAGACCCGCTGATGGCCAAGCAGAGCAAGATCGCCAAGGAGGCGAAGCGGCGCCTGATCGTCGCCCGCTACGCCGACATCCGCGCGGATCTCAAGCGCCGGTCGGTCGATCCCCACCTGAAGACGGAGGAGCGCGAGGCCGCCATGGCCGCGCTGCACCGCCTCCCCCGCGATGCCAGTCCGGTCCGGCTGCGCAACCGGGACGCGATCGACGGCCGGCCGCGCGCCTTCGTCCGCCAGTTCGGGCTGTCCCGGATCCGGCTGCGGGAGATGGCCCACCGCGGTGAGCTGCCCGGCGTCGTGAAGTCGAGTTGGTGACGAGATGAAGCAGGGCATCCACCCCGAGTATCGTCCGGTGGTCTTCCGCGATCGCTCGGCCGACCTGGCGTTCCTGACCCGCTCGACCGCCACCTCCACCCGCACCATCGAGTGGACGGACGGCCGGACCTACCCGGTGATCGATGTCGAGATCGTCATCGCGCTGACCGGACGTCTCGGGTCAGGCAAGACCACGCTCAATCCCCTGCTGCGCGCCCCCGGGCGTCAGACAGCTCATCCTGAACCTGTCTCGCCGGGAGGTGCGTCGCCGCGCCTCAGGGCTCTTCGCCGGCGTGGGTGTGCATCCGGATTCCGTCATCGTTGAAGATGCTCAGCACCTGGGCAGGACGTGGCCCCACCGCCGACATACTGTGCGGGATTCGGGTGTCGAACTCGGCCGCCTCGCCGCGAGTGAGCACCAGGTCGCGTTCGCCCAGCCGCAGTCGCAGCTTCCCGGTGAGCACGTAGAGCCACTCATAGCCGTCGTGGACGCGGAGCACGGGCAGCGATCGCACCGGCGGATAGGTGATCTTGTAGGTATGGATCGGCGCGCCCTCGGGGGCCAGCGGCTGGATCACCATCTCGTCACGTCGGGTGGCCGGACGCCGCACCCTGGGGTCTGGCGACTCCGGACGCACCAGATCGTCCAGCCGGATGCCCAGCAGCCGCGTCAGCGGCACCAGCAGTTCCAGGCTGGGGTGGCGTTTGCCCGATTCCAGTCGCGAGAGCGTACTGGCCGAGACCCGCGCGCGGGTGGCCAGGTCCTCCAGCGTCCAGCCCCGGTCCTGCCGCGCCGCCCGCAGCCGGGGACCGATCCGGTCGAGTTCGTCCATCACGACCTCCTTGCAGATTCAGCAAACTGACTTGCGAATCGGCTCCATCCTGGCATGAAGTGTTCGCATGCACGAAGACTGGGATGTGGTAGTGGCCGGTGGCGGCGTGGCCGGCCTGTCAGCAGCGTTGATGCTGGGACGCGCTCGCCGCAGGGTACTGGTGGTGGACGTGGGGAGCCCGCGGAACCGGTTCGCCGCGCACATGCACGGCGTACTGGGCAATGAGGGGACGGACCCGGCCGCGTTGCTGCGAAGCGGCCGAGCGGAGGCCGCGGGCTACGGCGTGGAGTTCATCCAGGACGCGGTCGAGCGCGTCGCGGATGAACCGAACCGGCTACTGGTCACGCTGGCGGACGGCGACCCGCTCCACGCGCGGGCGCTCGTCGTGGCCACCGGCATCACCGACGAACTCCCGGACGTCCCGGGACTGGCCGCCCACTGGGGAACCAGCGTGCTGCATTGTCCCTACTGCCACGGCTGGGAGGTCCGCGACCAGCGGCTGGGCGTGCTGGCCACCTCGACGCTCAGCCTGCACCAGGCCGAGTTGGTCCGGCAGTGGAGCGATCGGTTGGTGCTGTTCACCCACGGCCTGGGCGGCCTCGCACCCGAGGCCGCGGTCCGGCTGCGTTCGCGTGGCATCGAACTCGTCACCGCCCCGGTCACCGAAGTGCTCAGCGAGGACGGCCGGCTCACCGGCGTCCGCTCGGCCGACGGCACCACCACCGAGCTGGACGCGATCTTCACCGCCGGCAGACCACGTCCCCAGGACGGCTTCCTCGACTCGCTGGATCTGGAGCGCAAGGACAACGGCTGGGGAAGCTTCATTGCCGTCGACCCGGCCGGGCGCACCAGTCACCCACGGGTCTGGGCGGTGGGCAATGTGGTCGATCCCGGGGCGAACGTACCGATGTCGATCGGAGCCGGAACCATGGCCGGCGCGATGGTGAACTTCGCCTTGGTCACCGAGGAGTTCGACCGGGCGGTGGCCAGTGGCGCGCAGTGGCCTGAGGTTGCCACGCCGGAGTTCTGGGAGGAGCGCTACGCCACCGCCGACCGGGTTTGGTCGGGAAGAGTGAATGGGGTGCTAGCCGAGGTCGCCGCCGGGCTCGAACCGGGCACCTCACTCGACCTGGGCTGTGGTGAGGGGGCGGACGTGATCTGGCTCGCGTGCCAGGGCTGGCGGGCCACCGGCATCGACATCTCCGCGACCGCCGCCCGGCGCGCGACCGAGGCTGCCGGCGAGGCCGGCGTTGCCGACCGCGCGAGGTTCCTTGCCGCGGACGCCGCCACGCTGGCTCACCCCACGGCGTACGACCTGGTGACCGCCAGTTTCCTGCACTCCTCCGCCACCGCGTCACGCACGGAGATCCTGCGCCGGGCCGCCGATTGGGTCGCTCCAGGCGGCCATCTGCTGATCATCTCGCACGCCGCGCCCCCGCCCTGGGCCGACGCGCACGCCCACGAGCACCACTTCCTCACCCCGGCTGAGGAGGTCGCCACCCTCGATCTCGATCCGCGGGCCTGGCAGGTCGTGATCGCCGAGGAGCGGACGCGGGACGCCACCTCTCCCGACGGTGAGCCCGCGACCCTTGAGGACAGCGTCATCCTGCTGCGACACCGCACTGAGCAACGATCCTGACCGAGGCCCGCACGGGACGGGCGCCGAGCGGCAGAGTCCCGACCGTCGTGGTCACGATCCCGCTGGCGGCCGCCTCGCCGAGCGCCACCGTTCGCGTCGACCGCCACGCCCCAGGAGCAAGCGGTCGACGGGTACGCAAGCGGTCGGCGGCTGAGGGCCGCACGCATAGACATATTGTGATCTGTTTATGTGCGTGCTGAACTGGGCCCATGGATACCGAAGCCGGGCTGGTCGAGGCGGCGCAACTCTTTCGTGTACTCGGCAGCGAGTCCCGGCTTCGGATCCTGCTGCTGCTCGGTTCCGGCTCCCGTACGGTCGGAGCCCTCGCGGAGGCCACGGAGCTGTCCCAACCACTGGTTTCCCAGCACCTGCGGACGCTGCGGCAGAGCGGGCTGGTCACCGCCGTCCGCAACGGCAAGGAGATGGCGTACCGACTGGCCGACCAGCACGTCAGCCACGTGATCTCCGACGCGCTCAGCCACGTCCAGGAACCCGCGGGATCCGGCCTCGCCGAACTCCCCGCCGAACGCCCCCACCCCACCTGACATCGCGCCGTCGCGGGATTCCGGCGGGTGGACGGCTTTGACACCGTACTCAATGAGTATGAGAATGATTACCATGAACCTCACAACGCGGCCGCACACCGTCCTCTTCGGCGCGGCATTCGCCCTGGCCTCCCTGGCAGCCTGCTCCACGCCAGCAGGTACACCCACGTCGCCGGTCGCCAGCCCCTCGGCAGACTCCGCGCAGGCCGAACCGCTCGCGGTGGCCGTGGCCTTCTACCCCTTCGAGTTCGTGGCCGAACGGGTCGGCGGCAACCTGGTGACGGTCGAGAACCTGACCGCTCCGGGCGCCGAACCCCACGATCTCGAGCTGGCTCCACAGCAGGTCGCGCTACTCTCCTCGGCGGATCTGGTCGTCTTCCAGAAGGGCTTCCAGCCCGCGGTCGACGCTGCGCTGGCCCAGGCCGATGCCAAGCGGACGGTTGACACCGCCTCCTTCCTGGAGCTGATCCCGGCAACCGGCGACGACGGCCACGGTCACGGCGACGACGACGCGGACCACGATGAGGAAGAGGGCGACCACGAGGATGAGGCCGATCACGACGAAGACGGCCATGACGACGAGGGCGGTCTGGACCCGCACACCTGGCTCGATCCGACCAATCTGGCCACCGTCGCCGAGCATGTCCGCGATGCCTTGATCGACGCCCGTCCCGAGGCCGCTGAGACCCTGAAGGTCAACACCGACCTCCTGCTCAACGACCTCGGCGTTCTGGACGAGGAGTTCAAGACCGGCCTGGCCAACTGCCGGATCGATGCCTTCATCACTTCGCACGCCGCCTTCGGCTACCTGGCCCACCGCTACGACCTCGAACAGGTGGGCATCCGCGGCATCGAGCCGGACGTGGAACCCACCGCCGCCCGGATCGCCGAAGTCCACGAGATCGCCAGAGCCGAGGGGGTGACCACGATCTTCTTCGAGACCCTGGTCTCCCCGGTGGTGTCGGAATCGATCGCCGGAGACCTCGGACTGAAGACCGACGTCCTGGATCCACTGGAGGGACTGACCGCAGAATCCCGCGGAAGCGACTACCTTGAGGTGATGCGCTCCAACCTGGCGTCCCTGCGGACAGCCAACCAGTGCGCCTGACCTCCGGGAAGGCATCGGGGCCGGCGGCGATTCGTGCCGCCGGCCTCGGCGTGCTGCTGGGCGGCGTCCCGATCGTCCGCGACGTCGACCTGGAGATCGCCCAGGGCGAGGCGGTCGCCATCCTGGGCAACAACGGCTCCGGCAAGACCACCCTGATGCGCGCCCTGCTCGGCCTGGTTCCCCATCGCGGCGAGATCGAGCTCTTCGGCACTCCGCTCGCCGGTTTCCGCGACTGGGTGAAGATCGGCTACGTCCCGCAGCGCAGCGGCATCCTGGTGCAGCAGGCCACTGCCCGTGAGGTGATTGCCAGCGGACGGCTCGGGCACCGGCGGGCGTTCTGGCCGGAGTCCGCCGCGGACAAGCGAGCCATCGCGGGCGCCCTGGCAGCGGTCGCGCTGAGCGACCGTGCCCGGCACCGGTTCGTCCGGCTCTCGGGCGGGCAGCAGCAGCGCGTCCTGATCGCCCGCGCCCTGGCCTCGCACGCCCAACTGATGTTGTGGGACGAGCCGCTGGCCGGGGTCGACCACGTCACCCAGCAACTGCTCGCCGATGTCGCCCGGCGCCTCGTGTCCCAGGGAGTCACCGTGGTGATGGTGCTGCACGAACTCGGCCCCTTCGCCGATGTCATCGATCGCGCGATCTTCGTCCAGGACGGACGGGTGGTGCCCCACACCCCCGACGCATCCCACCGGCATGGCGGTCACGAGATCAGCGAGCTGGCCGCCAGCCGCCCCCGTCCCCACCAGACCGGGCTGGAGTCGGTGTGATGGACTGGCTCGCCCTGGAGTTCATGCAACGAGCGCTGCTGGCCGCGGTCATCACCGGTGTCACCGCTCCGGCGATCGGAACCTACATCGTGCAACGCCGGCTCAGCCTGCTGGGGGACGGCCTGGGCCACCTGGCGGTGGCCGGGGTGGGCCTGGCGATGCTGACCGGTACCGCTCCCCTGCCGTTGGCGATCGCGGTCTGTGTGATCGGCGCGGTGGCCATCGAGTTGCTGCGCGAATCCGGCCGCGCCCAGGGCGACGTCGGGTTGGCGATCATCTTCTACGGGGGCCTGGCCGGCGGGCTGCTGCTGGCCGCCCTCGCCGGCCAGGGAGCGGGAGCGCTGGCGGGCTACCTGTTCGGCTCACTGCTGACCGTTGGCACGGCCGACCTGTGGGCCATCGCGGTGCTGGGGGCGGTGGTGCTCCTGGTCGCCATCGGACTGATGCCGCAACTGTTCGCGGTCTCAGCGGACGAACCGTTCGCCCGCACCATCGGGCTGCCGACCCGCTGGCTGAACATCCTGGTGGTCGCGTTGGCCGCGATCACCGTGACGGTCTCGATGCGGACGGTCGGGCTGCTGCTGGTGAGCGCGCTGATGGTCGTCCCGGTGGCGACCGCGACCCAACTGGCCACCGGCTTCCGGGTCGGGCTCTTCACCAGCATGGGCGTGGGCGCGGTGGCCGCTGTCTCCGGCACGGTCGGGTCGTACTACCTCAACACCGCGCCGGGCGCGCTGATCGTGGTGATCGCGATCATCCTGTTCGCCGCCAGTTGGCCCTTCGCCCGGCTGTTGCAGGGACGTCCCGACCGCCCGATCGAGGTCGGCTCCCCCGACGACGCCCCACCGGAGCAGGTCTCCGAACACCATCCACACGTCCACGGGCCCGACTGCGAGCACGTCGCGGTCGAGCACGCCGGCCACATCGACTACGTCCACGACGGCCACCGCCACGCCCCCCACGGCGACCACTACGACGAACACTGACCTGGCCGGAGTCGGGGACGGTTCCAACTCCGGCCACGGCGAGGCAGGCGTTGCAGGTGCGCGGCTGGCCGGAGTTAGGAACCGTCCCCAACTCCGGCCACTACCCGCGCGGCTGGCCGGAGTTAGGAACCGTCCCCAACTCCGGCCACTACCCGCGCGGCTGGCCGGGGTTAGGAACCGTCCCCAACTTCGGCGACTACCGTCCCACCACTCTGGGAACGGAACCGAAATTGCGCCTGGCTACCTGGGACACCAGGAACCGTCCCCGGTGTCCCAGGTGCAGCGAGCCTCTCCGGCGGGGGCCTGACTACACTGAGCCCCGACTTCTCGACCCGAAGGCAGGACCATGCAGTCGACGCAGGCGCGTACGGCCCGGCCGACCGCGCCGACGCCGAATCGACGTCCTCTGCTGATCCGGTCCGGGGTGATCCTGGCGATCGGCGTGGCCCTGCTGGTGCTGCGCCTCATCTCCTACCCGGAGTGGACGCAGTGGCTGCCGGACGCCGGGCGCGACTTCGTCACGCTGTCGGCCAGCGTGTTCATCGAATCCCTGCCCTTCGTCTTCCTCGGAATCGGGATCTCGGTCCTGGTCCAGGTCTGGATCCCCGACCGGGTGTGGCAGCGCTACCTGCCACGCAATCCCTTCCTCCGCCGGATGGCGCTCTCCGTCCTCGGCGTGTTCTTCCCGGTCTGCGAGTGCGGCAACGTTCCGCTGGCACGCGGGCTGATGATGCGCGGACTGGGGGTCGGGGATGCGCTCACCTTCCTGCTCGCGGCGCCGATCCTCAATCCGGTGACCATCATCACCACCTATCAGGCCTTCGGCTGGCAGGACGGCATCCTGATCGCCCGGATCGCGGGGGCGTTCGTGATCGCCAACCTGCTGGGCTGGCTGTTCAGCCGCCACCCCGATCCGTCCTCGCTGCTCACCGCTGACTTCGAGGCCCGCTGCCACGCCACGCCGGGCGTGCCACAGACCCGGACGATCCGCTCCGCCCGGCTGTTCGCCGAGGAGACCACCACCATGCTGCCGGCGCTGGTCGCCGGCTCGGTGATCGCCGGCGCGATCCAGGTGGGCGTTCCCCGCGACCTGCTGGTGGAACTGGGCAGCAATCCGGTGCTCTCGGTGCTGGTGCTGATGACGCTCGCCTTCGTGGTGTCGGTCTGTTCCAACGTCGACGCCTTCTTCATCCTGTCGTTCTCCGCCACCTTCATGCCGGGCGGCATCGTCGCCTTCCTCGTCTTCGGCGCGATGATCGACATCAAGATGCTCGCCCTGCTGCGCACCACCTTCACCACCCGCGCCCTCGCCCTGATCGCCACTCTGGTCGCGCTGTGCGTGCTCGTCCTCGGAATGGGGTTGAACCTTGTCCTCTGAACACCATCATCCGGGGCACCCGAGCCAGGGTCCGGCCCAACCCACCGGGCCGTCCGCCGGCACGGTGCTCGCCCTGATCGGCAGCGTTGCCACCCTCTGGCTGGCCGCCACCGGCCAGCTCGGCCTGTACATCCATCCGCGCTACTTCACCTTCACCACCATCGTGGTCGGGCTCGGCCTGATCGCGACCATCGCTGCCTACGCGATCGCCGGGCGCCAGACGAGCGACGAGCACGAGCACGACCACCGCGACGTGAGCGGTTGGCGGCGACGGCTCAAGGGCAGCGGCGGTGCGCTGGCCGCCGTGGCGCTCGTGATCGGATTGCTGGTGATGCCGCCTGCGACGCTCACCACCGCCACCGTCGATCAGCGCAGCCTGAACTCCTCCGCCGAGGCCGACATCCAGCTGATGGGCGGCGATCCGGCCAACTTCCAGCTGCGCGACTGGGCCGCGGTGCTCTCCCGCCATTCCACCGCGGTCACCTACGCCGGCCAGGAGCTGACCCTCTCCGGGTTCGTGACCCAGGCGCGCAGCCGCAATCCGGACATCTTCTACCTGGCCCGCTTCGTCGTCGTCTGCTGCACGGTGGATGCCCGGCCGGTCGGTGTCCCCGTCGCCATGGCCGACTGGGCCGACAGCTACCAGGTCGACAGCTGGGTGCAGGTGACCGGCACCCTGGTGATCACCGACGCCACCACGCCCGGCGGCGTGGTGCTGAAGCCGACCTCGATCGAAGCCATCGAGCGCCCCGACCAGCCCTATGACTTCTAGCCGCAGCGCGCGCAGCTTCTGGGTGCTCGGGCTCGGTCTGGCCGGAGCCCTCGCCGTGGTCGCCACGCTGCTCGGGATCGCCGGCGCCCGCCGCGGACCCGATCTGGTCAGCGCGACGATCTCGGTCGACCGGGCAGTGGCGGCCGGGGGCCAGCCACTGGTGCTGCAGGGACGCCAGCCGCTGGAGGAGGTGACCGCCGGCCAGGTGGCGGTCTCTCCCGCCGCCGGCTTCACGATCGAGACCAACGAGGCCCAGATCGTGCTCCGCTTCACCCGTCCACTGGCCTACGCCACCGACTACACGGTCACGATCTCGGAAGTCCGCAGCCGCCATACCCACGTCCCCAGCGAGTGGAGCTACTCCTTCACCACGCCGGGCTATGCCGTGTACTCACTGGCCAGCCGGGGACCAGGCGGCTTCGGCGAGGACGATCAGGTGCTGCGCACCGAACCCGGCGGCGAGCCGGTCCCGGTGCTGGCCACGCCCGGTATCGAGAGCTACACGGTCGTCGCCGGCATGGTGGTCGCCGTCGTCCGGGAAAGCGATCTGGAGACCCGGCTGGCGGCTTCGGCTGGACCGGACGCCGACCTGATGACCCTGGAGACCCCCCAGGGAACCGCGGTCGGCCTGCTGGCGGGCTCCGCGGAACAGGGAATGGTCGGCTACACGGTGGTCGGGACCGAGAGCGGGACCGACCGGTTCTACGACAACACCCTGTTCCTCCAGGACATGACCGATGTCGCCAAACCGCCGCAGCCGGTCACCCAGGCCGACGGCAGCGAACTCCGGGTCGTCGACTGGGGCTTCGTCCCGGGCACCCGCTCACTGGTGCTGCAGGACGACGAGGGCCAGTTCTTCCTGACCGGGCTGGCTCCCGGTTCGTCGCTGTCGCCGCTCGGCATCCACGACCAGCTCCTCGGCTTCCTCCCGGGCACGGCGACCCTGGTCGTGCTGAAAGGCGCGAACGAGGTGATGCTCGATCTCGCCATGGGCAAGACCACCCCGCTGCCGCCCCCCAGCGATGCCGGGGACACCGACATCCTGGCGGGCCAGCGCACCATGATCAGCCCCACCGAGTGGGTGCAGCAGTTCGACGACGTCGGCTACTTCGACGATGTGGCGGTCATCACCTCCCGGCTGGAACACACCCGCGATGGCGAGGCGTCGACCGTGGCAACCGTCCCGCCCGATCTCGGCCGCCTCCTGGACACCGGCGTCTCGGGCAACGGACAGTACGCCTGGGCCCAGATCCTGGACGTCACCGCGCCGACGGACGACCTCACCTCCGGCGCAACCGACCACTCCGTCACGGTCGTGATCGACCTTGCCACCGGCGAGTCGCAGTTCGCCGTCCCCGGCGCCCACGCGTTGTGGGTCACCGGGTGAGCACCCCGCTCAGGGCGACGGCTCCGCCTGCACCGGCCTCGCCTCCCGAGCGGCGCTGGCGTGCCCGGTCTTCGCAACGGTCACCAGCACCGTGAGTTCCCGGCCGAGGTCAGCGGCGGTGATCGTGAAGAAGGACTTGGCCGCCTTCGGGGAAGAATCGGCCTGGAGTTGCGCCCGGCCGGCCCCGGCTTCAGGGTCCTAGTCGGGCTGGGACTGCACCAGCGGCGGCACCAGTACCCCGCCGGCGGTGGGATCGCCCACCCCGAATGCGGCCAGCAGAATCGCGACCACCTGATCGGTGCTGCCGCGGTGCGGCGACCACGGGTCGACGAAGTCGTGCCACCAGCCGAGTTCGGAGTCGACAGTCGCCTCCGCGTAGTAGTCGGTGTGCGCGGCGAAGACCGCCGTGGCGAAGCCCCGTGCCGCGTCCCGCCGGATGGCGAAGTCGCCGGGGTTGCTGACCAGCACCACCCGGGTCAGCCGGCACGCCTCGCCGATGCCGTCGAACATCGCCTCGCTGAGATGCAGGTAGGGCATCAATCCCGGCACCGGGAAACCGGGGTAGGCATGCGGGCTGTGGCCGAGGTTCTCCTTCACGCGGGGATCCCACCAGTAGTAGAAGCGGGGCACCAGCCGCGGGAACTTCACCAGCATGCGCACCACCGGCATCGGTACGCCCTTGGGTGCCACCAGCGGCGCCAACAGGACCAGCCGCTGCACCTCGGCCCGGGTGGCCGCCGCCCAGGCGGCGAGCACGCCTCCGGCCGAGAGACCCACCACCCAGACCGGGTCGCCGAACCCGGCAGCGATGTCGACGCACGCGTCGGCGTGAGCGGTCAACTCGGCCACGGTCAGCTCCGACAGCGACCGGTTCAGCACGTCGGTGAAGCCCTGGTGGGGTTGCCGCGGCACCAGCACCCGATAGCCCAGTCCTGCCAGGGCACCGGCCACTGCGACGAACTGGCTGGGAGCGTTGGTGAAGCCGTGCCAGGCGACGATGGTGGCGATCGCCTGTCCCTCGGGCTCGAAGAGCCGGGTACGGGTGGACTCGCCGACCCGCTCGTCGTCCAGCGCGCACAGCTCCTCGAACCTGGCCAGCGCGGCTTCCCGGTCGGACGCCGGCCGCTGCTGCGACGGCGGTGGCGAGGAGATCGACAACCAGCGGCGGAACCCGCGTTGCGACGACTGCGACATGCGTCCCCCGATCGACTCTCCCGCCCTCCGGCGGCAGCCGCAGTCTAGACGAGCCGCCCGTCCAGGCGCCGGAGCGACTGCGCCCGGACGGCGGCGGTGGATCACCGGGCCGGCCGGATCAGCTCGGTTTACGCACCACCTACGTTCCCTAAATCCCCTTGTCGCAGACCGTTACGAGTTTCGCGAACCGCCAGCGGGAATCCCCTTGTCGCACTACATTGGCAACGAAATCTGCCGCCTAATAGGGGTCCGCCATGGCTCGTGACATCACCCAGCTGCCCGATCTCGCTTCCGAGGGCGGGCGGGTCGCGCCCGTGCGCTCCCGGATGCCCGTGTACGTGGATCTGCTGCCGCCGTGCAACAACGCCTGCCCGGCCGGGGAGAACATCCAGGAGTGGCTGCGACTGGTCAAGGCCGGCCAGGACGAGGCCGCCTGGCGCGAACTGGTGAAGAACAACCCCTTCCCCGCCATCCACGGCCGGGTCTGCTACCACCCCTGCGAGACCGCCTGCAACCGCATCGAGCTGGACGGCTCGGTCTCCATCCACTCCGTCGAGCGGTACCTCGGCGACCTGGCGATCGAGCGGGGCTGGAGCTTCGCCAAGCCGCGGTTCTCCTCGGGACGCCGGGTGCTGGTGGTGGGCGCAGGGCCCTCCGGGCTGTCGGCCGCCTACCACCTGGCGATGGCCGGTCACGAGGTCGAGATCCGGGACGCCTCGCCGCTGCCCGGCGGCATGATGCGCTACGGCATCCCCGAGTACCGGCTGCCCCGCAATGTGCTGGACGCCGAGGTGCAGCGGCTGGTCGACCTGGGCGTCCGGATCGTCACCGACTACCGGGTGAAGGATCTGCTGGCCGACCAGGCCGAAGGCGGTTTCGACGCCTGCTTCGTGGCGATCGGCGCCCACCTCTCCCGCCGGATCGACATCCCCGGGCAGGACGCCGGCCGGATCGTCGACGCGGTCAGCTTCCTGCGCGGGGTGGCCAGCGGCGAGCGTCCGATCATCGGACGCAAGGTCGCGGTCTACGGGGGCGGCAACACCGCGATGGACGCGGCCCGGGTGGCCCGCCGGCTGGGCGCCGAGGAGTCGATCGTGATCTACCGGCGCACCGAGGAGCAGATGCCCGCCCACGACGAGGAGAAGGAGGGCGCGGTCCGCGAGGGTGTCACGATGAACTGGCTGCGCACCATCTCCAGCGTGGACGAAGAGGACCTGACCGTCGAGATCATGGAACTCGACGAGAAGGGCCGCGCGGTCGGGACCGGACGGTTCGAGAAGTTGCAGGCCGACACCGTGATCCTGGCGCTGGGGCAGGAGACCGACTCCGACTTCTTGCGCCGCATCCCGGGCATAGCCTTCGACCACGACGTGCTCAAGGTCGACCCGCGCACCCTGATGACCGGCGTGGCCGGCATCTTCGCCGGCGGGGACGCCGTCCCCAGCGAGCGCACGGTCACCGTCGGGGTCGGACACGGCAAGCGCGCCGCCCGGCAGATCGACGCCTGGCTGGCCGGACGGGACGCCGCCAGCCGTCCCAAGCACGACCTGGCCGAGTTCGACAAGCTGCACCTGTGGTACTTCGGGGACGCCCGCCGCTCCACCCAGCCCGAGCTCGAGCCCGAACAGCGGATCACCGACTTCGACGAGATCGTCGGCGGCCTGAGCGACGAGCAGGCCCACGTCGAGGCCGCCCGCTGTCTCTCCTGCGGCAACTGCTTCGAGTGCGACGGCTGCCTTGGCGCCTGCCCCGAGGACGCGGTGATCAAGCTCGGCACGGGCTTCCGCTACCGGTTCGACTACGACAAGTGCACCGGCTGCGCGACCTGCTATGAGCAGTGCCCCGTCCACGCCATCGAGATGATCGAGGAGATCTGAGCATGCGCACGATCATCGACGGAAACGAGGCCGCCGCGTCCGCGGCCTACCGGCTCAACGAGTTGTGCAGCATCTACCCGATCACGCCGAGCTCGACGATGGCCGAACTCGCCGATGAGTGGTCGGCCCAGGCCAGGCCCAACGTCTACGGAATGATCCCCACGGTCGTGGAGATGCAGTCCGAGGGCGGCGCGGCCGGCGCTCTGCACGGCGCCCTGCAGGGCGGTGCGCTGTCGACCACCTTCACGGCCAGCCAGGGCCTACTGCTGATGATCCCCAACATGTACAAGATCGCCGGGGAGCTCACCTCGACGGTCTTCCATGTCGCGGCCCGTTCGCTGGCCGCCCAGGGTCTGTCGATCTACGGCGACCACCAGGACGTCATGGCGGTACGGCAGACCGGCTTCGCGCTGCTCTGCTCGAACTCCCCGCAGGAGGCCCACGACCTGGCGGCGATCGCGCAGCTGGCCACGCTGACCTCGCGCATCCCGTTCGTCCACTTCTTCGACGGTTTCCGTACCTCCCATGAGGTGAACGTGGTCGATCTGCTCACCGACGAGCAATTGCTCGACCTGGTGCCTGAGGACCTGATCCGCGCCCATCGGCGCCGGGCGCTGTCGCCGGAGCACCCCTACATTCGCGGCACCGCGCAGAACCCCGACACCTACTTCCAGTCCCGCGAGACGGTGAACCCGTTCTATGCGGCGGTTCCGGGCCTGGTCACCGACGCGATGGAGAAGTTCGCCACGCTCACCGGACGCAAGTACTCGCTGGTCGAGTACCACGGCGACCCCGAGGCCGAACGGGTGGTCGTGGTGATGGGCTCCGGCGCCCAGACCGTGGTGAAGACCGTCGCCCACCTCAACGCCCAGGGGGCGAAGGTGGGCGTGGTGGTATTGCGGCTGTACCGGCCGTTCCCGGTCGAACAGATCCTGGCCGCCATCCCCGCCAGCGCGCGCGTGGTGGCCGTCCTGGACCGGACGAAGGAGCCAGGCTCCGGAGGCGAGCCGCTCTTCCTCGATGTCACCGCCGCCCTCGGCGAAGCGGTCGCCACCGGCCGCCGGGAGTCCCTGCCGCTGGTGATCGGCGGACGC